>WTJY01000511.1 GCA_011524645.1 Anaerolineales bacterium | reverse complement strand
CAATACCTTCGCCAAATTAATCAACTGTTTGGATTTGCTCCCCTTCAATGAGGAGGGGTTGGGGGAGGTGGATTAACCCTCTCCCCCACCCCCTCTCCCAACGGGAGAGGGGAGCTTTTGATCCGACGCGAATTAAAAACAATTGAGCGATCGGCCCGAGATATTTTTAATTCAAGGAACAAATTTACCTCAAAGGCAAGACTGTTGTCATATATGCCTAAAAATGGCGAAGGTATTGTTAGTTAAGCGAGTATTACTTTGCAAGCATTGTTAATCGATACGGGAAAAAATATGGAAGAGCGGAAGTTTGTTACTTTTGCTCTACGCCATACCGGATTGCAAGTGCAATCCTTGGGTGATTTTAGCAAGACCTCCTTGCTTCCTATGGACAAGGGGATTGATATGATGGTGATGTTGGACAATCGGCCGAGCCAAATGAAAGATTTGGTGGCTAATGTACGGCAATACAATCAAAATCCGCTGATGTTGATTACCGATCCCTTAACAGAGGACCAGCATTGTGCTTTTCTGGATGATCGGGTTGATATGGTGTTTCAACGGCCGTTGTCGATGCGGCTCTTTACTCGCTATATCAAGATTTTCTTCCGGCGCTCTCGGGGGATTCCTTTATCGGTGTTGTCATCGGTCACGGCTGGCTACATTCAGCTTGACCCATCGCAACGGACAGTCACGGTTAGGGATCGCGATCCACAGCGGCTGACCCAGCTTGAGTTCCGTTTGTTGTATGTGATGATGACCAATGAAGGTCAGGTGATTGAAACGGATGAGTTGGTGGCTCGCGTTTGGGGGTATAACGGGGCGGGAAATCGGGATTTGGTGCGTGGTTTGGTTCGACGCTTGCGTAAAAAGATTGAGCCGGATTTAAAGCGGCCGTTTTTTATCCATAATTTGCCCGGTATCGGGTATCAATTTTCGACAACACCGCTCAAAAACGGCAAAACGGCCGTTTCTGACGCAGAATCTAGCGATCATTAGTGCTGTGTAGACAGTCTGACACAACTTTGACACAGGCTGTCTATTTTTTACACAGGCTTGGCACTTTTTTTCGCCAAAAATTCCCCACGGGGTTGCTATACTCCCTATTGTTGGTCTTAAATTGACGAAATTGCCTAGCCAAGCTTTGTTTGGAATCTCCCAAAGCTGGCTGGGTTTTTTATTTCCTAAAACGCTTGTTTTATGTCAAGTTGTTTTGCGTCATGCAATCAATCTAGAGGATATCATTATGGTTATCACACAAAAATCACGTCGCTGGCAAGCAAGCTTGCCCTCAAGAGCTGTTGTTGAAGAAGTTGCTCATCGTTACATGATGTTGACAGTTGCTGTTGTGTTGTTGTCTGTTAGTTTTGTCTCCTTCCAGATGCCCCATAATTTATCGGCCGGTGGCTTAGGCAGTTTGTCCTTGATCATGAGTCACTATACCGGATGGACAACCGGTTTTTCATTTTGGTTAATGAACGTGCCGATGATCATTTTAGGTTTTTTCACTCTCGGCCGGTGGCAATTTTTGACCCGTACTTTATATGCTGCGACATTATTCCCCTTGGTGGTTAACTTTTCCGCGACTGTGTTGCCTACATTTATTGATCCGTTTCCGATGACCGATAATTTGTTGCTCAATACGATTTATGCCGGTGTGATCGGTGGGATCGGTTCCGGTCTGTTGTTCAAAGCGAAAGGCTCGTTAGGTAGTACCTCTGTTATAACTTTGCTGATTCAGAAGAGAACCGGCATGCCGATTACCAACATTTACTTTATTAGCGATGGGACGATTATTATCTTTACCGGCTGGGTTTTCGGTTGGGAAGCGGCATTGTATGGTTTTGTGATGCTTTTCGTTTATGGCGTGGTTACCGATCAGATTTTAGAAGGTGTGAGTCGTACCGTTAATGTGCATGTGATCACCCAAAATTTAGATGGGGTGAAACAAGCGATGTATGACAATTTCCAAAAAGGGGTCAGCTATTGGGAAATTACCGGCGGGTATACCGGTGAAAAACGATACATGGTGATGTCTACGATTATGCGCTCTCGCATTGGGGATGTGAAGCAGGTGATTGCCGATGTGGATGATAAAGCGTTTGTGACGATGGAAATGAGTCAGCAGACGTTTGGTGAGGGATTTAGTGCGCTGAAACCACGGACGTTTCGGTAGGCTCAAAGAACGGCCGTTAAATAACTGTCTTGGTGGACTTGTCACCGTCTGCGGTGGCTCGTCATGTGACTTATCAGGTTTTTTCGATGGCTATTGCCATCGAAAAAACCTGATTTGTTTTGAGAGGCTGGAGGAGAGGGGTAACTCACCTCCCCCAGCCTCCTCCTGAGAAGAAGGGAGCCAATCCAATTAGACCGTTCGTATTGGCGAAGGTATTGATTTATTGTTGTCGGTTACTTATTCTGATGAGTCTATTCGCCTTGCTCCTTCCCCGCCGTTACAATACCCCTTATGCTTGAATTCGAAACCCTGATTAATTATCTGACCATTGCGGTCACAATTATTTCCGCCTTGTTGGTTGCTTTATGGCTCAGCCTGATTGTCTGGGCGTTTCGTGATATGCGTAGTCGATCACGTGACCCGTTTGCCCAGATTTTGGCGGCCGTGGTTGTGGCGATTTTGCCGATTTTTGGGCTGGTGATCTATTTGATTCTACGGCCACCCCAGACTTTGGCGGATAGTTATGAGCGTGCTTTGGAAGAGGAAGCGCTGCTACAAGAGATTGAAGAACGGCCGACTTGCCCTGGTTGTTCCCGTATTGTGCATAAAGATTGGATGGTCTGCGCTCATTGTCATACCCGCTTGCATAAGCAGTGTCATCACTGTGATAAGTTGCTGGCGTTACAGTGGGAGATTTGCCCGTATTGTGCGGCCCCGCAAGCGGCCGAACCGCCGCTATTGCCTTGGGAGCAGGCGAATTTGGGTGCCGAGTAGGGCAAAAAGAATGACAGCTTGGGTGCTGGGCGCGATTTTTTTCAGAAGTTGCATTCTTTTTGCCCTTACTGGGCGTGTTGGGGGTGTATGCTATTTTTTCTTGTCGACGCGAGCCGTATGTCGATGGGGGGCGAGTGTGGTGATGACCTCGTCGTGTAGATGGCCGTTGTCGGCGATGATGCCGTTGACTTTGGGGAATGATTTGTTGAAGGTAAAGGTCGCATTGTCGAGATCGACGCAACGGCCGCCCGCTTCTTCGACCAAAATCACACCTGCGCAAATGTCCCATTCATGTTTTGGGCCGCGGCTCCATGTGGCGTCGGCTAGACCGGCGGCCGTGCGGGCGAGTTTATAGGCGATACTGCCCATCGTTAGCAGGTTGACCAACTCTTCAAATGGCTCGAATTCACCACGCTTTCGTTCTGAGCGACTGGCTTCTACTTGGGCTCCTTCGAGTTTAGTCCGGCTAGAGGCGGTCTGTTTTTGTCCGTTGACGTAGAGCCCACCCCCTTTTTGGGCGGTAAATAGCTCTTCCGTGACCGGATTGTAGATGATGCCGAGAATGGGGAGTCCGTTTTGGACCAGCGCGACCGATACGGAAAATTCAGGGATGCCATAAACAAATTCTTTGGTGCCATCGAGCGGATCGACGATCCAAATATACTCTTTCTCTAATCGTTCTGGGCTGTCTACCGTTTCTTCGCTTAGCCAGCCCGCTTCTGGCAAGAGTGCCATGAGCTTGGTGCGCAATAGCTGGTCGGCCGCAAAGTCCGCATCGGTTACTGGGTTGCTGGGGGATTTTTCTTGGACTTCAAACGCCCCTTGATAGAAACCCATAATGGTTGCACCCGCTTCACGGGTAATGGCCACGGCCGATTCAAAAAGTTCATTGGTAATCATTGGTTATCTCTCTTGAGTGAAAATTTGGCAATAGCCGTGAAGAAATCTCGAACAAACGAGAAAACCGGCTTGCCGTTATTGGAAATCGAATTTATGTTAGGGATGTAGTCGTTCGTAACGTGTAAACGGTGAATGGTGAGTCACGGGCAAGTATCGATTTGACACACTTGCTTATTGATGGCGACTGTCAAAATCGCTTCGGCCGATGATTTGATCAATCATGGTCTTAACAATTTTGTTTTGCATGATTTCGT
The DNA here is from genome assembly GCA_011524645.1 of Anaerolineales bacterium. GTDB lineage: Bacteria > Chloroflexota > Anaerolineae > Promineifilales > Promineifilaceae > WTJY01. The sequence goes on along the minus strand of WTJY01000511.1, from coordinate 6,033 downwards.
GACGACCCACACAAACCGTTTAATTATCTTTTTGGAGAAGTTTTATGCCCAAACCAATTTTTGTTTCTAGATCAATTATCGGTCTAGTCATTTTGCTAATTTTAGCAAGCCTGAGCTCAACTGCCTATGCGGACACCAATCACACGGTGCAACCGGGTGAAACACTTTATGCGATCTCGCGCCAGTATGGGGTCTCTGTGTCTGATATTTTAAGTACGAATCAGCTGGCTAATCCTGATCTGCTTTATGTGGGACAGGTGATTGTCATTCCGACAGACGGCGGTGGCACGGCCGCCCCCGCACCGACCGCGACACCGGTCCCATCAGAACCCACTACAACCCCCACGACCAATGGAACCCATACGGTGCAAAGTGGTGAAACACTCTTTAGTATTGCACGCCGTTACGGGGTTGGTGTGGCTGACCTGGCTCAGCTTAATGGGTTGGTGAATACCAATCTAATTTATGTGGGGCAACCGTTGCAGATCCCCGGTGGTGCGGGAAACACGCCAACCCCTGCGCCGATCGCAACCCCTACACCGACATCTGAACCGACGTCTGAACCGACCAGCACCAGCACTATGCATATTGTTCAATCGGGGGAAACGCTGAGTGTGATCGCGTTGCGCTATGGGGTGACGATTAACAGTATTATGCAAGCCAACGGATTGAGCAACGCTAACTATATTTATGTCGGACAGGCGTTGACGATTCCGAACGCCAGCGGAGGGACAACGGCCGCGCCCAGCACGGCCGGAATTTCTGGTACCGCGTTTGGCGGGCAAACCCAAACATTTGCCAATGCGGGCAAAATGAAAGAGATCGGTATGACATGGGTCAAGTTTCAATATAAATGGGCACCCGGTGATTCGGCCGATGCGGTTGCGGGGTTGGTCCAAGCGGGTCATAGTCAAGGGTTAAAAGTACTGGTGAGCATTCCGGGTAAAAACACCTATCCTAGCTCGATCGATTTCAACGCCTATACGGAATTTCTGCGCAGTGTGGCTGCTCTCAGTGATCCACCAGATGCGATTGAAGTGTGGAACGAAATGAATATCGATTTTGAGTGGCCGGCCGGACAGATTAGCCCGACCAGCTATGTGAACGATATGTTGGCTCCCGCTTACAATGCGATCAAAGGGGCGAATTCGAATATTTTGGTGGTGAGTGGCGCGCCAGCACCGACCGGTTTTGATAACACGACTAATGCTTGGGCTGATGATCGGTATATGCGTGGAGTGGCGGCCGCTGGTGGGGGGAATTACCTCGACTGTGTTGGTGTTCACTATAATGCAGGGGCGACATCACCGAGCGTAACGACCGGTCACTCGGGCGGTTCGCACTATAGTTGGTATTACGGCACGATGGTCAATACTTATAGTCAAGCGTTTGGGGGGACGAAACCGCTCTGCTTTACCGAAATCGGCTACTTGTCAGGAGATGGGTTTAGTGGCTTGCCCGCTAATTTCGCTTGGGCAGGTGGTACATCGGTGAGTGAACATGCGCAATGGCTGGCAGAAGGGCTACGCTTGGCGCAAGGTGACGGCCGTGTTGATATGTTTATCGTCTTCAATGTGGACTTTACGCTGTATCAAACGGATGGTGATCCGCAGGCGGGGTATGCGATTATCCGGCCGGATGGGAGTTGCCCAGCATGTGATACATTAAAAGCGGCTGCGGGCGGATAGGCTTCTTTAAATTGGACCAGTTTAAAATATAAAGTGGACCAGTTTGTGGTTCTACTGAGATTGGTAGAACCACAAAAACTGGTCCACTTTTGCGTTGTTTATGCCGTGTAGAGCTTACGCGTCGCGTAGGTAGCGACACGCAGCATGGAGGAAGCCGAAGTCACCCATTGGGGGCATTAGTTCTTCCACGTCGGTAATTTCAAATACACGGCCGTCGAATTCAATTTCGGTGCCGACAATCGGTTCGGTGTCTTCATTCATAATTGCGCCGGGATGGGTTCCCCCTTCGACGACATAGCTAACTTTATAGTAAATTGCGTTTGTCATATTGTTATTTCTAGTCTCCGTTTTTGCGTCCTATAAAGCGGCCAAATTGCGATGACGAAGTTTGAATGCCAAATCAATCGCCATATTGCGCATCACGACGTAGCCGATATGGGTATGTTTTTCACATAATGCATTGAAGTCATCTTTTTGAATTTGGTAAACGGTACAACCGTTTTTACCGGCACGGCCGGAAGCGGAACGATATCCTTGATCGATCAAGGCCATTTCTCCGAAAACCTGACCATCACCGAGAATGACGATCGGCCGTTCGTTGTCTAGGCCCGATACAAATACGTCAATCGCACCAACACCGATGATATAGACTTCTTTGCCGGTTGTGTTTTGTTCTATGACTAGGTCACCTGCAGCAAATTGTTGTTCTTGACTAATATTGGCCAATAATTCTAACTCTTCTGCTGATAGTCCATTAAATAGATGTACTTTGCGTAATAAAGTTAACATGATTGGGATTTGCCTCCAAAATCGTGGGAGATATCTTGCTAACTACCTGATTGCCTACACCACGGGGTAATTTGTGCGCTACACATCGCTTTGATCTGATACGGGGGAGGAGATGATGTAGAAAGAGAAGAAATGGGTGAAATCAATTGTTTAACGTAGAAAGCGCGACAACGGCTGAATAAATGTCGGGAAATATGTTTAAGTAGACAGCCGAAACTATTTTTACACTTGCCATCAAGAAAAGCGTTTAAAGAGTTCTTGTTGGTTACTTAGACTGCAATATTTTTCCCTTTACCTCACAGAATATTATAGCCCCTTATATGAGCAAAGTCACTTGGCCGGAGCCAGCTATGGGAATCTTTCACACCAACCACAACAATTTCTCATCTCTGCTAAATTTTGTGTCATAGTTGTTTCAAACCGGTCTGTATTCTGGGGCTTTTGTTATAGATGTTGCAGCTTGTCTGGATTTAAGACCGCATGGGTTTGGCTAATTTGATCGCCGACAAAAGTGAAATTAATGAGATTGAGAATCTGGCTATCGGCTGTAAAAATGATCGATTGTGTGCCGTTGATGGTTTGGAATTGGGCTTGAACATTGGGCGGGACAAGACGAGCGATACCGATAAAGAACTTGGCGACCGATATCGCACCTGTGAGGGGCTTGGTGGCGGCCGATACGTTGCCACCTCCATCTGAATAGTGGGTTATATTTTCGGTTAAAAGAGGGATAAGATCATCGATACGACCGCTGAGGACCGCTTGCATAAATTGACCGATGATTTGATTTTGCGTTTCGGTTGAGGGTTGTGGTGTAGGTCGGCCGTGGTTGACCTTGTTTTTGGCACGACGATAAATTTGACGGCAATTGGCTTCTGATTTTCCGACAATATTTTCGATTTCTTGATAGCGATAGTCAAAGACATCGCGCAAGAGCAAAATCGCCCGTTCGCTCGGAGAGAGCTGTTCGAGCAAGCGGAGAAAACCATACGAAATTTGATCGTATTCGGCCGTTGTATCCTCTGGTGTTTGGCGAGTGATCAGCGGTTCCGGTAGCCAAGGCCCGATATAGCTTTCCCGCTGAACCTTGGCTGATTTAAGATAATCGAGACAAAGGCGGGTGGTCATGCGGCTTAAATAAGTTTTGGGATATTGAATCGTTGTCCCTTTGCGCTGTTCTTGCGCCACACGCAAAAACGCCTCTTGCACAATATCCTCTGCATCCATCACACTACCGGTCATCCGATAAGCCAAGCCGAACAAATAAGAACGATATGATTCAAACAACATAGTCAATTTTGGGTTTTGGATTTTCGATTGGATTGGCTCGCGCTTAGCGATTTGGCGCGAACCAACTTTTGCCTTTTCCCTTTTTACTGTGGCCACTGGTATGCGCCGGGCCAGAAGCGTTCTAGGTAGATGCTGCGGATGGTGAAGCGGCAGATAAACTCTTTGATGCGGGCGGCGAAACGGCCGGTTAAGATGCGCTCTTTGGGGGTGTCGTTGGGGTTGACCCGTTGCACGATGGCGGCGCGACGGCCGAGGCTGACACACCACATAAAGTAGTTGAAGCGAAATGGGTTGTCGTCCCGTTTGTTTTGTAAGGTTTGGGCGAGATGATCGGCCGCGTAACAACCCATCGGCATGGCGGTGGCGCAGGCCATGCGAATCGGGTGGGCGTGGGGTGTTGTGGCGCAGTGAGCGGCGTCACCGATGGCGTAGATGTGGGGAGTATCGATAGCACGGAGGTTGCTGTCGACGGTAATTTGGCCGTTGGGCTGGGTTGGCAAGCCGGATTGTTGGGCCAAAGGTGAGACGGTAAAGGCTCCGGCCCAGATGATGAGATCGGCCGTGATGGGCTGTTTGTCGGCGCAGTGAATTGCGTTTTCAGTGAAATGAGTGATGGTATGTTGATCAAGTAGATTGATCTTTAGCCCTTGGCAGATTTGTTGGAGATAGGCGATGCCTGCTTTTGAAAACGATTCTGCAAATGAGCCGCGGGTGATGAGTGAAACGTTAAGATGGGGTATCGTTTCGGCGATTTCTGTAGCTATTTCGATGCCGGTTAACCCGCCGCCACAGATGGCGATGCGGCTGTTTTGCGGTAGTTCTTTAAGCGCTTGATGCAATTGTTCCGCCGCCTGTATTCCTTGTAACAGGTAGGTAAATTCTGCGATACCGGGGAGCCGTTTGGTATCGATTTGACTGCCCAGTGCATAGATGAGATGGGTGAAAGGGATAGTACGGCCGTCGTTTAGTCTAATTTGTTGCTTGTCTTGATCGATTTGTTCGACCCAGCCCTGTACAAATCGGATCGCTGTTTTGCGCAGAAAGTTTTGATAGGTGTGCTTTTTTAGCTTTTGCCCAGCGGCAAGTTGGTGGAGCCGGATACGCTCAACCATGTGATCACGGCCGTCGATGAGGGTGATTTTTGTGTGTTGTTTGGCGCGGCCGTTGAGTCGCATCGCGGCCATGAGTCCTGCATAGCCGCCGCCGAGAATCACTGTGTGATGTTGTGTCATGATATATCCTTTGGGGTGATGGATGAGGCTTGATGGGGCACTCGCCCATATCTTACTCAATAAATTGTGCGTGACATATCTATAGACGAACGGCTGTGTGATTTTGTGACAGATCGCTCAATATTGGCTATTCACATAATTGGCTAGGTCGGGCAGGATGGTGTCGATTTCATAGCTATGCCATCCTTTGATGTCACCGGCCGTGAAGATCGTAAAGCCGATCACATATCCGTCCTGTCTGACCTCGGTGTCGTACCATGCCAGTTGGCCGATATAGGCCGATGTCCCATTAGAGCCTAGGCCGATTTCATTCCAATAGCCTGTAAAATCATGCCATCCCTTGCCGCCCGGCCCCGGCCGATTCCCGATAATCCCATCGATCCCCGCTTCCGTAATTGCGAGCGGGATGACCAGATCTTGAGGGATCAAAAACTCTTCATAGTACCAACGATAGCGTAAGGTTAAGCTGCCTCGATCAGGATACATGGGGTAGGTCGGAAGGGCGGAGCCGACACCGTTATACATGTGGGGGGCTCCGTATTCGTGGAGGCTTAAGATAGCACCATACTCTTTTGCGGTGGCGATTGCCGGTAAAAATAGCTCGAATTCATGCATTTCCGGCACACCGACAGCGAAGCCTCCGATGGCTGCTTTTAACCCGTTTTGTGCCAGCAAACGAATGCGTTCAGATTCATAGGCGGCGTACCATCCCATATTTTGCATGCGCGGGGTCGGTTCGTTCCATCCTTCCCAATAATCGACGCCGGGATTGAGCTTATAAGTTTCGAGATGTTTATAGACATAGTCGCGGGCCGCTTCGATCGGGTCACCAATATAGTTTTGCGCATAGATGTCGTCGATCCGGCCGATTGTAGTCGTCCGTGGCGAGGCTTCTTTCACTTCTGATAAAAAGCCCAAATCCCCAACCGCTTTGACAATTGACGGTTGGGCATTGCGAATAAATTCCATAATGCGCGGATCATTGTTTTGAATCACATGAATCCCTAATTTGCTCGGGCCAAGATCATCTGATG
>WTJY01000405.1 GCA_011524645.1 Anaerolineales bacterium | reverse complement strand
AAGCAGTAAAAGAGTACAAAATATCATATTTTGATAAATCTCTTACAACGGTTCAAATTTGTAGGTCGCGAGTTCGATTAAGAGGCCGAGTGGGTCGCGGAAATAGATGGAACGCATAAAGCCGCGATCTTTCTCGCCACTATGGGTAATACCGGCTTCATCTAAGCGTGTGGCGACAAGGTTGAAGGTCGCACTTGACACGTTAAACGCGAGGTGGTGAACATTGCCGATTACTTCGGGAGTGCGTGTGTTGTCCGGTTCCCACTTTTCATTGGTGAAAACGGTGATGAGACGGCCGTCGCCCGGATCGAAATAGAGATGGTTTTGCTCGGCGACATCGAGATTAGGTTGTTCAAAAATAAAGGGCATGCCGAGCACCCCTTCCCAGAAATCGATACTGGTTTGGCGGTTTGCGCCGATTAATGTGATGTGATGGACACCTTGGACTTGTAATTTTTTCATGAGAGTAGTTTTTGAGTGACGAATCACTTGTGGGTTCGGTTAGTTAGAGTGGTCATGATGGCTTGGACATGTTGAATTTCGTCGATGTTGACGGTGTGACCCATTTGAGGGTAGATCTTTTTGGTGACGTTGCCACCGAGGGTGGTCATGACAGCGGCTGTTTCGTGGACCCGTTCGACCGGAATGTGGAAATCGACATCGCTACAGCCGAGGAAGATCGGAGTTCCTTCAAGTGAGCCGCCGTAGGCGCGGGGCATGTTGAGCGGGCCGATGACACCCCCGCTATAGGCGAAAGCACCGCCATATCGTTTGGCGTTGCGGGCGATGTATTCCATAGAAAGGCATGCGCCTTGGGAAAAACCGCCGATGATGATTTTTTCGGCCGGAAGACCGGATTTTTCGATAAATGCTACGACATCAGCGATCGCTTGGAGAGCGGAGTCAAGGCCGGGCTGGTTATCGGTTAGCGGGTTGAGAAAGCTATGATTATACCATGTGTTGTTTCGTGCTGGTGGGGCGAGATAGGCGAATTGATTATGGTTAAATTCTTGGGCGAGCCCCAAGATGCTGGGAGCGGTGGCCCCACGGCCGTGGACAAGAATCATGGCGGCGGCCGCTTGATCAAGCGGTTTGCCGGTGGTGCTAATCATTTGGCCTTGGTGGGGACCGTTATGTGGTGTTGGTTGTTGCAGGATGGTTGTCATGTGGTTAGTTGATCGATGTTTAGTATCGAATTGTGAATGATTTGAAGGTTACATGCAATTAGAGGGTGGCTGATTAAGCGGCTGTGTATTCAGCAACGGTAATAGGGACAACATGATCCTCGATTTTTTCCCGATCGATTTCAAGCCATGGGGGGAGTTTGAGATCACGGCCGAGTGTTTCGACCGGTTCGTCCCAAGCGAAGCCGGGCGCGTCTGTGGCTACCTCGAAGAGCGTGCCGCTCGGTTCGCGGAAGTAAATCGAGTGGAAGTATTGGCGATCTTTTACATCCGTTACGCCGAAACCGTAGTTGCGCAACACCGTTTGCCACGCGAGTTGTTCGCTGTCATCGACAGTGCGCAAGGCGACATGGTGGATTGTGCCTGCGCCCATTTGGCCACGTGGGGCGTTCGGCCGGACAACAAGGTCGATGTATTGTCCAAATTTACCCGCACCTTGGAAACGAATGCGATCCCCTTCTTCCGCTATTTTCTCAAAGCCAAACAGGCCGCTGAGAAGCGTTGATGTGCCTTGGGCATTGTGAACCCAAATCGTGACGCCATGGAAACCGCGTAGTGCGTGTTCTTGTGGGATTGGTCCATTGGCCCAATGGGCCGGTGCGGGGTCTCCGTCGGTTACGATCAGTTCGACAAACATGCCATCTGGGTCTTGGAAGATAAGAACGTCTTGGCCGAAGCGGCGTTCGGTTTGGAACGAGATGTTAAATTCTTTTAAACGCTCTTTCCAGTAGGAGACTGAGCTGGCCAAAATACCATAGGCGCTGGCCGCAACTTCACCATTGCCTCGTGTGCCTCGTTTGGCCATGGGCCACGGGAAGAAAGTCATGATCGTTCCGGGGCTACCTACGTTGTCTCCATAGTAAAGGTGATAGGTGCTGGGATTGTCGAAGTTAACGGTCTTTTTAACGAAACGTTGTCCCAATACTTGGGTGTAAAAGTCGATATTTTTTTGTGGGTCACTGGCGAAAACTGTTATGTGATGAATGCCTTGGATCGGTTGAGTGGTCATAGTGTTTTTTACAAGTATGAAATAAGAAGTATGAAGTATGAAATAGAGCGCGTTTGGCGTTTTTTCGTGATTTATTTTGATCGTATGCTGGTTCAGATTGTTAAATGGACTTTGGTCCGTTTGTGGTGATGTTATAATAAATTGAGCTAATGTCAATTGTTTGTTTATGCAGGTCTAACATAGTTGCGAAGGGGTGTGATGTAGGTGGCGTTTGTGAATTTTTGGCATAATTGACCACTTGTTGTTTAGATAGGGAGCCTGAAAATAGCTGTGCAAATTGGATGGGTATATGCTTTGAGTTGATGTTTTTGTGTAATATGTGCATATATTGTATAGAAATCCTCATTTTTGACTTAGTTTTGGCTCATGAACTACTTATTTAGCTGGGTTTTTTGTTAGAAATCTGTACAAAATATAGACGGTGGATGTTTTTGGCCTGTTTCTGTGTTATTTGTTGTTACGTGTCGTGCGCAGATGCATGTGCACAATCTATCGAGTGGCCACTTCGAACCGGAAAATATTAATTATTAAGAAGATAACTAGGAATCATGTACAGCGATTTTGCTGGATAACTGATTTCACCACACCAAAGAGCGTAAATCTGTTCGACATAACTCCTGATTTACAGATTTATACTCTTTCAAAGGAAAGATGAAGATGAAATACCGTTCAATAACTATTTTGACAATTTTACTCGCTCTATTTCTCGTCGCCTGTGGTGGCGCAACTCCAGAGCCGACACCTGCACCGGCCGAGGAAGTTGAAGAAGTCATGGACGAAGAAGCCATGGACGAAGAAGCCATGGATGAAGAAGCCATGGACGAAGAAGCCATGGATGAAGAAGCTATAGACGAAGAAGCCATGGACGAAGAAGCCATGGATGAAGAAGCCATGGATGAAGAAGCCATGGATGAAGAA
>WTJY01000474.1 GCA_011524645.1 Anaerolineales bacterium | reverse complement strand
TGGATAGCGACGGCGCTTGGGTTATCGAGGCTTGGGCCCCTTGGCTTGATCCCGATTTCCCCGACCCTGCCGAACCTGGGGAATTGCGCTGGTACTATCGAGACGAAAAAGACAATTTGATTTGGAGCAGCGAACCGATTGAGGTAGAGGTGAGAATTGAGGTAGACGGCCGTACAGAGATTGAAACAATCCCCGCAAAGTCCCGCACATTCATCCCCGCACGACTCAAAAACAACCCTCATCTTTATGCAGATGGCGAGTATTTGCGCGTTGTAAATTCAATGCCGGAGCCGATGCGTACTGCCCTTCTGACTGGTGATTTCTCATCTGTTCAGCAACCCGATCCATACCAAATTATTCCCACGGCGTGGGTAAGAGCAGCACAAAAACGTTGGCTTGAGATGGAGCGACCGGCCGGCCGCCCCGATGCCGCCGGTCATGACGTGGCCCGAGGTGGTAAAGATAATACGGTTTTTGTAGAGCGCTGGGGGGTGTATATCGGCAATCTGCAAATCACGACCGGATTCAGTACGCCGGATGGGCCAGCGGCGGCGGACTTCGTTCACCGCAACAACCACGATCCAGAATACATCAATACAGACGTGATCGGTTACGGATCGGCTAGTCATGACGCATTAAAAGGGCTTGGATACAAATCAAAGGCGATCAATGTATCGCATACTAGCACGTACACAGACCGGAGCGGTAAATTAAGAATGTTCAATTTGCGTACCGAATTACTTTGGCGCATGCGCGATGCATTGGACCCCGATCACGGGGTCGGGCTGGCATTGCCACCGGGGAAAGAAGTAATAGCGGATTTGTGCAGTGTCCGCTATCAGCCGATGGCTGGTGGCAAAGTCAAAGCGGAATCTAAAGACGATGTAAAGAAGAGGATCGGCCGTTCTCCCGATGTTGGAGACGCGATCTTATTAGCAAATTATGACACCGGAGGCGGTTATAGCGAGGTTGTACACCCCGAACCGGTCATCGGTCGCGGCCGTGGTCGCAGGAGAAGAGTACGATGAGCACTTGGCTTGAAAGCGTAGGACTGACCACGCTGACGAAAATGAACAAAAATATAGACTCTTTGCGAGGTGAGTTGATGAGTGAAATCTCGACGGCTCGCGAAAGCGCATACTATGACGGCTATACAGACGCGCAAGGTAACGACGAGCCGATTTCCGGCAATTATGGCACCGGATACAACTCCCAAACGGACCGGTATAGCTCGCACGGCCGTCAACCAGAAGTTTTGCCAAATGAAATGTTTGAGATTGCGTGGAAGCTCTGGCAATCATCACCAGTGGCAAAAAGAACGCTGACAATGAAGCGGGATTTCATCATAGGTGGCAACATTGCGATCACGGCCGAGGGAGATAAATATCAAGACATTATCGACGATTTGGTCGATGATGATGAGGAAGGCCTATCGTTCCGATTCTTGCGAGAGATTGCTTTGCAAGCCTGCGCACTAGGCGAACAGCTTATTCCTGCACATGTGCGACACAAGAGCGATGGCCTTGTCCGCTATGGATATATTGACCCGGAGCGTATATACCGGCCGATTTACGACCCTGACAACTCGCGGTCCTGCTTAGGTGTCGTTGTGATTGCACCAGACAGCTCAGAGAAAAGCCTCTATTGGCACGTGCGCAAAATAAAGCAGGTAAAGGTAGGCGGCATCATGAAAGATGTGCCACAATACCTAAAAGGGCGCTTGGTTAGCTGGGAGCAGGCCGAGAAAGCAGGGATTGTGCCGGACGCATTGATCGCGGCAGCTAAAGAATGCGGGGTGACCAGTTCTAAATTTGCTGGTAATTGCTTTTATCACAAGGAGAACGGATTCACAAATAGCGACCGAGGTATGAGCGATTTGCTACCTTTGGTGGATTGGATTGAGGCGGCCGACGATGTGTTAATGAGCCTTGCCGACCGCGAGGATATAGCGAAGCACTACTCCTACGATGTGTCGATAGAAGGGGCCGACGAGAATGAGATAAAGAAACGCACGAAGCAAATCGCCGCAACACGGCCGACCGCAAGCCGAGCAATTAACGTCCACTCGGCCGCTGAAACATGGAAGGTCATGCAGCCGGACCTCAAGCAAAGCGGAACAATTGAGACCTTTATGACCTTGCTCGGTATGATTCTCGGCGGTGTGGCGATGCCTGTGCATTGGTACGGTTTCGGCGGGGAGGCCAACCTAGCCACGGCCAAGGCACAGGGGGAACCAACATACCGCACCCTCGAGCATGATCAAGGGAATGTGAAATCTCTTATACAAAAAATGGCCCAATTTGCTATTGATCAGTCTGTTGTGACAAAAACGGAGGATCGGCCGAAGGTGTCGGTCAATCTACCAGAGGTACGGCCGGTCGGTATGGCTGACATTGTCACCTATTTTGGACCACTTATTGCCGCTATTGGCAACGCAGAGGACGACGGCCTAATCAACGAAAAGATCGCTCGTCAAATGTTCGCCAAAGCCATGAATGAGGCAGGGGTAAAATACAATCCAGACGAGGACGGCGGGGAGAAACGTAATGGATTCAGCGATCCGTATAAAGTATCGGGCAAAGATTAAGCGAATAGAGCGGACATACAACCGTTTAGAGACCGAGGCACTTAAAACCATATACCGCGAGGCGACAGCGTTGCGTCGTCAAATTCTTGGCGAGCTCGCAGATTTAACAGTCGGTGACATTGACCGCAGGCTGTTAAATCAGAGCTTGCAATCTATCAATGCGATGATAGACAGTCATTTCGACGATATTGCAACAGCTATCGGCCGGATCATGGAGGATTTTGGCGAACTAGGCACGGCCGAGGGAGAAATAATAGCCGACCTATTCAACCTAGACTTCGTCCCCGTTTCATTTCCTACACAACTTCAGGCCTCAGCAGAATACACGGCCGACCTAATCAGTACCATTAGTGGCGACACTCAGCGCAAGGTCGAAAGATTCATAAAAACCTTGGCTTTTGGCGCAGCTGGAGAAACCAGAACCTTTGAACTTCGCAAAGGAATTATTAAGATTTTGGGAGGTGACGGCCGGTCTGTCCGAAAAGGGAAAGTGACCGGCGCAGCTTTCCAGCTTGAGCGGATCACCAGAACCGAGGTTAGTCGTATTTATTCATTGACGAACCAGATGCAGGCAAAGGCGATGAATGATCAGATACCAGACTTGATGAAGGTTTGGCTGGCGAATGTGGATGGCCGAGAGAGGCCTGCTCACCGTTTAGCCAATAGGCAGAAGCGGCACATTGATAAGGCTTTCGATGTGGGCGGGGAAAAACTTATGTACCCGCTAGACCCAGCGGGGTCGGCCAAGAATACGGTTTTTTGCCGATGTCGATCTAGGATGTATAGCCCATCTCTGATGGGTGAGGGATTTTTCGATTAATGAGCACCGAAGAATTAGAAGTCGCATTAGAAGCGAGAATAAAAAAATATACCGGCCGTGTGGTCCGACTTGTGCTAATTGGCGCAGAGGATGACCGCAGTAATGTCATTGTGGATAACGGCCGGACCTACATTAAGTCATTAAATAATCGCCTCTATGATACCGAAGCACTAGAGGCGGCGGCCGCACTTTTTGAAGCAAAGAGTGTTTACGACAATCACCCAAAAGAAGAGAAGGACGAAACTGTCGCAGAAAACATACTCAGGAATCGGCAACGGTCCGTAACAAAAGAGTGGCTAGGGGCCTTGCGTGGGATTGTGTGGAATAGCGACAAGCTAACACTAGAGGGAGATTTCGCGGTCGCAGATGAGGGTTTCCGCACAAAGCTATCAAACGCAAAAGAAGTAAATCTATTAGACCGAATCAATTTTTCAATCAACGCACTTGCGAAGTGGGTTTATCGCACCGTTCAGGGTGTAGAACAGCAAGTCGCGGTGAAAATCGGATATGTAAATTCTTTAGATGTCGTCTCCCACCCAGCGGCAGGCGGCCGAATAATACAAATTTTAGAGAGCCAACAAGCGGCTCCCGAACATGGAGAAACTGTAATGCCAGACAACATTTCAGCCGCAGATGTGGCACCGGCCGAAGATTCAACAAATGAATCAAACGGGGTTGCATTAGAAAGCATCCTCGCGGCCATTCAGCAGCAAAATGAACAATTCAGCAGCCGGTTCGAGGCGATGGAGGGCAACTTAGCCACCATGCGTCAAGAGCGTGAATTGCAGGTAGCACAAGAAGGTGTAAGCAATTATTTGGCAGGACGGTCGAATTTGCCTGCACCTATTGTCACGGCCGTGAAGGACCACTTCAAGGGCCAAGCACCAGCAGTCGAACAAATCGAAAAATTCACCGATATGCTCGTTTCAATCTCGGCGCAAGGCGATCAAAGCGGAGCGATGGAAGGTGCGAACACACCACGCGGCAACAGCGGGGTACAAGTCTCCTTTGCGGCCGAAGATAAGCAAGCGTTAGTTCTTGCCTACAAACTCATGGGGTCGAACAAGTTTAACTCGGCCGTCGAACATGCAAACAATATGTTTGATGAAGCGAACCGAGCCAAAGACGATGTTGCATTGCGTATGCACGAATTCAGCGCAATGGAATCATGGGTCCGTGCTGGGAAGCCAGACTTCGGCCGTCACTCTAGCGAAGGTGTAGGTTATATCATTCGTGACATCCTCGGCGGTAATCCGATGATTGACCCCCGTGCTTACGAGGCTCTTGGTACATCAGGATTGTCCAGCGTTTTCAAAGACACGCTAAATCTAGCCGTCGCCAATGATTACAGCGTTCGGCAACGCTGGTACGAACCATTTGTGACCATTCACGAAACAAACAACATTGACGACTTTACACTCATTCGCGAGTACGGTATGAACGAGCTCCGCGAGGTTCAAAAGGGTGCACAATACAAAACGATCGATGTGAGTGACGATGAAGAAGTCGCTAAGCACGTAAAACGTGGGGAATTGTTGGAAATATCTATCGAGGACTTAATGTCTGACAAAGTGAACTATTTCCGTCGAATCCCGATGCGGATGTCGAACGCTTGGTACAACACAATCAGCCGTTTGGTTTCTCGCGTATTCACCCTAAACAATGGCGCAGGTCCTGTTATGGGCACCACTGGTAACCTTTTCAACACGAACGCGGTCACCGTTGCTGGTGGACATGCTAACGCGGCCGCCGCTGCATTGGACTACAACTCGCTAACGGCCGGACGCACCGCAATGATGGTACAAACCGACATGCCAAACGGCGAGGGCGAACGCTTAAGCATCCCATTCTCTCACCTTCTTGTGTCGCAAGAGTTGGAGAACGTGGCTTTGTCGCTCCGCAACTCTGAATTAGTACCAGCCCAAAGTGGCGGCGCTGTCTCAGGTGGTCAATTGCAGACCGTTAACTCATGGCGCGGCCAATTTGATGTTCAAGTTGTCCCAACTTGGGACAGCGCATCAATGTGGGCCTTAGTAGCACCGCGCAATCGGATCGGATCGATTCATTTGATTTTCCCGCGTGGCGGTCGCACACCAAGTCTGTTCAACACAAGTCGCGAGGACAGCTATTCTATGATGAATCGCGATGTGCTGGCATACAAAGTCCGCATGATGACGTACCGAATGGGCGATCAGGACTGTGCCCCCGTCTCGGATTTCCGAGGATTGTACAAAGGCGCATTAGCCTAATTTTAGACAAACACCCTCATGCAATCTATTTCCCCGAGATCACATGAGGGTATTGCACCAAACATGAGCGAAGAAATCAAAACACAAGCCGCCGATCACTTGAATATTAAGCCGGACGCAATTAGAGATATACGTCTCTCGGCCGATGATGTCTATTTACTGGTGGACCGTGGTAGCAAAGGATTGAGAAATGAGAAGCTATCACTCAAAGGCCTTAAATCATTGAAGCAGAAAAAACGTAAACCGCGCACCCCCAAGCAATCCGAATCTGCAACGGCCGAATAAACCATGACTCTGTACAAGCGAGAACAGCTAACGCAAAAAGTGCTAGCCCTTACCGGTGTGGACTCTAGCGAAATCAGCCCCCCCCACCAAGGGGGCATTATTGATGACGCATTCAGCCAGCATTCGGCGCGGTTTCCCCGCACGTGCACAGAAGTTGTGCACGGCCGCGATTCTGCATATCTCCCCCTGTCCGATCTGGATGGTTGGGAGGACGGTGTTAGCTCAATAATATCTGTCGAATATCCTGCACAGGACATGCCGACTGCGTATCCGATATTCGTGCCGACAGATCAGCGCAACACTGATTACCATGACGGCTCCGAGCGATATTTGATGATGCGTGGGCGATCCCCCAAAACGACCGAAAAGGTTCGTATTTCATACAAGCGTGCGTACCGATTCAATGCTGATGACGAGATAGACCTAAATCAAACAGAGTTGTCAGCACTTACTCAATTGTGCGCCTCATTGTTTTGTCAGGTTGTTGCTAATCGATACGCACGAACAAGCGACCCAAGCATTTCGGCCGATAGTGTAGATCATGGCTCGCGTTTTCATAATTTCAACACGGCAGCAAAGACCTATTTCAAGCGGTACGAGCAGATTATGAATACCTCTCTGATGTCTCCAAATGGGGCAGTGAAATCGGGGGCTGGTGGTGAGTTTGTGGAATGGCCCAGCTCTAAGCGTCTGTCCGGCCGTAGGCGGCTATTCCATGGCTAAAACGACCATCAAATGGGAAGGTCTTGACGAGGCGATCAAAGGCCTTGAAAACCTTGAGGGTTTTATCTTAGAGGAATCCAAGTTCGCAGTCAATAAAGGCTTGGTGGTTACTTTAGGAGAAATCGAGAAGCGAACTCCGCATGGGGCAACAAGTAATCTAGCTCAATCACTGCAGTTATCCCCGGCGAAAATCAAGCGGGGGCATGTGATCGGTTACGGATTTTCACCTCTGATATACGCATGGGCCGTTGAGGCTGGTCGGCCGGCCGGAACAATGCCTCCAGTCGAAGCGATAGAATATTGGGTTGTGCGAAAGCTCGGTGTATCGGGACCGGAAGCCTCCAGCGTTGCTTTTGCGATTGCTAATGCGATCAAGGCGAGAGGCACAAAGGGTGTATTTATGTTCCAGGAAGGTCTCAAGGCGGCAACGCCGACTATTAAAAAGATTCTGTCTAAGATCATACCAGACGCAATCAAGCGAGGGGGAAATGGGTCTAGTTAGCGACATTCGGCAAGCGATATACCAAGATTTGGTGTACCAAAAAATCGGGCGTGTTTATCAATACAGGAAAACGACACTTGATTGGAACAAATACATCAAGCGTTTCAAAGACAATCGAAACCGTGTGTTCGGGGCAGATATAGCATTCCGTGGATTGGAAACAAATCGTACAGCAGTAAGTAATAGCGACCGTATTTATAAATTTGAGGTATCGGTTCTGCAGTCAATTAGCGATCAAGATGAATCGGAGCTTGTTTTTAGCGAAGTGGTTGACGCACTTGTGGACCATTTCGGAAATTCCATAAACCTATCCTCTGTCGGCTACGATTTTAGCGTAAGCCGAGCAGATGTAGACGAGAGAATGTTTGGTGACGTACTGTGTCATCATGCGCAAATAGATATAGACGTGACCGCAGACGCGGCAACGAGGTAATCATGAAAATTGTAGGGAAAAATCAACGGTTCACATTTGATGGTACATTGATCACCGGTCTTGAAAAGACCGATGCAAATTTTGACGGTGACGAATTTACAGTTACCACGGCCGACAGCGGTCACAAAGAGCATTTAGCAGGACACGAGGATACTCAATACACGCTCAACATTGCGGTCAATGCTGAAAGTATGCACGATCAATTCGACACCGTGCTTGCTCACGGTGCAACCGGAGCGGTCAGTTTCGAGCCATTCCCCGGCGTTGTGGGGACATCCATATATACCAGCACCAAGGGGACGGTAACCAGCCGGCAGTTAAGTCCTCCAGTTAATGGCTACGCTACAATCACAGTCGGTATCAAATGCGATGACCGCACCGCCACAAAAATCACAAACTAAAAACACAAAGAACAAAGGAATTAAAGAATGATCAAAACAGTTATTGAAAATCCGAAGCTTTCCCAACTTGAATCGCTCGAATTCGAACTCACCAAAAACAAGCCCAAAGATGTCCAGTCCCCCAGCCAGCTAACAGCTATCCGCTGGGCATTGCTTCTGATTGAATCGGGAGCATCGGCCGGAATGCTGCTGGCAGACGGTGAACCGTTCCCGCCGAAAAAATCCAAAAACGCAGTGACGGGCATGACCAAGAATGACGCGCTGGCACTGAGCGGCAGTATTGACGATACGTTTTCGGCGGCAACGGCCGTTTTGGAGAATGACGGCGATGCACCATATGAGTTGATCGAGGATGAATGGACACTATTGCAATGCGAAGAGTTTGAACGCCGTCTGTCTGTAGATTGTCCGAGTGATGTGTCACGGTGGGCGCAATTGGGTGTTTGCCGCGGTGGTGCACACGTTGTGCGTTGTGCGCTAAATGCTGGGGTATTGTTGATTGACGGTGAACCGGTGAAAGGGCGCAAACGCATCGCTGAAGCAATGGACGAAATTCCACCACGATACACGGTCGCTATCCGATCTGCTATTCAGGAGCGGTGGAAAGCGGAGACAACGGTCCCAAACGGCTAAAGCTCCAAGCGTTTGAATTTGGAGCGGGGAACATCAAAGAACCTCCGAGCGAGTTGGTCCTAGCGATCCGCTGTAAATCTTGGGGGGCTTTGCCTATATCCGGTGGCTTACTGGATCAATCAAACAAAACACTGCTCTGCATGGAGGTTCTATACAACCTCTACACGGCCGCTCATACGTTCGTCAATTCGGACATGGATTTTGCACAGTTCCGAGAGCGAGCGCATGGAATGTACACTATATATATGGAAGGTCTAAGGCTTAGAGATGAATCCGAGAACGCTAAGAGCGGTAATTGATGCGATATGGAAAGGAGCCCCCGAGGTCAAAAAGGCCGAAGAGGGGTTTTTTGGCCTGCGTCGATCTTCATCAACTCTAGGCAAGTCGCTTAAAACTCTTGGCGCGGTCGGGGCTATGGCTATAAGTGGCTTAGCCTTGGCAATCGCGGGCGCGGTGGCATCGATGGGGCCGGCCGTCATCGGTCTAGCCTCTTCAGTCGAAGAAGCCGAAAGTAAATTTCAGACAGTATTCTCAACCACGGCCGACAGCGTCAATGATCGTGTAGACGATCTAGCAGACGCTATCGGCCGTTCGCGTCATGCTATTGCAGGCATGACCGCCGACACCGCTGACATTCTAAAGCCCCTCGGCTTTGCAGAAGGTGCAGCTGGCGACCTGAGTCTCACATTATCCCAGCTTGCTATAGATTTATCCTCATTTAATGACATGCCGGTAGATGAGGCCATGCAACGATTGCAAGGAACCTTGATCGGTTCTCACGAGAACGCATTGGCCTTTGGTGTGGTCATCAATGAGAACACTCTAAAATCAGAACTTGCCGCAATGGGTGCGGACAAGTACACCGGCGCAATGCTCGAACAGGCTAAGGTCCAAGCGCGAATAAATCTTTTATTAAAGGGGACCACCGACGCGCAGGGGGACGCGGCACGAACGGCCGATTCATTTAGCAACCAATTCAGAAGCCTAAAAGATCAAATAAGTGATGTAGGTGTCGAAATTGGCACCGCCCTATTACCGGCCGCTAGCGAGCTTGTTAAATCACTCTCGGTTATTGCCACTGAATACGGGCCCCCTGTTATTGCATTCTTCGAGGGTATTGCGCCTCACGCACAATCGGCGGCCGTTGCTATACGCGCTCTGGCTGGCACAGGGGAGGAAGTTGAAGCACTCAAGGAATCTATCGGCGGGGTTGCCAACTCGGTTATGTCGGCGCAAGAAAAGATTTCACTCCTAAATCAGGCACGAAACGACCTAGGCCTGATCGGTATGCTGACTGGTACATCAAGTGAAATCAAAAAAGAGACCAGCGACATAGCCTCCAGTGTGCTGGATGGCTCCGAGGATATAGAAACAGCCACTCAAAAACTAGCCGACGCTTTCAATATAGACACATCGCACTACTTGAGCAATCCAGCGAGGGATTTGATGGCTGTAGGTATAGATGTCGAACGGGCGGTCGAGAATGCTCGCGAAAGACTGAATACTTTGTCGGCCGCTGGTAGTAGTGAGGGTTTTCGTCCTAATGTCATTGGGGG
>WTJY01000288.1 GCA_011524645.1 Anaerolineales bacterium | reverse complement strand
GATGTAAAATATCAGTCATATCGGCCACATTTTGCAGCATAATCGCATTGCCAACCAAATCGGGGTAAATGTCGTAAGTAAACGATTAAGACCAGTTTCTGTACCCATTTAACCTCCGCTTGTGACTAAATGGGTACAAATCGCTAACAAGTTCAAGCTATTATTCTTTCTGAATGATTTGGCCATAACTGGATTGCAATAAAAACCTCACAAAAGGCACTGAATAACGGTGTTTTTAGAAAGTGTGGCCGCTTAACGGTCATTAAATGGGTACACTTTCTGGTGGTGGCCGCTCAGTTACGACATTTACCCCAAATGGGTACACTTTCTGGTGTTGGCCGTTCAGTTACGACATTTACCCCAAAACAGGGTGTTTTACAGTTCAAACCGTCACATCCTGTTCATTTGCCCCCGCGAGTCTTAGTATCGATTTTCATGCTTTGTAAGTTAGTAACATCGTTCAGAGACCAACGCCCCGCTCGAATCATACAAATACCCACAATCACCTTTATTGTTCCAAATTGCACTCCCACGACCGTAATTAAAGCCACACCATTCTGGATGATTTTCATTGGTGTAAACACGGCAAGATTGCCCCGGCTGCAAATCAAAAGAGGGGAAAACAAAGTTTTGCCCATCATCACCCGCATTGAGTAACCAGCCCCCTAAATTTACCGGAGAGCCTCCTACATTAGTGATCACAGCGTACTCGTCACTCTCAACACGAGCAACCACACCATCAAAAAAGATATGAGTGATTTGCACATCGGGTGCTGTGTCAGCCACGGCCGTTGGTGGTGGTATTGGCGTATTAGTCGCAACGGGAACCGGTGTGTTTGTCGGAAGCGGTACTTGTGTATTAGTGGGCACTGGTACAGGTGTATTCGTCGCAGCCGGAATAGGTGTACTCGTCGGAAGAGATGGCGTGGATGTGTACGTCGGTGGTACAGGCGTACTTGTTGCGACTTGGGTTGCAGTCGCGGATGGAGATGGAGACGCAGTTGGCGTATCTGATGGCATTACTGTAGCTATAGGATCGATGACCTCGACAATCTCATCCTCAGATACAACATTATTCACTTCATTTCCCCATAGCCCTGTTTCTTCTTCCTGTGCAGCCTGTTGTAAATCACGAAAGAGCTCTTGAAATTGGACATCCGGAGGAAAAGTAGCAATTTGTGCATAGCCATCTTCGACAAGTGTTGCATTAACAAATGTACCATCGGATAGATAGACATAGCGAAGCAAGCGGCCGTAACGATCCGTCTCAGAGGTGTCTTTTACGAGCTTAACCGTTTCACCTTCAACCAATACACGATTCGCATCTGTGGCCTCATCAAAAAACAAATCACCTCGTTCCGGTGTATCGACACCGATATAACGAACACGATATGTTCGGCCGTCTATTTCAACTTCAATCGTATCTCCATCAATAACGCGCGTGACTTCTGCAATTTCTTCAATCATTCCTTCTGCTGTAGCATCGACCGATAGCTCTTCATCAATTCCCTCATCCGCAACAAGCCCTGAATTCATAGCTGATGATGATGCAAGATTGCCACTCAAGGCAGGCTCTGGCGTACCAAGTGAATTAGAAGATACGACAGCACTCAACATGATAAGCCCTGTACCGCCAGAGCAAATAACCGTCATAAATGGGACAAAAAGCAAGAACAATTTACCTACGCAACCTTGATCTTGAAATGTTTGCCTATACCAACTCCACCCACTGCCTATGATGGCCCGCATTGTCTCCATGTCCTACTTCCTTATTTGAATATATGTGTTGTTTTAATTGTGAAATTTACTCAATTTGGGGTTGTACAATGACTCTCTGGATAGTGGCAAGCCTCTGGTTGTGGCTTTAATTTTAGCGATGGTGCACAGCAAATCTTTCATTTCTTGTTTAGGCTCATTTTATTCTTCTGATCAAATAAACACAAGTGAAAAAGAAAAGATGACAAGTATTTTGACTTAACACGGCAACCAGACTTAGTCACTCATATGCGTATATATGCTCCATTTCGTGCCACGTCTCCAACCAATCAAGTAGCCTTGCTGTCACAAAAGATCACGTTTTCCCCCGATCATTCCCCCTCAACCGGCCGCTCAACTCCCCCACATCCACCGGCCGTGCAATCCCCGCATCAAGCCCACTCTTAAACGTCCGCAGAAACGCATTCTCCCCATCCTCATAAATATACCCATTGTCCAGACACGCCTGACGAAGCATCGAATGAGCCACATCACGCACCACCAATCCCGCCCCGACATATCGCCCTACTATATAGGAAGACCTATTTAACCCAGCATTGCGGCCTCCCTGCCCGATCCCAGCCAATTCAGACTGCAAATTCAGCAATACAGCCATCCCGTAAGCTACTAAACGCTTCTGCATCACACCCGGATTTACCAGGCTCTGTGTGTCGGTGGCCGCCGGTGCGGCAACGGCCGGAACCACCACCTTATCCACACATTCATGAAACCTCACTGCTACCCCCACCAGTCGCAAATACTGTCGATGGTTCACAATAGGAATTTGTTCAGCAGATCCTTGCTTCCATATATAAGTATGCCCTTCCGGATGCGTAGAAGGCGGCAACATACATAACCCACCATGCCCTCTTGTCTCTACAATAATTCGACCATTCTCCTTCTGAGCCAACTGAATACTTGGCACCGTCTGAGCATAGCGCAAATACACATGTAATCCCTTCCCTGTCCGCGCCACCGGCAAAGCATGGCTCAACGGCGCAGTCATCTTAACCCACTCCCGCCAATACTGTTCCGCATCGATATCAAAATCTATTACCACCAGCCCCCCCGAAACCGGCCCACAAGCCACCGCCATATTCAGACGAGGATATCGCTTATACCAGCTTTTAATCACCTCCTTTGTCGCTCGTTCTACGAGATAAGGTTTCCAAGATGGTTTGCCATCCACTTCGGGCAATAGTCGGCGCATCGGCAATTTCCGTTTCGGTGTGATCGGCACCAATGAAAAGCCCAAGCGTTCATATAGCAAAGCCTGTTTGAGCGTCACCATTGTTAGCCACCACTCCCATTAATGCGCACCACTTCCCGCTTCATCGTCGCCAAGGAAACCCCAGCACGCTCAGCCGCCTCTTCCATC
>WTJY01000196.1 GCA_011524645.1 Anaerolineales bacterium | reverse complement strand
CTGCCGAATTTGGTGGGATAAGCGTAAATCGCTCAAGAATAGTCGATTTACAGGGCTGTCATCCCCGCGTAGGGGGGGAACCACCGCTCAAACAGCGTTGGGTTCCCACCTTCGTGGAAATGACAATCGTTAATTGATCAAGTCTCACCAAATCGGACAGGACTAGAGGCGATTAATTTATCGTGTTCTTCACGGGATACGAGCGATCTGTGTCATCATAACCGAGTTGGAGATAAATATAGAGGTTGCGCATAGGGAAACACCCCTTAAATGCATCGATTTTTTCAACTCTTGAGGGAGATATCGTTATAGGCTCGAATTGTAGAAGAAAAAAAGGGGGAAAAGTAGAGGCGACACAAATGTGTACCGCCTCTGAAAGCAAGGAGAAAGGAAAAAATTGGAGGAACAAGAAAAATAAGGGATTCGGCAAACCGATTGCGGCTTATTTTTCTTGGCCTGATTGACTGTTGGACTACATTTTGTCCGCTTTGGCTAGAAGTGGGCTATCTCCACCGCTGGGTGGTGCGGGGGGGACGCTGAGCCCTTCATCGGCTTGCCCTTCGGAGTGGGTGACCGGTGGGGCAACGGCCGGTAATAGGGCGATATCTAGCACTTCAGACAGATACCGAACCGGAATTAAATCGAGATCTCGGCGTACTTTTTCGGGTAAGTCAGGGATATGTTTGCCGTTGTCGTGTGGCAACAGGACCGTTTTGATCCCCGCCCGATGGGCTGCGATTGTTTTTCCTTTGAGTCCACCGATTTCAAGCACCTTACCACGCAGGGTGACTTCTCCGGTCATCGCCACATCGCGGCGGACTGGCCGGTTGGTAAAGGCGGAAATAATCGCAGTGCCAAGTGCGATCCCTGCGCTTGGGCCATCTTTGGGGGTGGCACCGGCCGGAACATGGATATGGATATTGCTCTTATCGAACACTGTGGTTTCCAAACCGAGCGATTTTGCGTTGGCACGGGCATACGTTAGGGCGGCTTGCGCTGATTCACGCATGACATCGCCGAGCGAGCCGGTTAAGAGCACCTTACCATTGCCAGCACTCAGGCTGACTTCGATTGAGAGTACATCACCGCCGACCGCGCTAACCGCCAATCCGGTAGAAACACCGATCTCATCTTTTTCTTCAGCCAAGCCAAAGCTAAATTTCTCTGGACCTAGATGTTCACGCGCATCATCGGCCGTAATTGTGAACGGACCGCTTTCGTCACGGGCCACTTGAACGGCAACTTTACGGACTAATGTGCCGATTTGCCGTTCTAGCTGACGTACCCCAGCTTCTCGCGTGTAGTTGCGGATCAACTTTAAGATGGCATCTTCCTCGATTTCGACGGAAATCTTTTCAGGAATACCGTGCCCTTTGATCTGCTTGCTGGTCAAGTGATCGCTGGCGATACGCAGTTTTTCATCTTCGATATAGCCCGGCATTTCGATGCTTTCCATGCGATCAAACAAGGGGGCGGAAATCCGTCCGGCTTGATTCGATGTGGTGATAAAGATGATTTGGGACAAATCGAAAGGAACTTCTAGGTAGTGATCGGTAAACGCATTGTTTTGTTCCGGATCGAGGACTTCTAGCAAGGCCGCGCTGGGATCGCCGCGCATATCGACACCTAGTTTGTCGATTTCGTCGAGAACGATGACCGGATTACGGACTTGGACATCGCGCAAGGCGCGAATGATCCGGCCGGGGAGCGCCCCGATATAGGTGCGGCGATGGCCGCGAATTTCCGCTTCATCCCGTACACCACCCAAGCTGATACGGGTCATTTTGCGCCCCATCGCTCGCGCTACAGAAGAGGCTATCGATGTTTTACCGACTCCGGGAGGACCATTTAAGTTGATGATCGCTCCGCGCATTTTGTTGCCCGCTAATTTGCGGACCGCGATATATTCGATGATACGATCTTTCACATCTTCTAGGCCGTAATGATCTGCGTCTAGGACATCGCGCACATGGTTGAGATCGAAATTGTCCTCGGTTTCTTTTTGCCACGGCAAATCGACAAGCGTTTCCAAATAGGTGCGTATGACACCCGCTTCGGCCGATTGTGGGCTTTGTTGATTGAGTCGTTTGAGTTCTTTGAGTGCTTTTTCTTTGACATCTTCCGGCATACCCGCTTCCATGATTTTTGTGCGGAACTCATCGGCCGGATTTTCCGGTTCTTCGCCAAGCTCTTTGCGAATCGCTTTCATTTGTTCGCGAAGCATAAATTCGCGCTGGGCTTTATTGGCTCCATCGCGTGCTTCCCCTTCGATATCGGATCGAACTTTGGCGATACGCAATTCCCGTTCGAGGTGAGCGCGCACCATTTCTAAACGAGCCATGCCATCTAGCTCATTGAGCAACTCGATTTCAAATTCGATAGGGAGATTAAGCAAGCCGCTTAGATAGTCCGCTAACTCACCAGGGTGCAAGCGGCTACGTGCTGAAGCTAAGACCTGTTGGTTGACCTCACCTAAAGCTTCTGCATATTTTTCTAAATACGCGATAGAACTTGCGGTCAATTGATTGACCGCATCGACGGTCGCTTCATTTTCTTGTAGGTCAGGGATTCGGGTATATGTTCCGATTAGGAACGGATCTTGCTGTGTCAATTTCGTAAATTTAACGCGTTCACGAAGTTCGACAATCATTTGTACGCTACCGACCTGTGAAGAGCGTAATACATCTCTTACGGTCGCCAAGATGCCGATGGGAGCCATGTCCACATCTGTTGGATTGTCAACTGACGCATCGTATTGGACTAAGATTAGTAAATCGCCATTCCCCTTGGCGGCATCTTGGGCGGCGGCTAGCGAACGACGACGACCGATTGATATAGTTGTAGTAACACCTGGAAAAACCGCGCCTCCACGCAGTGGCACGACAGGTACAGGCAGGCTTGAGTGAGTCATAAATTCTCCTAAGGTCAAGAATCTTGGTTAGCGACTGGATTTGCGACCAAGAACCTGTTTCGTTGATGAAGTAGATCGTTCTATTAATTTGCGATGTTTATTTATAGTGCATGATAAGGATAATGCGGTTGTGTAAACGATATACAAATGATAAGTCAGAACGATGTTAGATGTTATGTTGACCGGTTATGCCAAATCTGACGAAATGATTTCTTAAGGCCAACTTATTTTCGTCGCCTTGTTAACGACC
>WTJY01000414.1 GCA_011524645.1 Anaerolineales bacterium | reverse complement strand
TCTTGCTGTATGTGCTGCCATTCTTGGCGAGCGGCCGCAACCCAATCCGCACCGGAATAGTTGCCGAGTTCGGCGATTTGTGGGCCGAATCCCGGCAGCAAGATGCCATGTGCGGTACACCCTGCATTACTAAGGTGATGACCGATTAGACGCATTTCGGCAGGCGTGCCGGGAAAACCGTGTACCAGCAAAGCCCCTATACGGCCGTTGCCGAAGACAAACGGCTGATGTCGTTCTTCGCTAAAAAATTCCATCGGCCTCTATTTCTCGTTGTAAATAATGTCTTGTAAGGCCCGTCGTGTATCAGGATAGGTAAATTGATACCCCGTGTCTACGATTCGTTCTGAGACGACCCGTTGGCTATCCAAGACCAGTGCGGACATTTCACCGAGTATGAGCTTGAGGGCGATGGCAGGCGCAGGGGCGAAGGCTGGCCGATTCATCACCGTGCCAAGTTTTTTCACAAAGGTTTTGTTTTGTTCCGCCTCTGGTGCGACCAAGTTATAAATGCCGGAAGCTGTCTCGTGTTCCATGAGATGGACAATTAGACCGATTTCATCATCGATATGAATCCAAGGGAACCATTGCTTGCCATTGCCGAGTGGACCACCCGCAAATAGATTCATGGGCATCATTAGTTTGGGGAGAGCGCCGGAATTGGTCGTTAAGACCACGCCGGTTCGTAAATAAATGACACGGGTAAAGTTTTCGGCCGCTTTGACCACATTTTCCCAAGCGACACAGACATCGGCCAAAAAGTTATTGCCCGCAGAAGATGATTCAGTTAAGACTTCGTCTCCGCGATTGCCATAGAACCCGACGGCCGATGCTTGGACCAAAACTTTTGGTTTGACGGCGGCCGCTCTGATCGCCTCGACAACTGCATTGCCTGCGTCTAAACGGCTTTGCATGACGCGCTCTTTTTTGGCTGCAGTCCAGCGCCCTTCGCCGATATTTTCACCAGCTAAATTGATAATCGCATAGGCCCCCTCCGCTAATTCGCCCCAATCTGCGGCCGATTTCGCATCCCATTTTTCTATACGGACTTCGTCAGGAAACCCTGTGACTCGTTTTGGATTGCGGCTGAGAATTACAACCTCATATCGTTTTGGGCTGTTAAGCAGGGCTTCCACCAACTGACGGCCGAGTGATCCCGACCCACCGGTAATAATAACTCGCATCACCTTTCTCCTTTTGCAGGAATATAAGTACATCGCCTCAAAAGTAATCTGTTGTTTTTCTCCCTTCCTATGAGGAAGAGTTGGGGGAGGTGGATTTTATAAATTTCCCTCTCCCCCAGCCCTTCCCCCAACGGGAGAGGGGGGCAAAACAGACGAATTGTAAAAATTCAGAAGATTTATAAGACGATGTAGTAATTCAGCTTGATCTCCAAAATCGAAGCATATGTAGATAATCGTACATAATTATCTACATGTTGCTTTAAAGTCAGGAGGCTGAATAAATAGTAAAATCTGTTGTTCTGTTGTGTGTACGCTACAAAATTTGAGTAAGATTCAAATTAGTGCAGGCTCTTTTGTCCACTATTTGTCTAGTAATTTGCTAAGCCATGAGATGATTAAATCTCCACGGTAGTCCAAAACCTTGACAGCGGCTTGATAGTACGCCTTTAGATAGGTTTCCAACGCTTTGCGTGGCATACGGAAATGGTAATTGACCAGTAACCCTTCAATCCACTCCAAATTGGCACTGAGCAAAGACATATCGCCAAAGGTGATTGCGGCAATAATGTTTTGCGCGAGCTCTTTGTTGGCATTGTTCAAATACATCTGCTGGCTTGTCCCTTGGAGCACCGCCCATACTTCAGCCTCTAGCAAGGCGCGGCGTTCTTGGAAATGTTTGAGTGCGATTTGGTAGTCAACCGTCGCCTGATCATACATCGGCATGGGGGGAGGCGATGTTAGCAATTGTTCGACCATATGGGGAACCCGCTCAATTCGTTCTCCTAGATAGTAGCCAGGCATTTTTTGGCGCAAAATCGGGATATGAGTGAAAACCGAGCCGCCATATGCGAAGAGAACCCGCTCTCTTTGCAGAAGTTTGGCCATCGGCAACATCGTGCTTGCCGTGTATAAAGTTTGAGCAGACAGCATAACCAAATGAGGGTTTGCTGTTGATAAGGTTGATTCTAAGCGGGTCGTTGGGACATTCGCACCTAAATAGACAACATCCCAACCATTGCGGCGTAGCAACAGAGTGATGAGCAGTAAGGCGAAGGTATGACGTTCTTCAGGAGGGCAGACTGCGAGAATACGGCCGTTGCGAGAGGGTGGAGGTGTCGCTGCCACCATCGTTTCTAAGCGACGAATCGCTAGAGCGGAGGCGAAGTGCTCTTGTTGCACCGTAATACGCCCTTCATACCAACCCATGCCGATATCGGCCAAACCACGTTGTAGTAATTCAAAGCAAACCGTTTCGGTGGGGAAAAGTGAAAACGCTTCTGCCAGAACTGTATCGGCCGCGCGTTCATCGAATTGTAGACAAGCATCGATCCACGACTGACGAAGAGCCGCTAGATTATCGCCTGAAACGACATTGGCAACGGTTGGAGAAGCTTCTGTTAACGCATATTGCTTTACGTTAAGAGGATCCTCTCCACCATCCTTTAATTGATTCCACAGCTTAACCGCGCGGCTAATGCTCATTCCTTCATCTTGCCGAGCGATTAACCATTTTAATGTATCAATGTCATATTGAGAGTAAAGACGATGCCCACCACCGGTCCGTTCCGGATTCGGTAAGCCATAGCGGCGTTCCCAAGCACGTAAGGTGTCAGGTTTTAGCCCTGTCTCATTGACAACCGCTTTTAAATTAAATGTGGGGTTGTGATCATGCGCATTAGACTCATCGGGATATGATTGACCACTGGCTGAAGACTTCACATTGATGTGATTGTTATATTCAGTGTGGTGATTTTGATCTTTCTTGTTGGCCATTCAGTAACTCTGTGCTTGCCAATCAAAAGAGCATGAGTTTTCAAATCGGCTCGATTAAGATGGCGCGTCCTTTTCGATCTTTAATAGAGGAATAAGTAATTCCCTTTTTAGAAATTTGATAAGAAGTTATCGCTTTGAAAATTAGCTGTTTAATTAAAATAGAAAAAATTAATAAAAACACCTTATACATCAGGAAAATGATAGCATATCTCCACTATATGTCAATTTTTTGTACAGAAGAGCCTGTCCGAAATGTGGACAAAATATCTACTTTTCGTTAACATTTTCGACTTTTGTCTATATTCTCTCAGAATATAACTGTTCTAGGCACGAAACATC
Source organism: Anaerolineales bacterium (assembly GCA_011524645.1). Taxonomy (GTDB): domain Bacteria; phylum Chloroflexota; class Anaerolineae; order Promineifilales; family Promineifilaceae; genus WTJY01. The sequence goes on along the minus strand of WTJY01000414.1, from coordinate 7,017 downwards.
ATGGAAAAAGATGGAACTACCTATTTATCGTGTCCATTTTGATCATTTCGGCCATTTATCATAGTTAGATAGGAATGTCTTCTTTGGGGACATCTGGACGATGTAGATTTCAAAATCTGCTCGGCTAAGGAGAGTATGGCATGGGTGTCATGGAAGCTTGGGAACGGCCTCTATTGTCAATGGCGCAAGAGGCTTCGACTTTTGGGACGGCAAAGGCGGGGGGAGCACATGAAATAGAACAAACGACATTGCAACAGGCGTATCAATTTTGTCAGACATTAACGTCTCATCACAGTAAATCTTTTTATATTTCTTCAGCATTTTTGCCAAAGAGCAAACGGCTCGCGGCTCGTGCACTCTATGCGTTTTGTCGCGTGACAGACGACATTGTGGATCGGCCGCTTCCTGGGGCATCCAGCAAACACGCGATTCAGGCTCAGCTTCGTGTTTGGCAGCAAAATACATTGGTGGGAACGCCGCCTCAGAATGATCTGGTGGCGGTTGCTTGGAGCGATGCGCAGCGTGAACACAAGATTCCGATGCGTTATGCGGAACAGCTCATTGAAGGTGTATATCGTGATTTAGATAAGAAGCGGTATGATACATTTGAAGAGTTGGCTGCTTATTCTTATGGTGTGGCTTCGACTGTAGGGTTGATGAGCATGCATATCATCGGTTTTAGTGGCGAAGAGGCTTTGCCCTATGCGATCAAGCTGGGAGTGGCTTTGCAGCTCACTAATATTTTGCGTGATGTGGGTGAGGATTGGCGCAACGGCCGGGTCTACTTGCCTCGCGAGGAGCTAGAAGCATTTGGTATTGATGATGACTATCTAGAAGCGGGTCAAGTGGATCAACGTTGGCGCGAATTTATGCGTTTTCAAATTCAGCGTAATCGCGACCTTTATCAAGAAGCGTTGCCCGGCGTTGCCTTGCTCGATAAAGACGGCCGGTTCGCTATCACAGCGGCCGCCCAACTCTATGAAGGGATTCTTCAAGATATTGAAGCCCATGACTATGATGTATTCTCACGCCGATCCCATCTTTCTGCATGGGGTAAAATTCGCCGCTTGCCGAAAATCTGGTGGGAGAGCCGACGGTATCAAATCGACGAGTCATAAATGATGTGGTGCCTACGCATAAACTTTAGCGGAAATATTTTTGTACCCAAGTTTAGACAACTGATAGAAGATAGAGATAGGGAGATCACCTTGGCCAAGGTTCTTCTCTATCCCTATCTCTCGTCCCTATCTCGTTATTTACAATTCTTGCGCGAAGCTATCAACCATCGCCTGCGCATGTGCCTTAAAATCAGCCACAGACATCGCACCACGGTTCTCATTATTACGCGTCCGTACCGCCACAGCACCCGCTTCTTGCTCACTATCGCCGATCACCAACATATATGGCGTTTTTTGCAGCTGAGCATTGCGGATTTTCTTGTTCATCCGTTCGCTACCTGCATCCAGTTCGACGCGGAATCCGGCCTCTCTTAGCTCATCCGCTACTTTTTGACCATATGCCACATGACGATCCGCAATCGGAATGACCACCATTTGTACCGGTGAGAGCCAAAGCGGGAAGGCACCATTAAAATGCTCGATCAAGATCCCCGTGAATCGTTCCATACTGCCGAACGGGGCGCGATGGATCATGACCGGCCGATGTTTTTCACCGTCTTCACCCACATACTCGAGATCGAAACGTTCAGGCAAATTAAAGTCAACCTGGATCGTTCCCAACTGCCACTCACGTTTCAATACGTCGCGCACAATGAAGTCGAGTTTAGGACCATAAAACGCCGCTTCGCCAGCTTCGACCGTGTAGGGCAAGCCGACTCGGTCGCACGCCCCTTTAATCGCGTCAATCCCTTTTTCCCAAATCGCTGGATCACCAATATATTTATCGTTGTCTAGCTCATGGGTTCCCAAGCGGGCCCGCACATCGGTCATTCCCATCGTCGTAAACACATGCTGAATCAGTTCCATTACACCGATGAATTCTTGTTCGAGTTGATCTGGGGTGGTAAACAGATGAGCATCATCTTGGGTAAAACCACGCACACGGGTTAATCCGTTTAGTTCACCGCTTTTTTCATAGCGATACACGGTGCCAAATTCAGCTAGACGTAAGGGCAAATCGCGATAGCTACGCGCTTTGCTTTTATAGACCTCACAGTGATGTGGGCAGTTCATCGGTTTGAGCATATAAAGCTCGTCATCAACTTCGATGGGGGGGAACTGACTATCTTTATAGTAAGGATAGTGTCCGCTGGTCTTATATAACTCAAGGTTCCCGATATTGGGAGTGATGACAGGAAGATAACCACTTTTAATTTGGGCATCGCGCATAAAGCGTTCCAAAATATCGCGTAACGTTGCCCCTTTGGGTAGCCATAAAATCAAGCCGGAACCGACCAGCTGAGAGATATGGAACAGCTCAAGCTCACGGCCGAGTTTCCGGTGATCCCGCATTTTCGCTTCTTCAAGTAGGCGTAAGAATTCAGCCAATTCTTCTTTGTTTTCAAACGCGGTCCCATAAATACGCTGTAGCTGCTGATTGTTTTCATTGCCTAACCAATAAGCCCCGCCCGAGCGCAGCAATTTGACGGCGTTATGACGGACCTTTTTCGTGAATGGTACGTGTGGGCCACGACATAGATCGGCGAACTCGCGATGTTGGTAGATACTGACCTCGCTGGCCGCTTCTTGCGTCGTGTTGCCATCTTCATCCAACTTCCCTTCGGCCAGTGAATCGATTTGATATTGTTTGAAGGGTTGATCTGCGAACAACTCTTTCGCTTCAGCGATTCCCATCGTACGGTTTTGTAATGGGGCGTTTTTCTTGAGCAGTTTTTTCATCGTTTTTTCGATTTCGGCGAGTTTCTCAGGCGTGAAAGCGACCGCTTTGCCGTTTTCCTCCTGACCGAGATCGAAATCGTAATAAAAACCATCTTCTACCGGTGGGCCAAAGCCCAACTTCGCATCTGGATAGTGCACCAGCACCGCTTCAGCCAAAACATGCGCGGCCGTGTGCCGGATTTTGTATAGCTCCGTTTGTTCGTAAGGGATATTCTCTTCCGACATAAAACCTCCTTAAAGGCAAAATTAAAAAGGAAAAATAAAAACGCCATCGCCCCTGCATTCAAAAATGCTGTTGGGGCGATGGCGTTGGCATTACAAAATCGCGGTTCCACCCAACTTCGACAGAAAAGTAATCTGGGTCAGGCACTTTTTCCTTTTGCCCTTCACCTTTTGCCTTGATTAAGTTCTATCCTTGGGGGTCGTTAACGAGACCAACCGGATTTCCTTACTTGCAAGATGTGTTCAGAAAATCGCTCTCGGGGGGTTTTCGTTGCTTCCGTTGTGATAATGGCTTTCAGCTTTTGCCATTACTCTCTAGCACACGGCCGAGCTACTACTCGTCCCGATCAACGCTTTGTCTATGGAATTATCAGAATTGTATACGGCTGCCAAGAGAAAGGCAAAAGGGAAAAGGGAAAAGGAGAAAGGCAAAAAGGTCTATAAAACTATTGCTAACCTGACAGAATTAAACGAAAATGAGGCCATGCGAATCGAAAAAATCGAACTCTTTCATATAGAACTTCCTCTTGTCCATCCTTTTCGTACCAGTATGGGGACCGAAATGGGGCGGAAAATCATTTTGATCAAAGTGACGGCTGAGGGCATTACCGCTTGGGGTGAATGTGTCGCCATGAGCGACCCTTTTTATTCGGCCGATACAGTCACAAGCGCGTGGCATACCTTAACCCGTTATCTTATTCCGCTTGTCTTGGGCAAAATCATTTATGACCCGCGCGATATGGTTGACCTGATGAAACCGGTACGCGGGCACGTGATGGCCAAAGCGGCGCTGGAAAATGGGGTTTGGGCGTGGTTTGCCGAAGCGACCGAACAGCCGCTGTCCGTTTTGCTAGGCGGTGTGCGAGATCGTGTTGAAGTCGGTGTTAGTATCGGTATTCAACCGACGATTGAGCTGCTTGAAGAGCGTGTGGCTCGTTTTGTTGATGAGGGATATCAGCGGGTTAAGATGAAAGTTGAGCCTGGCTGGCTGATTGAACCGATTGAGCGGATTCGGACCAAGTACCCCGATTTGCGCTTGATGGGGGATGCGAATTCTGCCTTCACCCTAGAGGATGCCGATTTGTTGCGGCAAATTGATCCGTTTGGTTTGTTGATGCTAGAGCAACCGTTGGGACATGATGATATTGCGAACCATGCGCGTCTACAGGCTCAGATCGAAACGGCCGTTTGTCTCGATGAAAGCATTCACAGTGTGGCTGATGCCCAAGCGATGATCGATCTAAAAGCGGGACGAATTATTAATATGAAGGTGGGGCGGGTTGGTGGCTTTAGCAACGCGTTGAAAATTCATGATATGGCGGAAGCGGCCGGTATTCAAATGTGGTGTGGTGGCATGCTCGAAACCGGAATCGGCCGTGCCGGGAATGTGCACTTAGCCAGTCTGCCTAACTTTGTTCTTCCCGGTGATATTTCCGCGACAGACCGCTATTTCAGTCGTGATATCGCCAATCCACCGTTTGTCTTAAACAAAGAGGATAGCACCATGACTGTCCCTACAGGAAAAGGGCTTGGTGTAGAAATCGACGTCGATTTTATCGAGTCATTGACCACAGATCGCGCGGAGTTCTCATGATTCAGATTTTTTCTACCGGTGGCACAATCGACAAAATCTATTTTGATGCCAAAAGCGAGTTTCAAGTGGGCGAACCTTTAATTGATGAGATTTTCGCCGATTCATTGGTCGGTTTTAGCTACACCGTTGAGTCGGTGTTGCGTAAAGACAGCCTTGACATGACCGATGATGATCGGGCGTTGATTCGCTCTCGGATTGAAGCTTGTGATCATCAGCATATTTTGGTGACGCATGGGACCGATTCGATGGTCGAAACCGGCCGTGCGTTGCAAAATATTGTGGGCAAAACGATTGTGCTCGTCGGGGCGATGCAACCGGCCCGTTTGCGTAAAACAGATGCGGTCTTTAATTTGGGTTTTGCGGCCGCTAGTGTACAGTTGCTACCGGTCGGCGTGTATATCGCCATGAACGGCCGTATCTTCGATCCGATGGCGACGACTAAAAATGTAGCTGAAAGCCGGTTTGAGCAAGAGTAATAAGATGGTTGAATATTTGCGCCAAAATTTTCAGGGTTATTTCCGTCGCTATCTCGCCAGTGTGGAATATCATAATTTGGGCCAAACGATCCATTTCGGCTCTCAAGTGGCTGCCGAGCAAATTTCATTTGATAGGGATTAATAATCGACCCCAAGTGACTCCATGAAACAGATACTGAGACCGGCACAAATCATCGATTCTGAAGCACTCGCTCAAACGCAACGTCAAAACCTTGATATTAGTCGTACACACGCTATTCAACTTGGGCGCATCGCTTATGAGGCGATGAAGAACGAAAGCTATCTACATAATGGACAAGCGATAAAATGGCGATCTGAAATTCAGCAGGCTATTGCCCAGAAAGTAAGCATTGCCCCGTCATGCAATCTGAAACATTCACAAAGCGAACAATTCTTGGAAACTGAAATTGTTGTTGTCAATCAATCGACGTTAAGTGTTGCCCACCAGCTGGTATCGGCCGGTTTCAAGCCACTGACCCTTAATTTCGCTAATGGAATTGAACCGGGGGGTGGGTTTCTGACCGGCGGCCGAGCGCAAGAAGAAACGTTATGCCGTGCGAGTGCACTCTACCTTACATTGGTTGATGATCCGATGTATGCGGCTCATGCCAAACGTCCCTTGCCGGATTCTAGTGATTGGGCCATATATTCACCCCAAGTTCCAGTATTCTGTGATGATTCGGGACAATCTTACCCACGGCCGTGGCTCTTAGACTTCATTAGCTGTGCCGCCCCCTATGCGCCCCGATTGGGACATGACTACGCGTCTGTATTGCTCAAACAGCGTACTGATCGCATTCTTTCGATCGCTTGTTCGTTTGGCTATACTACACTTATTCTCGGCGCTTGGGGGTGCGGAGCATTTGGGAATGATCCTGCCCGCACCGCCCAAGACTTTAAACAAGCGTTGTTGACAAAGTTTGCGGGCCGCTTTGCGAAAATCGTGTTTGCTATCGTCGATTGGTCACCAGAACGCAAATTTCTCCGGCCGTTTCAGCAAGCTTTTGCCATGCAAAACGACTAGCCACAGCAGCGAGCACTGTCCGATTGTGAGCTTGTGGTCGGCGTACAACACGCTCCCGCATCGCTACCTACTGTTGCCAAATTTAAGGGGATGACCGTTTCGAGCCGGCCGGCTGCTTGTCCCGTCGCTTGTACCACACTCGGTGTCGCTTCTTGTAAGGGGACCAAAATCTCGCGTGGCTTGCACATCGTCCGTGGGGGGGCCATTTGGACCATTAACCCGTCTTCGGTTACATCGAACCCATGTATATCGTAATTTGATGTGAGATGCGCGTCATCACCGTATTCGATCTTAATTTCCGCATCGCGATACAAAGCCAGCCGACTATCAACCACATCCCAAATTTTCATAAATTTAGAAGAGGGCATCCACGCATCTGTTTCCGTAGCTTCTTCTGGTACCCAAATCTGTACGATGACCTCTTTCCATGTGTGCAAACTATTGCCACAGTCGATGGTGTCGTAGGTCGCATTTTTAATTTCGGAGACATGATAACCACCTTGGATGACACGGCCGCCGCTTAATTCAAATAATAGCGGTAAACCTTCATGTTCTTGAACCGCATCTAAAAAATCTTGAACTAACATAATTTATCTACCTTTCCTTAAAACATATAGATAGCTGTCTATGTATGGTTGTAAAAAAATCGAAAATCGATCACATATAGAAGTTTATCTATATGATGGTGTTTGTCAAGAGCGAAAATTTGAATTTTACTAGTTCTATTGGATTTTGTGGGATAGTGTAGAAATGAGACAATTATAATGCACCGTTGTAAGAGATTTATCAAAATATGATATTTTGTACTCTTTTACTGCTTCC
>WTJY01000445.1 GCA_011524645.1 Anaerolineales bacterium | reverse complement strand
TGAGCGGGCTATCGGTGTGAGAATCGACCGCGCTTTTGTCGATCCCCATTAGTGAAACATGGGCGGTTTGCCCGCGCACCATACTGCGATAGATGTTGAGCGCTTTTTCTGTATCATCGGTCGGTTTGCCTTGGTAGACTGTGCCGAAGAACTGGTTTTGTGTGCCACCAGCCCCTATGGTGGTGCTGTTGTCCCCCAGATTAACGGTGCTGTTGGCAATTTCTTTAGCTTCGCGGCTTTGGCTTGATGGGGTGGGAGCCAAAGCCGCCATGAGTAAGCGATACGTGTCTTCGTTGATACGGCCGGCCGCGAGATCGGCACGTAGGTCATTCATGGCGGCGAGGAGGTCTTCTGGTTTCATAGCAATATTGGTGGTAGGCGATGGCCCTGCACTTTGTGCCATCGGTGATGAGTGGATAATGATTGGTAAGGGTTAGCTAAGCAGATCGGCGGCCGCTTTTGCCGCGCTGATTAAACCGAGCGTGATATTGCGAACCGTGGGCATCACTTCCATGATGTCAAAAGTGCCCATTTTCAGCTTGCTTTCCTGCTGAGCAATTACCTCTGGGTCTGGCTCTTCTTTTTCCGCTTCTTCGGCCAAGACGGTCGCTTCTTGCAACATCGTATCTCCTACTGCCTTCTGCTCCGCAGGAAGTTTTGCCAGCTCCTTTTGTAATGTGCGTAGCCGATGTTGCACATCGCTTATTGACCCCTCCCCTTGGTTAATGACATTTTCATCACCTGTGTTTACAACCGCATCTTGCGCCGCAATACCGTTGTCACCTAGATTAACCGCTGCGTTTGTTATGTTTGATGCATGACGGCCGCCACCGTTCCCTTCGCGTGCTAACGCCTCCGCTAACAACTTAAACGTCTCTTTGTCAATCGCTCCATTACGTAAATCTTGACGCAACTTGTCCAGTTCTTCCGTTAATGTACCCATTTGGTGTCTCCTTGTCTCGATTCTTAGTGACAATAAAAAAACGGCCGTTGGGCTTTTTTTTTGTTAGAAGTCCGACGGCCGTTTGGCCGTGATATAATCGGGTGCGACCGGTTTTTGTGGAAGAAGATCGGCCGTGATGCCCTAGCAACGCCCAAATTTGCTGGGGCTATTTTATTTAGGTTGTTGGGGGTTGGGGGCTAGGGGCTGGTGGCTCCTTGCGCGTGGAAATTGTACACAACGGTATTTATTGAGCAAATCGATTTCCTATCTTTTTCCTCTCAATTTGTGGCCGGTGTCCCCCAATCTGTCGCCGGTGTCCCCACCGAGACACACAGCCGTAGCGCCAACTTTCACCATGAATGAAGGTGATTCCAGAAATAATGAGTTGAGATAAAAATTATGACCCAAACAACTATTTCATTAATTCGCCACGGCGAAGTGTATAACCCACAGAAAATTTTTTACGGCCGTCTGCCCCGCTTTGGGTTAAGCGATCTTGGTCGCGAACAAGCCCACCGTGCGGCACGCTATGTCCAAGCATCTTTGCCCCGCGTGACGGCCGTTTTTACCAGCCCGTTACTGCGTGCCCGACAAACGGCTGCGATTATAGTTGATGATCTCCCCGCTTCTCCCCCGATTAAGCGGACGAAAAAACTTATTGAGGTGCATACCCCTCATGATGGGCAACCCTTGTCCTATATGCTCGCCCGCAATTGGGATTTATATAGTGGTTTGGCTCCCGAATATGAACAACCTGACGATATTGTGCGGCGGACTCAGCAATGGATCGGCCGGATGCGGCGGGATTTTGCGGGGCAACATGTGATCGGCGTTACGCATGGTGATGTGGTAATGTATCAAATTATGTGGGCGTTGAACCGGCCGTTTACCCTTGAAGAGAAATTTGCGACCGCTCAAACCCATTTCGATTCCGATTATTTGCACACCGCCTCTGTGTCGACATTTGTATATGAAACGAGTGATATGGAGGAACGGCCGGCTTTTCGCTACTTTGGGCAATAAGTATCAAAAAAAAGATTTTTATTAGGCATTTTTACTAGTTGCTTTTGGGGAAGATTTTGTACTATCAGGGCTAAGTAGTATTTTGGCTTAGAACGATGTAAAGTTCTGTTGTGAATAGTCGGAATTCATCGATTAACTATTTTTAAGGAGAATGAAAGATGAAAAAGCGATTGATTTTATCTTTAGTGGCTGCCTTGTCAGCTGCCTTGTTACTTACGGCGTGCCAACCGGAAATCGTTGAAGTAGAAGTAACAAAAGAAGTAGAAGTTGAAAAAGAAGTAGAAGTTGAAATCGAAGTGACCCGCGTTGTTGTCGAAACTGAAACAATCACCGAAGAAGTGGTTGTAGAAGTTGAAGTCGAAGAAGCGGCACTTGGTTCAGAAGAACGTCCGATTCAAGTTCTTTTCGTTCCTTCTGTTGATGCTGACGTCATCGTTACCGGTGGTGAAGTATTGGCTGACGCGTTGCAAGAAGCGACCGGCTATAACTTTGAAGTTAGCGTTCCAACCAGCTACGCGGCTACGATTGAAGCGATGTGTGCTTCTCCAGACGATACCATCGGCTTTATCCCAGCGTTGGGCTATGTTTTGGCCAACGAACGTTGTGGTGTTCAAGTTGGTAACGCGGCCGTTCGTTTCGGTTTGCCTTGGTATGCCGCACAAATCGTTGTTCGCGCCGATAGCGAAATCGAAACCATCGAAGATTTGAACGGTAAAACTTGGGGTGTTCCAAGTGTGACCTCAACTTCTGGTTTCTTGTTCCCAAGCGCGATGTTCTCAGAAATGGGTATCGAAGCGGGTGAAACTGTAGAAGCGGGTGGTCACACCCAAGCGATGTTGGCCGTATACAACGGTGACGTTGATTTCGCGACCGGTTTCTTCAGCCCACCCTTGTTGCCAAACTACGAACGTGATTGGAGCTACGGTGTAGACGATCCAGAAATCTGGCGTGAAGGTGGCGAGGCATTGCGTAATGAAGCAGGCCGCGTCTTCGTTAATGGTGGACCAGATGAAGGTGGTTATCGCGTACTTGACTCTCGCGCTGGTGCTTCTGAAACCGCGCCAGATATCTTCGCTGAAACCCGTATTTTGGCCTTGACCGACCAAATTCCAAATGACACCGTTTCTTTCGGTTCTTCATTCCCATTGGGTCAAGCGCAAGAAATCATCACGGCTTTGGATGAATATGCTTCTTCTGAGGCTTGTCAAGAACCAGCGGATGGCGCTGTCACCC
>WTJY01000238.1 GCA_011524645.1 Anaerolineales bacterium | reverse complement strand
ATGATAGCGCGGGTCGGGTTGGGGCGTGGGCGGGCAGGCCGGTTGGATGTGGGTTCGGTAAATGAGTTAAATCGTTTCCCGGCCTACCAGCCCCTACGGGACGGTGCTGCCACTCATTCGTCACTCGTCATTCGTCACTCGTCACTGGCTGTTTTCGCGTTGTTTTCGGCATTCTTTCTCTTCATCGCTCCGCTTGAACGGCCGTATTTACCCCAAACGCCTGTCGCGACATACCAAAACGGGTTGGCACTACTCGATTATACGGTGTCCGCTCGCACCGCTCCGGCCGATGAGCCGCTGTTGATCACGACACGGCTCCAAGCGACCCAGCCGCTCGGTCAAAATATCGTTACCTTGATCCAAATGGTCGATGAAGACGGCCGGATTTGGTCCGGTAAAGAAAGCCCTGCGCCACGGGTGCATCGCGGTTTTTATGACAGCACCACATGGCCCACCACTGAATACGCGGAAGATATGCGACTGGCGGCCGTGTTCCCCGCGACCCCACCCGGCTTGTATACGATTCAATTTGTCCCCTTTGATCGGGACACGCTCGCTCCGTTGCCCCTAAGCGACGGCCGGACCGCGCTCGATTTGGGCACTGTTCAGATCACACGGCCGATCCAGCCCCCAGCGATCCAGCCCCAATATGCTAACCCGCATGACTTTGGCGACATCTCTCTGCTTGGCTACGACCTTGATCGGACCGAAGCGAATAGCGGTGATCCTTTCTCGCTCAATGTCTATTGGCAAGCGGATGTTACTCCGACCCAAGATGAAACGATGATTTTACAGCTGGTTGCGGCCGATCAAACGGTTTCATTTGTACAAACGCTCCCGCTCATCAAAAGTTCGTTTCCCACAACCGATTGGCAAACCGGCGACATGTGGCGTGGTCAACATACCTTCCGTCTCCCTGCCAGCCTTGATTCCGGCACTTATTCTTGGCAACTCTGTTTAACTACAACGGCCGACTGTTCCGATCCCCCCTTCACACTTGGTACCCTCACCCTCGCCGCCCCTGTCCGTACCTTTGATCTCCCCACGCTTGACATCACCCTCAACACCGATCTCGACGACCTGATGACCCTGCGTGGCGCAACCCTTTCAGCTTTCAGCCTTCAGCCCTCCGCTTTCCTCACCACCGCGCTGGTCTGGCAACCCCTGCGCGAAACCCCGACCGCGTATCGGGTTTTCGTACAACTGCTTGATCCGTCCGGCCGTCCTATCGTTATTTCTGATCAAGAACCGGCCGGTTGGAACCGGCCGACGACGAGTTGGGTGCCTGATGAGATTATTGCAGATGAGCATGTTTTGATGCTGCCTGACAGCCTAGAACCCGGCCGATACACCCTGATTGCGGGGATGTATGACCCCGCCACCGGCCGACGCTTGCTGGCGGATAACGGAGTAGACACGATTCAAATCGCTGAGTTTGAGGTTGAATGATGAGCCTGCGGGAGTAGCTTAACATTTTTGTTTGGTCATAAATTTCAGTCGAATGGTCAATACCTTTGCCATTTTTAGACCTCTGTGACAAATAATTTGTCACTAATACCTTTAAGGTAAATTTGTTCCTTGAATTAAAAATATCTCGGTCTGACCGCTCAATTATTCCTTAGAAACAACAAACGCATAGCCCCTTGTTTCTAGAAACAGGGGGATGATTTTCGGCGATCATGGGTCATTTTTAATTCGCGTCGAATCAAAAGCCCCCCTCCTGATAGGAGGGGAGCAAATCCAATTAGATTGTTCGCATTGGCGAAGGTATTGGAAATAATACCTATGAATTTTTGATTTCTTCAAACACTTCGAAAAATGTCGGGAATGTCTTTGATGTACACTCAGGATCATTAATAATAATTGGGCTATCACCTAAAGCTGCAAGGGCCATAGACATAGCGATTCGATGATCATCGTATGTATCAATAGTAGCAGGCTGAATAGTCTCTGGTGGTGTAATGGCTATGTAGTCCTCACCTTCATCCACTAATGCCCCTACTTTCCTCAGCTCTGTTGACATCGCTGTAAGTCGATCAGTCTCTTTAACTCGCCAATTATAAATATTACGGATTACAGTTGTTCCTTCACAGAACAATGCTGTCGTAGCAATTGTCATCGCCGCATCAGGGATATGATTGAGATCCATATCAATTGCATGCAACTGACCTTTACTAACTTCTATCCAATTTTCGCTGTAGGTAATATTGGCCCCCATCTTTTCCAAAACCTCGACCATTTGGATATCACCCTGCACACTACTAGTGCCAACACCATTGACCCGTACCGTTCCTCCGGCTATAGCTCCGGCCGCTAAAAAGTAGCTAGCAGAAGAAGCATCGCTCTCAACCATAATTTCATTAGGTGATCTGTAACGTTGGCTATGCTGCACGACAAAACGCTGAAATTCATAATTCTCGACGTGGACCCCAAATTTTTTCATCGCTTCAATTGTAATATGAATATAAGGTTTCGATACAAGCTCACCATCTATGAAAATCTCTAAATCAGTTTCAGCATAAGGTGCCGCCATCAACAAAGAGGTCAAAAACTGACTTGAAATATTTCCTTTAATACTAACTTGTCCGCCTCGTAAACCTGTCCCAGAAATTTTCAATGGTGGGTAGCCCTCATTTTTGAGATAAGTAATATCAGCACCCATATTCCGCAAAGCATCAACCAGATGACTTATAGGGCGTTCTGTCATCCTCGGTTCGCCCGTCAGTGTAAATTCACCTCGACCAAGTGTCAATGATGCACATAGAGGACGCATAGCGGTGCCCGCATTACCAAGGAATAATTCAATCGGAGCATCAGAACTCAATGCCCCCCCCACCCCTGTCATCACACACTCTGTGCGATCATCATTTAATTCATATGTCACGCCAAGCGCACTTAGCGCATTTAGCATATGAAAAATATCATCACTACGCAGAAGATTGGTAATTTTAGTTTGACCTTCGGCCAGAGCAGACAAAAGTAAAATACGGTTAGAGAGGCTCTTAGAACCGGGTATCGTGACCGCCCCGTTAACCGATTGTATTGGATTGAGTGTCAGAGATTTCATATTGATTCTGATGAGTATTGGATTGAGGTGGATAGATAAATAAACTGGGCCACATGTGGCCTAACTTTATGTCTTTTTGCAGAGGGTTGTAATTGATTTTAATATTTATATGAAAATGTGTTATTTTGTATTAAA
>WTJY01000109.1 GCA_011524645.1 Anaerolineales bacterium | reverse complement strand
ATGGTGGTTGGAACATCGGGCGATGAACCAACCACCTCAGAGGGAGCCTACACATCAAGGATTATACACAAATTTATAATCAATGCAAGTATTTTCCCAAAATTGATCGGTTTTTATCTTATTTTTACATTTTTTATCAAAATTTCCCGAATCTAGTGAGATTTACTCGCCATACAAAAGCCTACATATAGCGCAAAACCGATCCAACTTATCAGCAATTCTCAATCTAAAATCGATTTTGGTTGTCAAAATCAACGAATTCAGCCCCAAAGGGGTGTTTTTCGCACCTACGGCGCGAAAAACACCCCTTTGGGGCAACGGCCGCCTATGACGACAATAAAAAGCGATTCCATTGGTTCTGATTGAAAATTGGTGTCAACTTATTAACCACAGTGACAACTTGCGCAAAATCCCAATTGGACCAGTTTAAATCAATCACATAAAATCCCATGCATCATGAGCAAATTAGTCAACCAAATTGTCACCACAGGCCTGTGCATCGGTTGTGGTCTCTGCCAAAGCGTAGCAGGGGCAGACAACCTCCGCCTTGTCATGACCCCTCAAGGGGTCGAACGGCCGTTTCCAGTCACCCCCTTGACCCCAGCGGCCGAAGCCCAAATCCGCGTCACCTGCCCCGGAACCGAAATCCATGGACTTCCCTATCATGCGATCGATCCCAAAGCGAACCGCGATACCGTCTGGGGCTACACCTTACAAATCAACCGTGGCTACGCGGCCGAACCGGATATCCGCTTTCGCGGTTCAACCGGCGGTGTCCTCACCGCACTCGCCATCTACTTACTTGAGAGCGGCCGCGTCAACTTTATCCTCCATGTCGCCAGCGACCCAGAACAGCCGCTCCGCAACAAAGCCCACATCAGCACCACACGGGCCGATGTCTTGCGCGCGGCCGGTTCACGTTATGGCCCCGCCGCCCCACTTAGCGATTTCCTTGCCCTTCTTGAGCGCCAAGAACCGTTCGCCTTTATCGGCAAGCCCTGCGACATCAGCGCAATTCGCAACCTAGCCAAACAGGATGCGCGCGTCAATCAATATTGCTTATATCTGCTCACTCTTGTCTGTGGCGGTGTCTCAGAATTGAGCAAGTCATGGGAAATATTAGATGATTTCGGCATCAGTGAAGATGAACTCTCCATGATCCGCTACCGTGGTTACGGCAATCCCGGCCCAACTCGCATCGAAACCAAAGATGGCCGCACGTTCGAACTAACATACAATGATCTATGGGAGCAAGAGAGCAAATGGCGCATCCAATCTCGCTGTAAAATCTGTGCCGATGCGATCGGTGAAGCGGCCGATATCGCCGCTTCTGATGTATGGCAAGGCGGTGGACCTAGCGGCGAAGATGCCGGTTTTAATGGGATTCTCGCCCGTACCCGTCGCGGGCTCGATCTGGTGCAAGCGGCCGTGGCCGATGGGGTGCTCGTCCTCGACAAAGAGCTAACCCCACGCGATATGGACGCTTTTCAGCCCCACCAAGTCACCAAAAAAGAGGCGGTCTGGGCCCGCCTACAGGCGCTTCGCGAAGCGGGCAAACTCGCTCCGCATACGACAGGGCTACGCCTTGAACAGTTGAGCAAACGGCGCACGGCCGCTGAAAACGATGCCCAGAAAGCGGGGATGCGTCAGCGGATCGACAACGGCCGTTTCGGCGAACCGGAAGTCACAGCCAAAGAAGAAAGGAAACAGAACTAACATGTCTGATTGGCTTCAGTTTAAAGATGACACCCATACGCCAGAAAAAATAGCGGCCGAAATCAACACCCGCCTGGCCACGCGCCAAGCGAATCCGGTGCCGGATATTCCCGCCTATGGCACGATGAGCATCATGCCAAAGCTCACCGACCACGATACGCAACAACTAGCCCACCATCTCAGCCAAGCCAATCAGCTCTATACCAGCTTTACGACCGACCCCAATCTGGCCGATTCAGCAGCCACCCGCATTCCACTTCTCGGCCCTCTATGGAAACGGATACGGGGGGAAGCACACAACTTAATCTTGTTTTATGTCAACCGCTCTATGGCGGAACAAAATCAACTCAATACCCATCTGATCGGCACGCTCAACGAGCTGGCACGTCAAAACGTTGCCTTACAGCAACAAGTCCAACAGCTTCAAGCCCAAATCGACATGCAAAAACAGGTGGCTAGCCAGTAGATGGTTTTGCATCAAATCATCGCCGGTGCCGCCCCGCACGATGCCATTACAGACCATGCGTTGCGCCTCCGTGTCTGGCTCCATGAGCGTGACATCACCTCTGAAATCTATGCCGGTCATATCGAAACCGGTTATGAGTCGCCGATCCGGCCGTTGCACAGCTATCGTGATCAGGGGGAATCCCATCTTATCTATCATCATGGACTGGGGAGTGATGTCGCTGACACGGTCATCGCCATCGGCAAACCGCTCATCTTGATCTATCACAATGTCACGCCACACCACTTTTTTAGCGGAATCGATCCGGCCAAAGCGGCCGCATCACAGCGCGGTCGGGCCCAGTTGGCCCAGCTACAGCCCCAAACCGCCATCGCCCTCGGCATCTCAGCGGTCAACACGGCCGAGCTTCAAGCCAACAGCTTTACCCAAACCGCCGTTTTGCCTATCGCCCTAGAGCCGGAGCTTTATCGATTTGAAACCAGCTCCGATATCGTCGCCCGAAAAGGGGATCGGCCGATTCTCTTATTTGTCGGCCGTCTCGCTCCCAATAAGCGACAAGAAGATCTCGTTAAGCTTCTTTATGCCTATCAACAGATCGAACCACACGCCCAACTCGCCTTAGTCGGCAATCGATGGTCAAAAGATTATGTCAACTGGATTAATACGCTCGCCTCACAGCTCGGTGTGCAACAATCCCTCTGGCTCCCCGGCCGTGTCTCTCAAGCCGATTTAGTGAGCTATTACCGCAACGCAAATCTCTATATCTCCATGAGCGAACACGAAGGGTTCGGCAAACCTTATCTAGAAGCGATGCACCATCAGTTGCCGATTCTCGCCTTTCAAGAGCCGGGCACCACCGACACATTAGGCTCGGCTGGGGTACAATTTAAGGAAAAGAATTTTGCAGGATTGGCGGAACTGATCGATCTCATCTTGAATGATCGGCCGTGGCAAATCCGACTGGTTCAGCAGCAAACAGAGCGACTCGCCCGTTTTTCTCCGGCCGTAGTCAAACAACAGTTCGCCCAAATCCTTACTCAACTCAATCTATGACCAAACTAAAACTCGCCATTATCGTGCAACGTTATGGGCTCGAAGTTAGCGGCGGTGCGGAACTTCACGCCCGCTGGCTAGCGGAACACCTTTTATCGATTGCCGATGTCGATGTCTTTACCACATGTGCCCTCGATTATCGGACTTGGTCCAACCATTATCCGGCCGGAATCACCAACATTAATGGGGTCACAGTCCATCGCTTCCCCAGTGACAGCGAACGGCCGCTCCAGCTCAGCAAAGAGCAAATTCGACTCGGCCGCAAGATCCACAAAGGGCGCTACGATCCCACCGAAGAAACGGAATGGATGTGGAGCCAAGGGCCAACCTCTAGCCACCTGATCCAAAAAATCGAGCGCTCTTATCATCTCTATGATGCGTTTATCTTTTTCACCTATCAATACGCCTCGACCGTCTTCGGCTTACCCCTCGTGAGTGATAAAGCGATTCTTGTCCCCACCGCTCACGACGAACCGATTCTCTACTATCCGGTCTTTCGCAAGCTGTTCCACGCCCCTCGGGCCATCGCCTACAATACGGAAGCGGAACGCCTCTTTGTCAACCGAATCACCCGCAACAGCCATGTGCCCCACACCGTTGTCGGTATCGGCATCAATGAACCGCCAGATCATTCGGCCGACCGCTTCCGCCAAAAGTTTAATGTCGAAGGGCCATTTATCACCTACCTCGGCCGTCTCGTCGAACAAAAAAATGTACCGGAATTGATCGATTATTTTGTCCGTTACAAAGCAGCACACCACAGCGATCTCAAGCTGGTCCTAATGGGGAAAGGGCATGTCCCGATCCCAGATCGACCCGATATTATCACCACCGGATTTGTCACCGAGCAGGATAAGTTTGATGGGTTCGCTGCGGCCGAAGCGGTTATCGTTCCCTCCGTTTTTGAAAGCTTATCGATGATCGCCCTCGAAGGGTGGCTCATGGAGCGGCCGCTCCTCGTCAACGGCAACTGTGAAGTCCTCCGCGTACAATGCCAGCGTAGCCATGGTGGTCTTTACTACACCACCTATGAAGAATTTGCCGCGATGCTCGTTTATCTGCAAAATAATCCTGAACAAAAAGTTCAGCTCGGCCGTAATGGGCACCGCTTTACCCAAACCAACTACAATTGGGACACGATCATTAGCAAATATCAGGCGATGCTTGATCATGTGACCACGACAGAAATCGGGCAAAATCTCCATCCGTAAACCAAGACAGAATTAAACGATCCGCATGACCCCACTCGACCCCATATTCGGCAACCTACTCACCGATCTACCCCTCCGTCCTCCCGCAACCGTGCTCCAACCGGAGCGAATCGGTGCCGCTTGGCCCACCTCGCTAAGCTTCGCCCAGCTCATGCTCAATCGCATCCAAGCCGGAAGCTGGCAAATCAAGCTCAGCCAAAACCGCCTTGACGACAACGGTGTCGGTGAAGTTCTCTACACCATCGATTCTGGCGATCAGGTTTTCTATTTCGTCATCTTTTCACAACAGCTTTCCCCCGAAGAACGGACCGACCGTGTCATCGCCGATGGCTGGGACGCGGCCGCCGCACTCTGTGAAGGAGAGCTCACACCGGAGCGCTTGGCCGAGCTACGGCGCAATGTCCCCCGCCAAGAATACGGCCGTGCCGACCCCCACACCCTTGTCTGGACCCGAGGCAACCGCAGTAGCCGTTTCTTCGACTATGTCGTCGATCAACTCGCGGCCGGTGAACAACCCGACCCCAGCGTTCTCGCCAAAGGGGGGTACATCTTCCGCAGCACCGCCTATTACGGCAACACCAAATTCGGCCTTAAATCCTATCGCGCCTTCGGCACAGACCACCCCCTTCATGGCTCGTTTATGCCACAAATGCTGGCCGCTTTCATGTTTCGCGAATACGCGGCCGATCTGGCAGAGCATATCGCCCAAGCGAAAAGCGAATCGGCCGTGCCACTCGCCCCAGAAATTCGTCGCTACCTTGGCATCGGCAACGCCACAGGCATGGGGATGGTTCCATTCGTCATCAACCACCCCCACCTCACACATACATGGTCAATGATTCGGGAAATCCCGCTGGCACGCGCCAAGCAACAGATGATCGATGCCAGTCACACCGATGTCGGCCGTTTTCGCGGACTGCTTGACCACTGTATTACCTATTTCACCCAAGATACGCTAGATGTCTCCCATACATTCGCCCATCGGGAACAGCTCACCACCGAGCTAACCCAAATCCGCGCAGAGATCAGCGGCTGGGCCGATTGGCCAGAACGGCCGTGGGCGACCCTTTGCTCATGGGCGGAAGCGACCCTTTCTGTCGAAACCCAAGAGCTACTCCACGCCATCCTCATTCAGCTCTACCCAGAACACACCACCGATTTGCCTCCCTATTTGGACAACATCTATCAAGGTGAGCCGAACCTGATACAGTCAGTGGCTGAGTTACAGGCGTTGATCAAAACTACTTATAGCTGGGTATTTGGCACCGATGTCGAGCAGGAAAAGGGGGATGCTCTCTTCTGGTATTTCTCGGCCGATAGTGAAGAGCCACTGATCGGCACCAAAGATGAAACGAAAGGGGCATGGTCCGCACGGCCGCTCGATATTCCGCTACAAGTTTACAAACTGCACTGTGATTTACAGGATCGTGACCCAGATCAATTGATCGGTTCGTTTTTATTCGACTTTCCACACCATCGGGCGATTATCGGCCGTGTACAAAGCACCCAATCATTACGTTACGCGGAAATTCACACCAATTTGCATCACCAAGATTTCATCCCACTCTATACCCAGCGCTTCCAGTTGGCCCAGTATGGCATGAACCGCTTTAATCCTCAATCGATTTACTGGCTACGGGTCACCCTGCTCCAAGGGGCACCGATCGCCAGCGATGTCGCCCAAGGGGAAGCGCCATCAAGCACCTTCTTCCCCCTCCCTCCTATCTAACTTAGTCCCCAAAGAAGACGAACGATTTACAGCCCCTTAACCACTCCCACCATGATTATAGACGCTCTCAACTGTAGTAACTGGAGCCGCGAGCTCTTTCAGGAGCTCCGCAATGCGGATGTGACCTGTATTCATGTCACCACGGCCGTTTGGGAAAACGGCCGTGAAACCCTCAGCCAGCTCCACAAATGGTATCGCTGGTTTCGCCAACACAACGATTTAATTATGCCGGTCACCACCGGGGCCGATATTAGCCAAGCGGCAAAACTCGGCAAAACCGGCGTCGTCCTCGGCTTCCAAGGAAGCTCTCCGATTGAAGATGATCTGGGGATGCTCGAACTGTTTTACAAGCTAGATGTACGCATCATGCAGTTGACCTACAACAACGCCAGCCTGCTCGGTGGCGGCTGTTATGAGCCGAACGATGGCGGGTTAACCCGCTTCGGCCGTGAAACGATACGGGAAATGAACCGCTTAGGGATGTTAATCGACCTTTCCCATGTCGGGGAAACGACCTGTCATCAAGCGATCGATGCCTCTGACCGGCCGGTTTCGATCACCCACGCCAACCCCCGTTTTATGACCGACATTCCCCGTAGTAAATCGGCCGATTTGCTCAAACATCTGGCCGACAATGAAGGGATGCTCGGCTGTAGCCTCTATCCACTCCTCATCGGCGGCCGAGAAGTTACCTGTGAACAATGGTGCACCATGATCGCCCGCACCGTCGAAATCATGGGGGTCGATAAAGTCGGCATCGGTACCGATCTGGTCCGCAACCAAACCCCACAATACCTCGACTGGCTCCGCATGGGGCGCTGGACACATGGTGTTGACTATGGTGCCAGTAGCAAGCCAAACCGAGATTGGCCGATCTGGCAAGATTGGTTTCAATCGTCACTCGACTTCCCCAATATCGTCCAAGGGTTGCGCGATATCGGCTTTAATGAAGCGGAAACAGCCCAAATCATGGGGGAAAATTGGCATCGCTTTTTCACCAAGGCATTTCAACCCCAAGCAGAACAAACATTATGACGAAACGTATCAAAGACCCGATCCCCCCGTTCTACACTGTCTTACCGCGTGAAATCCGCGAAGCGACCAAATGGGCCTTGCGTGCCGCCCTTATTCCGGCCGGATATAGCCCGATGGCGGAACAACTTGTCAGCCGAGCCGAAAATGGCCTGCTTCACCTAAAGTGTTGTCTAGAACAGCATGAGGGGAAGCCGATCCAGCAACCACAGTGCCTAACAGACAATAAAACAGAGGTAGTGATCGACGTGCAACAGCAAAACTTGTTGCTCGTCGGTCCGGCCGTATTCGATCTGACCATCGCCCGCACCGCCCAATTCGGCCGTTGTCTCACCCACATACGCAACATCGGTAACGGCAGCCCATTTCTCGACGAACTCGTCATCTATCACGCTTCACACGGCCACCCACTCATGCTCATGCGCGGGGATAGCGAAGCGCAACACCGATCACGGCTCGCCATTCCGGCCGAGCAAGCATCATTCACAAGGCCACAATGGCCCACCATCTATATCGGAAACGGAGATATTCTGGGCAACATCGACATCCCCGCGTCATGGCTCCCCTTAGCCCCAGATTCAGCCCTGATCTATAGCATCCATGCCGATCAAGCCAATCCCCTCACCCGCACATTTAATCAGCTCGAAACGATCCAGCCACAATCGCTACAAAATAGCTTGACCACGGCCGAAGAGGATGGCATCAAAGTGATCGGGGAGCGTTGGCATAACATCAAAAGTTATGGGAACCAGCTTTTGATTAAGTAGCGAATAATAGTATCAAACATGTCACCAATTTTGGCCGGTGGGATAAATCCCATTATCAAGCTCTGCCACATTAATGTTCTAAATTTTCTGGGCAGGGCTTCGACAAGCTCAGCCCTCGATGCGCAACGAAGGCTGAGCCTGTCGAAGCCTAGTATAAATTTGGGATTACCGTTGTCACACTGTAATTAGATTGAATCAAAACAACTTTACACCAAATTTTTAGACGACAAGCGATAGGAAGATAGGGGTAAGGAAATCACCTGGACTAAGAAAACTCCCTATCCCCCATCCCTATCCCTTCATTAACTCTAGGATGACATATGACCAACTACCTCATTTTCGGTGCAAGCCGAGGGCTAGGTGCCGCTCTAGCCACGGCCGTTCCCCAACCCGATGATCAACTCTGGCTGGTATCACGCTCACGGCCGGCCGTTCTCGACCTCAATAACGGTATCCAGCGGCATTGGATTACGGCCGATCTAACCGATCCGGCAGCTCCCAAACAGATCGCCACAGTGATCGGCGAAGAAACGATCGACATTCTTCTCTACAACACCGGCATCTGGGAAAGCACCGCATTTTCTAGCCAATACGATTTTGAAGCGATCGACCCGCTGGAAAACCATCGCGTACTGACCGTCAATCTAACAGCGGTTATCGACTGTATCCAAGCGCTTATTCCGGCCGTGCGTCGTTCAGACAACGGCAAAATCATCATGATCGGCTCAACTTCAGGGCTAGATAATGCCAGTGGGCCAGAAGTCGCCTATGTCGCCTCAAAATTCGGCGTGCGCGGTGTAGCCCATGCGCTACGTGGCATTCTACGGCCGGATCAAATCGGCGTGACCTGTATCAATCCGGGCGACATCGCCACCGAGTACCCGCTCGATAGCGGCGCATCGTTAGAAGATGCGGGCAAAATCGGCATTCCGCTAAGTGACTTAGTCTCCGTAGTGCGCTGTGTTGTATCGCTATCGAAATACAGCTGTGTGAAAGAAATCGATATGCCCGCTATGCGCGATATGGGGGCGTAAAAATAGAAATATGAATCTTCTCAATCAAATTATCCAAGCGGAAGCCCGCATCCGGCCGTATATCCGTCAAACCCCGCTCAGTTATTCCCCATACTTTAGCCAGCTCAGTGGTGGATCGGTCCATTTCAAACTAGAAAACATACAGCACACCGGCTCATTCAAGGTCCGTGGTGCTTTGAACAAAGTGCTATGGCTCGGCTCGGCCGTACATGATCAAGGGATCGTCACCGCCTCAACCGGCAATCACGGGGCGGCAACCGCCTATGCCTTGCACCAAATCGGCGGCCATGGCCGTGTTTTTGTGCCGGAAAATGCGGCCGAAAGCAAGCTCGACAATATGCGCCAATGGGGAGCCACGATCGAAAAATTCGGGCAAGATGGTGTCGATACAGAAAATCACGCGCGCGCCACGGCCGAAGCGGAAGGAATTACCTATATCTCCCCCTATAACGATCTACAGGTTGCGGCCGGACAAGGGACAATCGCTGTCGAACTCGGCCGCCAGCTCTCCAAAATCGATACGATCCTGATCGCGATGGGGGGCGGTGGCCTGACAGCAGGGATCGCCACTTACGCCAAATCACTCTGGCCCGATGTCGAAATCGTGGCGGTTTCCCCGACCAATGCCCCCTCGATGATGCGCTCGGTCGCGGCCGGAAAAATTGTCGATGTCCCCTATCTGCCAACTTGGTCAGACGGCACGGCCGGTGGCGTCGAGCCGGGGTCGATCACATTTGCGTTATGTCAACAATTAGCCGATCGCTTTATTGAAGTCAGCGAACAAGAAATCGAATCCGCCCTGCGTCTCTTCATGGCCCGTGAACATATGATGATCGAAGGGGCGGCTGCCGTAGCGGTCGCAGGTTATCTGCAAGAAGTTGCGCGATACAAAAACAAAACAGTGGCCGTTATCATCTGTGGTGGTAATATCGGGTTAGATAAATTAAAAACCATATTGCGTAATTAATTCCCAATCCCATAAACCGTAGCACCCTATAGGGGCTAGGCAAATTGCCGACAGATCAACAATCAGAACCCAATCCAACGGCAATTTGTCTCGCTCGCCCCGATCCGACATGTGCCATCAACACAGCCCAATATCTGGTCATGTTCAAACCAGACCCATATCACCATTGTCCGGGCACAAATCGATCATATGGGTAAATCGATGTCATCGCTATAGCACAATACACAATTCAAACCCAAACAACCCATGCGTCGCGTACTTTTTGCCTCAATTCTCATTAGCCTATCACTGATCGGATGCAACCTATTTCCCTCACCCTCCCCCGATCCAACGCCCCCCGCAACCGAAACACCGATCATCACGCCGACCACAGACGCCATCGAAGTCGCCGAAGAACATGACCGTGAAACGCGATTAACGGAAACGGCCGAACCGCCACCCGCAAC
>WTJY01000309.1 GCA_011524645.1 Anaerolineales bacterium | reverse complement strand
CATTTCGGTGGTGACGCCTAAACGTTGCCCCGATTCGGCGATATACAGGCCGATTTCGACCCCATATTCACCATCAAGAACCTCTTCCGACCAGGCGATCTGATAAGTATCGATAATGACTTCTCCTTCTAGCCAGCGTGAGGTCAGCTTTGCGCCCGCTTGGGGCATGCTGTCTTGCTGCCACAAACAGCAGGTGCCATCGTCATTGAGAATGTGGACAAAAACGGTGTAGTCTGCGGCCGGTTCACTTGTCGCTTGCCAGACAAGGGTGAGTTCGACACCGTTTTCGTTACTATTCTCATTGGGGGCGTATTGATAGCCGACGAGATTGATTTCCCCGCCAAATGTGGCTTCGGCCGCGAAATCTACGTCAGGGATGGTAAAAGAGCGGTCACTTTGGGTGATATCGAGTTCTCCCAAAGAAATTTCAGCCAAGGTATCATCGATTTCGTTGAGAATGCGGGCTTGGAGCCGATAGCGACCGGCATCGATGTTGATCGGTACCTGTAGCGTTTGACGGTCGATCACAAATTGGGATCGCTCCCACTCGGGGAAGGGGTAGCCGCCACGCACCGGTGGGGACATCCATAACGTTTTGCCGACATTGATGCTGTTATAGATTTCGTAGCGAATTCTGAGCGGAGGGAGGTCTGTTTCAGTTTCTGCGCGCCACCATAGAGCGACATCGAACGGCTCGCCGGTCCCGACAGACGAGGGAATTTGTTCGTGGCCGACAAGGTTAAGCCCGGAAACGATCTGCTGGTCGAGATTGATCGGCGGGGTGATCGTCGCGGGTGGTTCTCCGGCCGATACTCGGATCGTTTCGATGGTGTAGCTGGTGCCTGCGTACCGGCTGTCGTCATCAAAGCGGGCGATCGCTTGCCCCGTAGCGGTATCGAAGAAGCCGATCTTGATGTCGTATCGATCGGGTGGCGCACCATCCCGCAGGGGGACGCTGATTTGCTGAATCACTTTGTCCCCTGCGCTCCAGTCGCTGGTGGCATAGGTATCCGGTTCGATTTGCCCCCAGCGATACCCCCAATGGTCTTCGATATGGACAAACGGCCGCCAGTTGGCTGGGGGGACCCCATCGACTTGCCAATATAGGATTAAATCGACCTCATTTCCAGAAACGGCCGAACGAATGTCATATCCCAATAATTGGACCGCAAAGCCGAAATTGGCTCGAATCGGGATAGGGGGATCGACAAAGAGCGGTTGTGCTTGATGATAGACAGTAAAAATCGGTTCTCCGTCGGGACCTAGCTCGCTGGTTTCTTGGGCACTATTGGCGAGCAGGTCGGCCGCCCATGCAGGGGCTGGGGCACTGTGAGGGAAGACATAGGTGGCCGCTCCTTCGTTGGGAACGACAAGCGCATTACCGGTGATTAGCCATTTGCTTCGATCATAATCGGCGCTGGTAAACGCGATGGTCGGGTGTTGCCCGAAAGGGGCGGCGATATAGATTTGGCTGGCATCGTCTTGGGTGCTTTGGGCTAGGTGGGCAGAGACGGCCGTTAAGTCGGTGTCATTTTCATAATAAACGTCGGCGCGTGTTCCCCAATTGTTAAAGTAGTTTTGGTAGGTGAACCCCCCTTGGCCCAATAAAACGGTTGCCAAGATGATTTCTGTCGGTAAAGAAGAACGGGTTTGTTTTAATAGAAGAGCTACGCCCATTGCGGGGAAGATAAATACAAACGGGATTAAACCGATGGCGCGCAAGTTGCTGGGAACGATTTCATTGGTGGCTAGGGCGGTTGGCAAAATCATGATGAAGGGGGTGAGTAAAAAAATCACTCTGGCTGACCGATCAAGCAAGGTTTTGTCTTTGCCCCATTGATAGAGGAGCAGTGTGATGAAACCGATTAGCAGGAATGGGATCGTCCACCACTCAAACAGGGGTTTGCTGGGGAGATTAAAACGCCAATATGGGTCTCCAGACCAAACGAACATGGCGAGAGAACGGCCGAAGCTTTCGCCGAGGGTGAGCCCTTCTTCGGCCGGAGCGACTTGGGAGATACGGACCCAGAAGCTGTCGGGATTGGCGACAAAGTAGTTGAGCAATGGGGTAAGGGTGATTGCACCGACAACGGCGGTGCTGGTGAGTTTGGGCAGATAGATACGCCACTGCCAAAGCAAGGGGAGACAGCCGAGTAGGAGCAGGACCGGAAATAGGCGCGCCGCCAGATAGGTGTAGGCGGTTAGACCGAGACAGATACCAGCGGCCGTGCTCAAGATGAGCCAATGTTGGCGGGTTTGGGCACGACAGGCGCGCCAGAGAAAGACAAGGGTGAGTGCTTGTAGTAGTGGCTGACTGATGGCGCGGAAGCCGAGACGACTAAAGAGGACATGCCAAAAGCTGGTGGCGAGTAAGGCGGCCGCGAGGACCGCTACGGTACGGCCGTGGGGCCACATATCCCGCACCAAGCGATAGGTTGCGGCGATTGTTAGCATCCCTAAAAAGGCTGAGGCTAGGCGCAAGGCGAACACCGTTTCCCCTGTTGCGGCCATTAGGAGACCGGCGACATAGAAGAAGAGTGTTTCTTTGCCGGTGTAGCTGGCGATAAAAACGGGGCGTTCGCCACGCAGGCCTATGTCGGCCGATAAAATCGCATTGGCCGCTTCATCGTAGTGCAGGCCGGGCGGGAATTGTTCGAGTTGGGGGAGACGAAGGACAGCCGCGATCAGCAAACAACAGACTAGCCACCACATCGCTTCATGCTTTTTCATTTGGTACATCTTTTATATTGTAACGGCGTGGCTCTTTTTCGTGAAAAATCTTTAAGTTATTGGGATTTCTTTATTGTGAATTTCGTAACAAGCGTAGGTTTGGCGTAGGTTGTGCGTTGTATTTGCGTTGAGTTGGTATTCTGGGGTTCCCCTATACTATCCTCAAGCAAACAATCTTCTTCTCCTTATAAATTGAGGGTCTAGTTCGGACTCTCTCCCAGATAAACTGGTTATCAAATGAACAATCTTCTTCTCCTCCTTTGACTAGAGCTAGGACTTCAAACATCCTAGCTCTTTCTTTTTGCCTGTTTGCTGTACACTCGATTTTGTCCTACGCTGTTTCTCAACAAATTTTTATCATCAAACTAAATCTTTATCCCTATCCATAAGTTGGGATTTATATCAGCAAATCTCAATTTAAAATCGATTCTTGGTTATCAATACCTTCGCCAAATTAATCAACTCATTGGATTTGCTCCCCTCCTATCAGG
>WTJY01000419.1 GCA_011524645.1 Anaerolineales bacterium | reverse complement strand
TCAAAACACCTGTTTTTTCATCCCCAATTTTGAAGCAATTAGGGAAAACTAAAGATCATAGGCGAGTGAGTTTTAATCGGCAGAGGGGGCGTGGTGGAATCCAATAAGATCAACACGCAATAAGCTGCGTCCCAACTATGGGGATTTACCGCTTCCCCAAACTCAGATAAACCAGCAAGCGAGTGCCGAGGCGGTGGACCCATGCAGATCGACGGCCGCTTAACCAGCATGATCAGGCCCAAAGCAATCACCGCCGACAGCCGAGCGGCAAAGACGCGATAGCGCGGACTCTTTACACAAAACTTTTATATTGACGGTCATTTACTGCTGCTTACAAACTCCGCTATCAGCCTAGACCTGTTCAGTAGTAGTCCCCCATTTTCTTTAATCACAGCCTACCCACCCATGGCAAAAGAGAAAAAACTTACCATGAACGATGTGTTGACCCCTAGCAAAAAATGATAAATACCTCTTGCATAGTTGGCTTTTTTCGACTGTGCTTTAATCGACTCTGGCGACTCATCAACAAGCAAAACCTCCCCGGTAGCCGTAAGAATTGCGGTTATGGTGAATAAAATTGCGGCAGACCAAAATGCGCCGGGCTCGATATTACCCTCTCGTATTGATCTAGTGAAAAATAAGTCTAGTTGAAAAAACAGTGCTTGACTAAATGCAAACCCAAGCCCTATTAAAACTGAAAATATGATGTTTTGTTTCCACATGTCTGCTACTTCATAATGTGCTGGTAAAGTTTTGAGTAAGTATTCCCGTTGATTGGCAAACCCATAATTTCACTTAAAACCGGCCGTGAAATCACTCTTTCTTGGAAAGCTCTTTGTAATTCACTTTCAACTGAACCAATCATTAAAATTCTTGTGTTGGATACTGGCGCAACAGGATCCTGCTCACCAACACGACGAATAACGATCATTCGGTTTTGGCTCCGGCCGAATGAAGCGATTTCTAATGAGGTCTCTGGAATTGAATTGAACATGTTTTTGAATTTCCCTTGTCTTTTTATTGGTGTTAGAGATATACTTTATCACATGATCTTTTATGGGGTCAACTGAAACAAAAAAACGGCCGTCTCGTCGCCAAACAGAAAACGGCCGTCTTTGAAGTACATTAACAATTAAACAAATTTCTTATTGCTAAGAACATATATCAATTGTTTAAGAGCGACATACGGGACTCGAACCCGTGACAACAGCTTGGGAAGCTGGTATGTTACCACTACACCAATGTCGCAAGTGGACCGAGATTATAGCCACCCCCTAGCCAACTGTCAAAAGCAAATCCCACCTACAACATCTGCCGTTCCAACCGCTCCGCCAGAACCCGCAAACGCCCCCACTCCCCACGTACCACATAAATAATCGCCAAATTCCGCAACCAGCGAATATCACAATACGGATCGGCCGCCAGTGTCTCAAACACTGTTTGCGCCTTCTCATCCGTACGGCGCGCCTTCATATACTCCTTCGCCAACTCCAACACATACGCATCACGCTCCCGCTTCAAGCGGGTCGCCGTCCCATAACGGGCCTGCTTACTTCGCACATCTTTAATCACCCGCTCCATCGTCTCAACCAACTCATCCGACGTAAACGGCTTAATCAAATAGCCACTCGCCCCGGCCGTCAATGCCCGTTGCAACGTATCGCTATCCCGCTCAGCTGAAATCATCACACAGCACACATCTGGGTCACGTTTCAAAATCGCTTGCGTCGCCTGTAACCCATCAAGCACAGGCATCTTAATATCAAGAAGCGCAATCTGCACCTCATGCTGTCGGGCCAACTTGACCGCTTCACGGCCGTCGTGGGCGATCGCCACCACTTCAACATCAGGCACCAACGACAACATTAGTCGGGTACTACGGCGGGACTCTTTTACATCATCGGCAATTAAAGCGCGCAGACGGCTCGGTTTCTTCTTGTTTGTTTGCTCAACTGAGCGGTGACTCATGAAAAACTATCTCTCATACTGCATTGGATAATTCTGTGTCGGCCGGATTAAATCCTACGTTACCCCAAGCGATTGTAAGCAGTAAGACAGCTAGATGCAATCAATTTTTACCGACAAACAACAAACAAAAGTACTAACAACTCAAAAAGAAGATCAGGTTCCCAAAATCTGTCTATTTATTTGCCACATCACCGCTGGCGTGAATTTCACAACAAACCATTTACCCACACAGCCTCGGCAACCTCTTCTCATGGCTACAGGCTATGCCATAACCACACCAACTGCCCCTACAGAATCGGTACTTTAGACATAGTTGTATTCACATGCACCTCCCTCTAACACAAACCTACAAAAATACGGCGATCTCATCCAACGCTTTCTTTTTCTTCGCCTTGCTCGGTACTTCACAATCATCGGCCGGATATCCCACCACCAGCAGAATAAGTGCCCGTTCGTTCTTCGGCCGGTCTAAAATCTCATTCAAAAAGCCCATCGGGCTCGGCGTATGGGTCAAAGAAGCCAAACCACACTGGTGTAAAGCGGTAATCAACGTCCCCGCAGCCAAGCCGACCGATTCGCTCACATAATAATTTTTCACCTTACGGCCGTCCGGCAATAAATCATACGACTTCGCAAAAATCGCAATCAAATAAGGGGCGATCGTCAAAAACTTCTTATGCTCATCCGTCCCCAGCGGCGCCAGCGCATCCAACCATTCTTGCGGCGCTTTCCCATTATAAAATTCCCGCTCTTCCGCCTCGGCCGCCACCTTGATCTTCTCTTTGATCTCCGGATCAGACACAACCACAAATTGCCACGGCTGTAAATTAGCCCCACTCGGTGCCGTTCCGGCCGCTAACAAACAAGTCTCAATAATATCTCTCGGCACCGGCCGATCAGAAAACTCCCGAATCGTCCGTCGTCGCTTAATATCGGCATAAAACGCCGCCGCCCGTTCCCGCATCTCTTCCAGCGGATACTCCTGATATTCTTCATGAGGCACAAAAGACCCATCCATACCCATATCCTCCATGATCTCGTCAATACGACTACTCATTATAAAAACACACCGTTGTAAGAGATTTATCAAAATATGATATTTTGTACTCTTTTACTGCTTCCCAGAATGGCTAACGCCACATCTCCACAGTCTTAAAATCCCGCCCAACTAGCGGTGGTTTTTGACCCTGCAAGCAAAAAGCCCGCAGGGCGTCACGCTAGCCGTGGGATTTATGCCAAGCGTATCACACAAAACACCAGATTACCCCATCGGCCGGATCACAAACCCAAACCGATAGTTACCGGTCTCCACATGATATTCCTCAAGCGTACGCGGCCCACACGAACCGCCACCCAACGCCGCTTGAATGTGATCAAGGTTAACAATCACCTCATCCAAGCGTGTCAGCTCATTGGTATGGAACGATTCGAGCAAATCACTATCAGAAAAATGGGAGACACTCGCCTCCATCACCCCATTCACCGCCGTAATTTCCAACCCCGCACCACCTTCACCACTGACCCAGACCTGACGCACATCAGTTTTATTCCCAAACGTTTGTGGCATGATATACGGCACATACTCATTATCGACCGTGCTGTCATACACCCCCACCATCGCCCCACTATTCCGGTCACGATAATTTTCAAACGGGCCACGGCCGTAGTAACGAAACGACTCAAATCCGGCCGGCATCCGCAGAGAAATCCCCACACGTGGTAAATTCTTGATCTGCAATCCGCTATCAATCGACACCTGATTATCAAGATAAACAGAGCCATCCCCACGAACCGTATAGGTGTGCTGATGAGAAAACGCATTCGGATGCTTTTCCGAGCCGATAATCGTTTGGATCGTCACTTGTACTTCTTGCGGCCGTGTTTGTTCCACATGGACGCTTTCGGCCGTATGGGACAACTCGTGCAAACCGGCCGCTTTCCAATCGTACCAATCCTTTTCCGGCACCCAGTCAATATCCGGCGTTTTGAATCCATCGTTGTCGGTCGGTGCACGGAACATATTAAGCTGTGGCCCTTGGTCGATCAGCTCTTGCCCATTGGCCACCCAACGACTCAATTGGCCGGTCGCCCGATCAAAGCAGAGCTTAAACCCTTCCCCAGCGATCTCGATCTGCCCACCGTTTTGGCCCAAGCTCAGTTCCGCCATCCGAGACACGGCCGGTTCGGCCACCAGCGGCGCCGCAATCGGCAGCTTAAACTGCTCCCAAGCCACCTCATGCCCCGCGTCCGCCCAAGCGGTCCCTTCTTTCAAATAAAAGCGGAAATTAATAAACGCTTCCCCACCCGCAGGTAAATCGGGCGTTTTGTACTTCAGCAAAATCTGCTTCGTTTCCAACGGCCCTATATCTACCAGATCGATGTCACCAGATTCGACAATTTCACCACCAACCATAATCTCAAACCGGCCGGTATACCCCGACAAATCTGAAAAATATTGTTCATTATAGATTTCAAACTGTTTACGACCCAAATCAACCGCTTTAACCCAAATCGGCTGTAGCAGATATTTGTACTCGTACATCGCCGGATGAACGGTGCGATCTGGGAAAATCATCCCGTTAATACAGAAGTTCAGGTCGTTAATTTCATCACCGAAATCACCCCCAAAGCCCCAATATTTCACCCCGTTCTCATCGATCTTAGTCAACCCTTGATCAACCCAGTCCCAAACAAAGCCTCCCTGCAAACCGTGATAATTCCGAATCGCGTCCCAATACTCACGTAAATTCCCACAAGAATTCCCCATCGCGTGGGCATACTCACACATAATCAACGGCCGGTCCCCATGTGGATTCCGCGCATAATCGATAATTTCCTGCACCGTCGGATACATCGGGCAAACCACATCGGTCGCCATATGGCCGTCATACCACGGGTCATTTTTCACCGGCGCACTCGCCGCCTTCGTATGGGTCGATCCCAAACGGGTTATCGCCCCTTCATAGTGAATCGGCCGTGTCGGGTCGGTCCCCCGTGTCCAATTGGCCATCGCATCATGATGTGGCCCATATCCGCTTTCATTTCCGAGCGACCATTGGATCACACTCGGATAGTTTTTATCTCGCTGTACCAGCCGCATCATCCGATCCAAATAAGCGTTCGCCCAGCGTGGATCATGGCTCAGACGGTCATAAACCCCATGTGTTTCTACATTCGCTTCATCAATCAGATAAATACCATATTCATCACACAGCTCATACCAACGATCACAGTTGGGATAGTGCGCTGTCCGCACCGCGTTAAGATTAAACTGCTTGAGCAGGTAAATATCTTTGAGCATCGATTCTTCGCTGATCGTTTTCCCATGATCTTCATCATGCTCATGTCGATTAACCCCTTTCATCAAAACCGGTTGTCCGTTGATCAACATCTCACGGCCGACGATTTCGACTTTCCGAAAACCGACTTTACAGCTCAATGCCTCTAAGAACTCATCGTCTTTGTTGTAGAAAGATAAAACCAAAGTGTACAAATTAGGATGTTCGGCCGACCATTTCAGCGGATTATCGATCATTTGCGCCAAATCACATTGGGGCAACACTTTATCCGTTTCCAGAATCCCACAGCTAATCGTTTCAAACACCGGCTCACCGGACTCATCAAACAGATCCGCATCGACCCGATACCCATCGACTTTGCGATCATCCGTCTTGGTCACCCGTGCATTAATATGCAATGTCGCGTCACGTAGCTGTTCATCCAGCTCAGTCCGCACCGTGAAGTCAAACACAGAGGCTTTCGGCTTAGCGTACAGATAAACATCCCGATACAAACCGGTCATCCACCAATGGTCTTGATCTTCTAGCCAAGTCGCATCAGACCAACGAATAACCATCGTGGTAATCGTATTCTCACCATCCCGCACATAGTCGGTAATATCAAATTCGGCCGGCAAACGTGATTCTTGGCTATACCCCACAGCTTCCCCATTGACCCATAAATAAAACGCAGACTCAACCCCACCAAAGCGCAAAACGATCTGGCGTCCCTCCCAGTTCTCCGGCACAGTAAACGCCCGTCGATACAAACCGGTCGGATTGTCTTCTTGAGGTACAAATGGGGGTGTATTGGGAATCGGCATCTTAACATTGGTGTAAATCGGCTTGTCAAACCCTTGGGTTGTCCAATTACCCGGCACCTGAATGTCGGACCAGTCGGAAATGTCGTAACCATCCTCGAAAAAATCGGCCGGAACCGCATCCGGATGGGGGTGCAATTCAAAGCGCCATGTCCCATTTAACATCTGACACCACGGAGAATTTTGCCAATCCCCCGCCAGCGCATCGGCAACCGTTGCAAAAGAAACATTCCGCACATGTCCCGGCAATTTATTCATGCCGAACATCTCTGGATTTTCCCAGTCATTCAATTTTTTTACATTAAAATTAACAGCCATAAAGCATTATTCCTAAGTGACTATTCTGACAATGTCACATTTTAAAGGTGGAAATCGAGTTTCTCGCGAACCACCCCTAAGAAGCATCGCTCGAATGTGATATAGCCGTAATAGTTACGTTCCTAAAACCTAAAGTGGGATTCATTAATCTGTGGCAGGCATTATTACCAATTCTGCGTAAAAAAGACAAGAGCTAGTCACAAAGAGCAAAACCTACCAACAAAAAATCCTGATACTGCCGAATTGGGTGGGATAAGCGTAAATCGTTCAAAAACAGTCGATTTACAAGGCTGTCATCCCCGCGTAGGCGGGGATCCACCGCTCAAATAGAGTTGGATTCCCACCTTCGTGGGAATGACAATCTTTAATTGATCAACTCCCACCAAATCCGACAGGACTAGAAAAAATCCACACCCCCATTCCTTTCGTTCAGATTGAGAATTGCAACACAAAAATGATAGAATATCGCGGAAACAAGCGTTTTTTAGTGACCCTAGATTGTCAGCACGTCGATTGTTTGTTACCATTTTGAACAGAATCAAGAGCCTAAAGCTATATTGAAAACGGCCGTTGGCTCACATCCTCCGGACCACCACCACATTAGTCAATTAGCCGAATGTCTTCGTATCCAACCTCATCACAAAGCTCCGCCAACGACACCATCCTCGTCATCGATGATGACATGGACATCATTCATTTGATGGTTAGCATTCTCGCTTCTTCAAACTACCGTGTCCTCTACGCCAACAACGCCAAACGGGGGCTAAACATCGCCCAACGTGAAAAGCCGGACCTGATTCTTCTCGACCTCGTCATGCCGGAAATGGATGGCCTCAACGCACTAGCGGAACTAAAAGCCCAAGAAACAACCGAACGGATTCCCATCATTTTCACCAGCCCGCTAGGTGACCTTGCTAGCAAAGTTGAAGCGTTCGACAAAGGGGGTGTTGACTACATCACAATGCCGTTCCATCCGCAGGAAGCGATTGCACGCATCAAAACACATATCTCTTTACAACGCACTCAAAACGAACTCGCCCGCAAAAATGACGCCCTCTCGCATGAAATCGCCACCCGCCGCCAAGCGGAAGCCAGTTTGGCCGAAACCAATGGGCAACTCGAACAGCGCATCCAAGACTTAACCTTCCTCAATCGGATTACCGAAAACATGACCCGTAGTGGAGAACTAGACAAAGTCCTTGACGTAATCGGAGCCTCTCTCACCCAAGCGTTCTCGGCCGATAGCACAAGCATCTCAATTTTTAATTTTGAAGAAAATCATCGTAAGGTCGTTTCAATTTATGCCCCTTACAACGATCGAGTACGGGAGTTCATCGGTTATACGGCCGAGCTCGACCGTGACCGTATCAATCTTGAATTAATCAGCACACGCCGTACCTTTACCATTAATGGCCCAGACACCAATGAGCTATTCGATGCCGGTTTCCGCGAACTGATGCAGGAACGGAGCGTCTCAGCCGTCATGGTCACCCCTCTGCTCGCCCGCGCCGAAGTGATCGGCAGCATTCATATCTCTACATCAAAACCGGGTCGCGCCTTTTCTACACGGGAAGTTACCCTCGCCGAAACGGTTGCCGGTCAGGTCGCCGGCATCCTTGAAATCGTCCGTCTCTTAGATGAGGAACACAAACAGCGGGAATTGGTTGAGAAACGAAACCAAGAGCTCGATGCCTTCGCCCATTCAGTCGCCCACGACTTAAAAAGCCCGATCGGGCTCGCCGCCAATATCGCCGAATACATTAATTTCTATGTCAGCGACAATGAAATCAAAGAATTGGAAGAAATGGCCGCCCTGCTCGAAAGAACCTGCTTCAAGAGTGCCAACATCGTCGATGAACTGCTTTTGTTATCCGGTGTGCGCAAGCAAGATGTACAGGTTGAACCGCTCGACATGGCTCAAGTCGTCCAAGAAGCACTACAACGCCTAGGGCACATCATTGAAACCTATAAAGGGGTCAAAATTATGGTAGCCAATTCATGGCCAACAGCACTCGGCTACGCCCCTTGGGTGGAAGAGGTTTTGGTCAATTACATCAGCAATGGCCTGAAGTATGGCGGCAAACCACCGGCCATCGCCCTCGGTGCCACAAAAGATGGGGACATGGTTCGCTTTTGGGTCCGCGACAACGGCAGTGGCGTTCCTGAAGAATCTCGCGAGCACCTTTTTACCGAATTTAGTCGCATCGGCGAAGTCGCCAAAATCGAAGGGCACGGACTTGGTCTATCGATTGTACGCCGTATCATGGACAAACTCAGCGGTGAGGTCGGCTACCGCGCCCTTGACAAAGGGGGCAGCGAGTTCTACTTTGCGCTTCCTGTCCAACAGTAAATCACATCGGCCACACGGCCGTCTAATCACCACCAGATTTAGACGTTCGCACACAAACCGCTTATAATCAGAACATGTTAGAAAAGTTTAAGACTTGCTAGGGAGCAAGTCTTTTTTATTTGTAACTATTCAGCAACCATCTAGTTGGATTTGCGCCCCTCCTATCAGGAGGGGGTGGGGGTGGTGGATTTAAATAAATTCCCCCTTTCCCCCAGCTCCTAACCCTCAAGGGAGAGGGGAGCGAAGAAACCTACTAAATAGTTACTTTTATTTCAAAAAAGGATCAATTTCATGGGCCAAACATTAGCCGAGCAAATCTTATCCCATGCGGCCGGACGGCCGGTCAAACCGGGCGAACTCATCACCCTTCGCCCCGATGTCGTCATGGGACACGACTCGCTCTCTCCAGGTATTATCAAAATCATGCGCCAAAATCTTGGCGTTCCCCATGTCCATGACCCCGCACAGTGTGTCATGGTCATGGACCATGTCGCCCCCGCTTCAAATGTTAGCGTGGCTAATAGCCATAACATCATTCGAGAATTTACCCGCGAAGAAGGGATCAAACTCTACGAAGTCGGCCGTGGTATCTGCCACCAAGTTCTTGTTGAAGAGAAATTAGCCCGCCCCGGGCGGGTCATCATCGGCTCCGATTCCCACTCAACCAGCTATGGTGCGGTCGGTGCCTTCGGTACCGGCATGGGATCGACCGACATCGCCCTAGCAATGGGGACCGGCAAAACATGGCTCCGCGTCCCAGAAACGATGCGCATCCATATCAGCGGCCGCTTCCGTCCCGGCGTCGATGCCAAAGACCTCGCCCTAAAGCTGGCCCGCGAGCTAGGGATCGGTGGTGCAACCTATATGGCTATCGAGTATCTCGGTGTCTCATGGATGCCGATGCAAATGCGCCAAACGCTAGCCAGCATGGCGATCGAACTCGGTGCCAAAGCGGGCATCTTCCCCCCAGATGGGGAAGTTGCCGAGCGGTTTGAAGTTCCAGACTGGCTCTTCTTCGACGAAACGGCCGAGGTCGCCCACGAAATGCACGTCAACCTCGACGAGCTTGAGCCGCAGGTCGCCATCCCCCACAGCGTAGATGATGTGGTTGACCTCAGCGAAGTCGTTGGCACCAAAGTCGATGCGGTCTTTCTGGGTACCTGTACCAACGGCCGTTACGAAGACATGCGGATCGCCGCCGATTATTTGCGCGGGCGAACCCTCGCCCCCCACGTGCGCCTCCTTGTCTCCCCCGCCAGCCGTGTCGAACTCCAACGGGCGATCGCCGATGATACGCTCGACATTTTGCTATCGGCCGGTGCCACCCTCACCACCCCCGGCTGTGGCCCCTGCATGGGTCGCCACGCCGGAACCCTTGGCGACGGCGATGTCTGTCTTTCGACCGGCAATCGCAACTTCAAAGGGCGTATGGGCCACCCCAAATCCCATATCTATTTAGCATCTCCTGCGGTCGCAGCAGCCACCGCAGTCCACGGCATAATCGCTGATCCGAGAGAGTAGAGTGTAAAGAGTAGAGAGTAGAGAGTAAAAGGTTCTGCGATTCTATAGGAAGCAGCGCAAGCGCCCTCTCTACTCTAAGCGAAGCGTCCCTCTACTCTCTACTAATTAAAACAATGGCAAGAATTTGGAAATTTGGAAAAGACGTCGATACCGACCAGATTTTACCCGGCCGGTTCGCCCCCTTCATGCTACCCGAAGGAAAAGATGTAAAAGATTACGCCTTCATCGAAGCGCGTCCAGAC
>WTJY01000244.1 GCA_011524645.1 Anaerolineales bacterium | reverse complement strand
AAACAACAATAGATAGTGACGAGAAATAATGGCAAACGATAATTTTAGTATTTCCTACTTTGACACTTGTGGCTCCCATGTCATGCTTCTTTTGCATGGGTATACACTGAATAATGGGATGTGGGCACCGCAATATAGTGATTTATATGACTTGGCGCGTATGATTGCCCCCGATTTTCCAGGGCATGGCACATCTGATATTTTGGATGAAGAGTATCCGATCGCTCTGTTGGCACGGCAGTGTCTTGATTTGCTTGATAGCTTGGGAATTACCCAGCCGGTTGTATTATGCGGGCTTTCAATGGGAGGGCTGGTGGCGTTTGAGTTGATGCGACAGGCGCCAGAGAGAGTGAAGGGGTTGATTTTGACGTCAACACAGCCAACGGCCGATAGCTATGCGACCCGTACACTGCGTGAATCGCAAATTACTCAGATTCGACACGGCCGTTATGACAGGCTGATGGATGACGCTTTACCCCGATATTTTTCCCCAGTGACTTTGGACGAAAATGGAGATTTGGTTGAGTTTGTACGTGAGTTGGTGGCTAGTACTACGCCGGAAGGGGCGATCGGGGCGTTGCGGGCGATGAAAGAACGACCCAATTCAACCGGTTTGTTGCCAAAGATCGATATTCCGACTTTGGTGATTCATGGTGAAGATGATCTGATTGTGTCAGTTCAAGAAGCAGAAACGATGGCGGCCGCTATTCCAACAGCTGAATTGCATATTCTCCCTGATGCAGGGCATTTACCTAATTTAGAACAGCCTGAGATATTTAATGATATTGTCGCCGCGTTTTTAGAGGAGCTGGGTTAATAAGATCGTTTTTACCGGCAACCTTGTTTTGGTCCGATATTTGCAATCGTTTTGTGTGCTACAGTCACGAGTTCTGCTGTTTTCATCAAACCGGAGTGCGAACTTGGTTGAAATAAAAAAGGAGACCTTCTGCTAGATCGTCGGCTATTGCCGCTTCGTCAGATGTCTCCTTTTTTCGTTGGAACGAGATTTGTTTTTAGCCGTATGCTTCTTTTTCTTTGTCGCTCATGCCGGATTTCGGGTTAGGTCCCCATTGGTTTGAACCCGCTTCGCTGTCTACACACATAAAATAGAGCAAGATGAAACCGCCAATGAGCGGAATTAAAGTGATGAACATCCACCAGCCACTACGGCCGGTATCGTGTAAGCGGCGAATCAAGACAGCCAAGGTGGGAAGAAAAACGGCTACCCCATAAATGCCATAAAACACGGGGGTCCCATCCAATAGGGTCATATCAATTGTGGTTAGAACGAGTGCGATAATAAAGTTGAATAGCACGAACATCCAATATTCTTTACGGCGTGCACGGCCATTAAAATCAACATATTGTTGTAGAACTTTCAAATACCAATTCATTTTATTTCCTTTTGTGATAAGTGTCTGATAATTTATTTGATTGTAAGTAAATTTTTTTATGTAAATGTCACATAAAAAATTCTAATTCAGATTTTGATATGTCAAATAGATAAAATTTTTTTGCTTTTAGTGTGACATTTGTGGTTTTGCGTATGACGGGCCGCTCAGGTCCCCCTTTCCCATGTTTGCTGTCGGCTTATTGGTAAATGTGATCGAGATTCTTCCAGAGTGATCGCATTCTAGTTTTGTCAAAAATGATGGATAGTATAGTCGTTTCAAATGTTGTCTTCAGGGGTTGTTTTTGCGCCAAAACCGCAAAAACAACCCCATTGACAAGGATTTATGGTATGTCATGGTGAAAATAGTCTGCTTTACTATCAATTTGATTTAGCATGCGATTGCCCTAAAGATTCTTCAGGATCATCACACGATAGACATGCTTGCTGATATAATCTCCGCATGATTATTCGTGCTCATGATGCTACTCGATTGGCTTGGCCAACCGATTGGGATAGACAATTCGGCCGTTCTGCGCCACTACATATGGAAATAGGCTTTGGTAATGCACAATTCTTGATAGATTGGGCGATCCGAGAGCCACAGGCTAATTTGATTGGAATTGAAATCTCCTTGCCCTCAATTCGCAAGGCAGAAAGTAAAATTAAGAACCAGAAGTTGACCAATACACAGGTCATTCATGGTAACGCTAGGCTTGTTCTGCAATCTAGCTTAGAATTAGAGACAATTGATCATCTTTACATTAATTTCCCAGACCCTTGGCACAAAGCGGCACACCATCACCGCAAATTAATTAATGATCAATTTTTGCATTTGGTAGCCACTCGGATGAAACCGGGGGGATTGCTAGATATCGCTACTGATGATGCTGGATATCAAGAAGTCATTACGGCCGCTCTTGAACAAACCCCTTATTTTACTAGCCGAACCGATGAGACCTTTGCGACAGATGATTTAGAGCGTATTCGTACCAAATATGAATTAAAGGCACTCGCTGTCGGCCGAACATGCAAATACTATAAATGGCAAAGAAATGACACTGTTGCCGAAAATATTTTCCCCATTCCACAGGAACTTGATATGCCCCATGCCGTTTTAACTGATCCGCTTTCTTTTGATGAAATGAGTGCACGCTTTAGCCAACAGCGTTACGGTGGTGATACACCGGTTCGCTTGTTACGGATGTACAATTCTTTGACCAATGATGAAAATCAAGGGACATCCCTTTTGGTTGAAACACATATTGCGGAAGATCCGTTGCCGCAGCGGGTCGGGTTGCTTATTCAAAAACGTACGAGTGGTGAAATTTTGATCGGTTGTAGCGAGCTCGGTTTTCCTCGGCCGACCCACGGTGTTCACACGGCCGTGGCTTGTCTCGTTCACTGGATATTAACTCTCGATCCCAAAACACAAGTTAAGCACCATAATTTGAACAGCCCCATCCCCGCACGTAGCTAATGAGACAATGATTCAGCCCTCGTACCCCTATTTTATTTTTACATTGAGCATCTCTTTTATCAATGCGGCCGTGTCGGTCGGAATGATCTTGTTGGTGCTATGGCAAGGGTGGTACAAACAAGTGAATCGTTACATGGCGCTTTTCCTGTTTACGATTTTCTTAGGCGGAACATTCGGCTTTTTTCGTCAACTTGCCCCCTTTCTAACTGTCGATATGACAGATTATTTAATTGGGGGTTTTTTGACCGGCTACTTTTTGGGAACTCCCGCATTATTCGCTTTCTTAATCGGTTACATCAAAGAACCTATGGGGCGAATGGTGCGGTGGTGGCAAATTGTGACGTTGGTGTGTGGTGCGCTGACACCACTTGTATTTGTC
>WTJY01000108.1 GCA_011524645.1 Anaerolineales bacterium | reverse complement strand
CACCCCCACACCACCCCCAACCCCCTCACAAACACCGATTCCGACCAGCATTCCTCAAAACGATGTAGAATTGGCTGGCTTTAATTTGGCGACCTATGTACCGGCCGAAGCGACACCGGTCGAACGGATTGAGCTACCGAGCGGAACGACAAACATTTTGCTCATCGGCAGCGATACGCCGGGTAGTGCTACTGATGAGTCGAGTGTGCGGACAGATACGCTCCTGATCGTCTCTGTCAATCGAGACAATCAAACGGCCGCTGTTCTTTCTATTCCCCGAGATCTATATCTCTATATTCCTGGCTGGATTAACAATCGGATCAACACCGCATATAGTCACGGAGAGGCTCGCGATTATCCCGGAGGGGGAGCACAACTCTTAAAAGACACGATTCTGTATAACTTTGGGATTCCGATTCACTATTATGCCAAAGTCGATTTTGGCGGCTTCCAGCAAGTGGTCGATGCGCTTGGCGGGGTTGAAATTGTCAATAGTTGTGGATTACAGGACTGGATTTTAAGCGAGCCGGGGTTAGATATTACGGTTGAAGAGAACTATGAGATGTTTACGCTCGAACCTGGAGTGCATCAAATGGATGGATTTCATGCGCTGTGGTTCGCTCGCTCGCGCCGCACAACCAGTGATTTCGATCGCGGCCGTCGCCAGCAACAGTTGCTCGAAGCGATTCTTGATAAAGGGCTTGAGCTAAACATCGCGGCCGATATTCCGGGGTTGCTCGATGCATATGGTGAAACGGTCGAAACCGATATGGATATCGGCCGGATGTTTCAATTGGCCGCCATCGCCCAGACAGTACGAGACAATGGCATTAAACATTTGTACCTAACCCAAGGGGAAATCGAGGGATACATTACCCCAGAAACTCAGGCCAGCGTGCAAGTACTGGTCCCCGATGTGGCCCGAGATACGTTTAGTCAGCTATATCAAACCTCAGAATTGAATCGGGGTAGCCGTGTTCCGATCACCGTAGAGATTATTAATCGCTCTGGCAATGAAGATATGGCGGTTTTAGCGGCCGATAATCTGGCATGGCAAGGGTTTGTGCCAGTGATTACGGAGCCGAATGATACGATTACGGCCGATGAAACGACATTGACCTACTATGGAAGCACCTTTAAAGGGTCTTATCATTGGCTGGTCGCGTGGTTGTTTGATATGGGGCGCGGACAAGTCATTCTGGATGAAACCACATTTGATGCGGATCATGATTACCAAGTGATTATCGGGAGTGATTATGCGCCTTGTCGCAATCCGCTGTATGCACCACGGCCGTAGGGGGAGATCGTAGTAAAATTGCTGATACTACCGAATTTGGTGGGATAAGCGTAAATCGTTCAAAAATAGTCGATTTGCAGGGTTGTCATCCCCGCGTAGGCGGGGATCCACCGCTCAAGCAGAGTTGGATTCCCACCTTCGTGGGAATGACAATCGTTAATTGATCAACTCCCACCAAATCCGACAGGACTAGTAAAATTGGACCAATTTGTTCGAGTGTCAGCTTACGGGATATGATAAATTGGTCCAATTTGGAATAGTTTCTTTATTGAAAATGATTTATTTGATTGACGGACATAACTTAATTGGCAAAATGCCAAACATTAAGCTTTCTGATCCAGATGATGAGCAAAAGCTGGTCACCCATTTGCAAAATTGGGCCCGCTTGGATCGGAAGCGCAAAGTTCAGGTGGTGTTTGACGCTGGGCGGTATGGCGGTTTTGGGGATTTGATGTCTGGATTAAATGTTGATGTCCGCTTCTCTCGCATGGGGCAAACGGCCGATGATGTGATTATTCGCCAACTCAAAGAGCTTCGGAATCCACAAGAATATACGTTGGTCAGTAGTGACCGCGCCATTTTCTCGGTCGCCAAGAAACGGCGTGTCGGCTATATCTTGTCTGAAGAGTTTGTCGCTCTGATGGATGAAGAAAAAGCGGCGATGAAAGCGTTTGCCGAACAAGCCCCCCCACCGGCCGATCCCAGCATCGATGAAGAGATCGAAGTTAGCGATGCGGAAGTCAATGAATGGATCAATCTGTTTGAACAAGCACCAAAGCGACCACGTCCTGAACGGCCACAGATTTCAGCCAAGTCGCGAACCGATGCCAAAGAAAAAGAAAAAGAGTTACCTTCACAAAAACAGCAGCCTCCCGCTTCAACCGAAGATTTGAAATCGGGTGAGGCATCCTTGACACGAGAAGAGCTAAAAGATTGGATGGCGATGTTTGATGATGCACCTCCCCCCGCACCGCGTGAAGAGACGGATACGGCACGGCCGTCTGTGGCAAAACGGCCGAAACGGCCGAAAGCGGTCCCCAAAGTCGAAGAAAATGACAAATTTGGCCAGGATAAGCTCTCTAAGGAAGATGTTGACGAGTGGCTAAACTGGTTTGGTCAAGAGGGCAGTTGAGCGGCCGTAACCGATTCGTATGACACACAGCGTCAAATGATCTGGCGAATTTGTCTACCGTTCGCTAGAATAAGGCAGACTAGCCTGTATCTTTCTCACATTTGCATTACCAAACACATAATAAACATTCTTTTTGCTTGAGAAGTTTCAATTCTCAAATTATTTAGATAGAGATTGAAGATCGCACTCTGAAATCGACCTTGAAAAAGGTGGGTTCACCAATCTATCTTGTTTCTCCATCATTTTATATCTTTGGTGGGGGTTCTGTTTAATAGGCTGTGCTTACGTCATGTAACTTGGCTGTTCTATGATATAAAGGGACAGCACACACCCCATGTGCACGAACACCCCATCGATCTTTCTGAACAACCAGAGATACGAGGTCTCTATGAAAAATCTTATGGTCACAGGCGGTGCTGGGTTTATCGGCGCCAACTTTGTGCTACAAACTTTACACAAATACCCTGATTATCAGGTTATTGTTTATGATAAGCTGACTTATGCGGGCAATACCGATAATTTGCTCGATGTCGCAAATAACCCTCATTACC
Organism: Anaerolineales bacterium; assembly: GCA_011524645.1. Lineage (GTDB taxonomy): Bacteria > Chloroflexota > Anaerolineae > Promineifilales > Promineifilaceae > WTJY01. Next base: position 26,711 of record WTJY01000108.1, on the reverse strand, counting down.
ATTTCGTACACGGGGATATTTGTGATGCGGCAGCCGTAGAAAAAGCGATTGTCAATTATGGGATCGACACGATTGTTAACTTTGCAGCCGAAACCCACGTGGATCGTTCCATTTTGAACCCCGATGCGTTTGTTCAAACAAGCGTGTATGGCACCTATGTGTTGCTCGAAGCGGCGAAAAAACATGGACTTCGTTACCATCAAATTTCGACCGATGAAGTGTATGGAGATATTCCGGAAGGGTATTCTTCGGTGGAAGATGATCCACTACGGCCGCGTAGCCCTTACGCGGCTAGCAAAGCGAGTGCCGATCTAATGGTGCAAGCCTACCATATCACCTATGGGCTTCCGATTACGATTAGCCGTGGGTCCAACAATATCGGGCCATACCAGTACCCAGAAAAAGTGGTACCGCTCTTTACGACAAACGCGATGGATGGTAAACCGTTGCCTTTGTACGGAGACGGCCGCCAAAAACGGGAATATCAATTTGTCGGCGATCATTGCGAAGCGATCGATTTGGTATTACACAAAGGTACGATTGGGGAAGTTTACAACATTGGAACAGGTGTAGAGTTCGAAAATGTAGAAATGGTCGAGATTCTGCTTGATACGGTCGGCCGTTCCCATGACTTAATTAAGCATGTGACAGATCGTGCAGGCCATGACCGTCGCTACAGCCTCAATATCGGCAAAATTTTACGCCTAGGGTGGGAGCCGGAACATACACCTGAAGATGCGGTACGCAAAACGGTTCGTTGGTATATGGACAACGAATGGTGGTGGCGTAAAGTTCGCGATCAGGACTTTGACAAATATTATGAAAAACAATATGGGGAACGATTAAAATCATAAGTTGATTTTAATCAAACTCCATTGTAGTACATTGTTTCCAAAGTCTTGTAAAGTTTTTCTCCCCTCCCACGAGGAGGGGCTGGGGAAGGTGGATTTTTATATTTTCCTCTCTCCCCCAACCCCTCTCCCTTGAGGAAGAGGGGAACAAAAACAGCAACTCCAGAAAATTAAAAATACTTTAGAAACAATGTAGTAGTTGTTGCCCAAATTTTAAAAGGAGGGTGGTTGCTAATTAGTGACTAGTGATTCGTTTTTTATAACGTTATTTCTAATCACTACTTGCTAATCATCGGTCACTAGGATTTAAATTTTTGAGTAGCAACTTGGCAATATAATCTGTACAGCGTTTAAGAATAGGAGACAAAATAATGAGCAAAGGTTTAGCCGGTCAGGTGATAGCAGATACGTCGCGGAGCCGTGTAGATGGTCAAAAAGGGGAACTTCTCTATCATGGCTATAATATTATGGATTTAGGTGCCAATTCTTCTTTTGAAGAAGTGGCTTATTTAATGTGGAATAGCGAATACCCAAATGCCGAACAACTAGCCGCTTTCAAAGCGGAAATGGCGGGTATGCGTACCATTCCAGCCGAATTGATGAGCATCATGAAAAGCTTGCCAACCGGTGGTCATCCGGTCGCGGTTTTGCGCACCATGGTCAGCATGTTGAGCTTGGTTGACGCCGATGCGGAAAACATCGAAGTAGAAGCGGCCAAGCAAAAAGCGATGAAAATCGCGGCCGTTATGCCAACAATCGTGGCCGCATGGCAACAAATTCGCAACGGGAACGAGCCGGTTGCACCACGCGCTGACTTAGATCACGCTGCGAACTTCTTGTACATGTTAAACGGAGAAGAAGCGACGCCAGAGGCGGTTGCTGCGGTTGACACCTACTTGGTGTTGTTGGTCGATCACGGCTTTAACGCGTCTACCTTCTCTGCTCGCGTCACAACAGGCACCTTGTCTGACATGTATTCAGCGATCACCACCGCAATCGGCACCTTGAAAGGACCGGCACATGGTGGCGCGACCCAAAAAGCGATGGAACAATTTATCGCAGCGAAAGATGCAGGTGTAGAAGCTTGGTTCAATGAATCAATGGAAACCGGCCGTCGCATTATGGGGATCGGTCACCGCGTGTACAAGGTCGAAGACCCACGCGCTAAAATCTTCCGTCCTTTGGCTGAAAATTTGGCAAAACAAAGTGAAGAAGGACATTGGTTCGATATTTCTTTGCAAGTCGAACAATTGGCACGCGCCAACCAATTCTTTATCGAGCGCAACTTGTTCCCGAACGTAGATTACTACTCAGCGCCTGTGTTGTATATGATCGGGATTCCAATGGATCAATTCACCTCATTGTTCGCCATGAGCCGTGTCATCGGTTGGAGTTCTCATGTTTTGGAACAATTGGCTAACAACCGTTTGATTCGCCCGTTGGCCCAATATGTCGGTCCAGAAGGGTTGACCGTTCCTAAATAATTGGACTAGTTTAAGAATCATTGACAGTAAACGGTCGGCTAGAGACAATGCGCTCTACCGGCCGTTTTTGGTTTTAAACGGCGCAATGACTTGCTAGAAAATGGGCGTTTTATAATTTTATCGCTTTACGACCCAAGAATTTGAGTAAAGTAGATCATTTTAGGCGCAAAAAAAGATAATCTTATGAAGAAAATTATTTGTCTGATTTCCCTCCTCACATTGCTATTAACCGCTTGTTTTGCACAAACGGTTGAAGAAATTACGGTGACACCCCCTGTTGCGGCGGCCGATCCTACTGAAACGGCCGTACCGACAGAGACGGCCGTACCGGTTCCTACCGAAGAGCCGACCGAAACGGTCGCACCTGCTCTAATCGAAGAGCCGGATCAACCGACAGAAGTGCCGACCAGTACGGCCTCTCCTCCCACTGAAACACCAGAGCCGACCGCGATTCCGGAAACGGCCGTCGATCAAGTCAGCTTGGTTTCTGTGGCGAATGGATTTTTCAAACCATTGGGGCTGGTCCACGCTGGGGACGAGCGTCTGTTTGTGCTGGAACAACCGGGATTGATCAAAATTGTGATAGATGGTGTGGTGCTCCCGACTCCCTATCTTGATATTGTGGAACGGGTTAATTCAAACGGGAATGAACAAGGGTTGTTGGGCGCGGCCTTTCACCCAGATTATGCCAACAACGGCCGTTTCTTCCTCAACTATACCCATGAAGATGGGTCAACGGTGATTGCGGAATATCAAGTTTCAGAGGCCGATGCCAATCTGGCCGAGGCCAGTAGCGAGCGGGTTTTGCTGAAAATAGGGCAACCTTACCCCAATCATAACGGGGGGCAAATCGCCTTTGGTCCTGATGGCTATCTCTATATCGGGATGGGGGATGGAGGAAGTCAGAACGATCCCTTAAATGCGGGGCAAGATACCGGCTCTTTATTGGGCGCGATTTTGCGTATCGATGTTGATAATGGGAATCCGTATGCGATACCGGCCGATAACCCATATGTGGCCGACGAAAACGGCCGGAATGAGATTTGGAGCATCGGTTGGCGTAACCCGTGGCGTTTTAGTTTTGATCGGCTCAATGGGGATATGTTTATCGCCGATGTGGGGCAAAATCAGTGGGAAGAAATTAGCTGGCAAGCGGGGGGCACGGCCGGTGGGCAAAACTTCGGCTGGCGTATTTTTGAAGGAACGAACTGTTATCTCGATAATTGTAGTACCCCGAACTTAGTGTCACCTATCGCTGAATACAATCATAGCGGTGGCCATTGTTCTGTGACCGGTGGCCATATGTATCGCGGCTCCGCCGAGCCAGCGCTCTACGGCAACTACTTCTTTGCCGACTACTGTTCGGGCGTAATGTGGCGTTTGTTCCCTGATGGCAGAGGTGGCTGGGATATGGCCGAAGTCATGGAAACTGAATTCTTGGTCTCCTCATTTGGGGAGGATGTTAATGGTGAGGTGTATGTGGTTAATCAGATCGGTGGTGAAATCTACCGGCTAGCACCATAGGTAAACAACCCGCGCAGGAATGGGATTTGCTACGATTCCAGACCCCAAGGGTTTTGGATGCGAGCTGTGTCTACTCGGCTTCTACTGAAACCCTTCGGGTCTTGGCGCGATTTAAGCTAAGCTCGGCGCGCTAGCCCTCGGCACGAAGGGTGTCGAGAATGGTTTGTAGTTGGGGGGTGAGGGGGCTTTCGATCGTGATAAATTGATTGTCAGACGGCCGGTGGAAAGAGATTTGGGCCGCATGTAGATAGTGGCGATCGATCGGAATGGTGAATTTGGTCCGGCCGTATACATAGTCCCCGACAATCGGATAACCGACATAGGCCAAATGAACCCGAATTTGGTGGGTCCGGCCGGTGATCGGGTAGCAAGTGACGAATGTGTGCTGTTTGAAATACTCGGTCGCTTCATAGCTGGTTTGAGATGCTTGCGACATCGCATTGCGGCCGGGTTCGATAACGGTCATCCGCTTACGGTTTTCAGGATCACGGCCGAGAGGGGCATCGACAAGCGCCTTTTCTGGCTTGAGTAGCCCATCGACAAGCGCCTTGTAGACTTTTTTGATTTCCCGCTTTTTGAATTGATTGACAATGAAGTTATGGGCATAATCATTTTTGGCAACCAATACAACACCAGATGTATTTTTATCGAGTCTGTGGACCATGCCGGGCCGACGTTCCCCCCCCACATTTAAGACATTGGGGCGATGGTAGATGATCGCGTTCGCTAGCGTGTTGTCCCAGTGGCCCACGGCCGGATGCATGACCAAATTGGGCGGTTTGTTAATCGCCATCAAATCATCATCTTCGTATAAAATGTCGAGCGGAATATTTTGGGGTTCGATGTCTGAGGGGACCGGTGGGGGCAGAACGGCCGTAATAATTTCACCACCGGCCACTTTGTGATTGGCGCGGATCGGCTGACCATTAATGGTAACATCTTTGTCTCTGACCAAACGTTGCCACTGCGATCGGGAAATTTCAGGGTGGAGCTGACGCAACACCTTATCGATCCGGTCTCCAGCAGACTCAAGGGGAACTGTTAGTGTTAGCATCTTCTCTGGCATAAAGTTAATCTCTCTTTCTAGTTTTAGCTGCGTTTCGCCTGACGGCGACGGCCGCGCCAGCGAAGGAATAGGATAAATAGCAAGGTCGCCAAAATTGTTCCGCCGATAATAATGGCCCAAATGCCGAAGCGGGCGATCTCTTCGTCCGATGATTGATCGGCCGTTTGTTCAGGAGAGGTCGGCGATGATGTGTAACTAACCGAATTGATTTGGTCTGGAGATGTCGTTGTGCGTGAATCACCAAAATATCTATCGGGTACGGGTACAATCGGCAACGGCGGGTCATCCTTGGGCCGTTTCTCAATATCCCAACCGATTAACGGGCTTAGTTCATCCTCGTCTGGGAGATCATCACGTAGCATTAGGATCGACATGGTGATGACCCCACTAACGACAAAAATATCGGCCCAGTTGAATACCGGGAAATTGGCGAAGGTATCATAAGCCCAATTGGTGAGGAAAAAATCGAACCCTAGGATCGGGTAGTTCTCAACCCAGCCATCGATAATCGGCTTAAAATTAAAATTGATAAAGTCGGTCACATGGCCGAGTCGGATACGGTCGATTGCGTTGCCTAGTGCGCCACCCAAAACAGAGCCGAGCGCGACCCGCAATACGAGATAGTCACCCGCTGTGGTATAGTTCACTAACAACAAAATGATAGAAACTATGATGGCAACGGTCGTAAAAAACCATCCTTGCCCTTCTAATAAGCTAAACGCTGCGCCGGTGTTATAGAGGTGATAGTAGTTAAAAACCTCGGCCCATTCTTCGAAGGGGGCGCGGATAAAACCTTCCTCTGGATGTATCGTTTCAACACGAATTTTAGTGTATTGGTCAATGACAATAGCGCTTATCGCCATGCCCCATAACCAAGCCTGTTGCGACCATGTCGCTTTCTGTTCTAAATCAATCATCATCACCTGAAATTGTACCACACTGTAGTGCGGAGGGAGTAAGCCTCAAATTGGCGTTCGATTAGAACCCCGCGTAAATCTGCGTATTGACGACAGGCTTGCACCTTGTTAAAGTTTTCCGCGTAGAGTCAGTCGTCATAGACGATGACATCAATTCAATTGGACAGATTATTATATGGAAGCGATTTTAAGCAACGAAGAAGAAATGTTACTCAAGCGCACCCGCAATATTTTGGGGGATGTGCGTGATGTGTTGGCGGGGGCCAATACCAGTAAAACAGACCGAGAGGCCTTGGCTGAATCGATTCGGCAACTCGACGAGCTATTTTTATTGGTCATAGCTGGTGAGTTTAATGCCGGAAAATCATCTTTTATCAACGCCCTGCTCGGACAACCGAAAATGCTCCAAGAAGGGGTGACTCCGACAACAAGCCAAATTTACTTATTAAAGCACGGCGAAGAGATGACCCAAGTGCCTCGTGAAAAAGGGGTTTGGGTACAAACGGCGCCGGTCGATTTACTGCACAATATCAATATTGTCGATACGCCGGGGACCAATGCGATTGTGCGTGAGCATGAGGCGTTAACGGTCGATTTTATTCCGCGTAGCGATTTGGTTCTATTTTTGACCTCGGCCGACCGGCCGTTTAGCGAAAGCGAGCGCGCTTTTTTGACCCGAATTAAAGAGTGGGGCAAGAAAGTGGTTCTAGTCATCAACAAAATCGATATCTTCGAAGATGAAGCGGAACTCAACAAAGTGATTGAGTTTGTGACCCAGTCGGCGCGGCAATTGATCGGTAGCGTCGCTGGTGTTTTTCCGGTATCAGCCAAAAGGGCACAGAAAGCGAAAGCGGGAGAGCCGAAATATTGGGAATTGAGCGGCTTCGCCCCTCTTGAAGAGTTTGTTGAGCAGACATTAGATGAAAGCGGCCGTTTTCGTCTCAAGCTCCTAAACCCGATCGGGGTAGGACAACGCTTGGTACGCGAGCAAATCGATGCGACGCAACAAGATTGGGAAATGCTAGAGCGAGACAATCAGCTGGTTGGGGATATCGAAGGGCAGATGGAGCTGTATAACGAAGATTTAGAGCGGAACTTTGAAGCCCGTTTAAGTGAAATCAGCACTCTGCTTTATGAAATGGAGCGGCGTGGCAATGAATTTTTTGACGATACGATTCGCCTCGGCCGTGTACCGGACCTCATCAAGCAAGAATATATCAAAAATGAGTTCGAGCGGATCGTGGTTGGGGATACACCGAACCAGATCGAAGATCGTGTGGGTGAGTTGGTTGACTGGATGGTTGAGCAGGATTTACGTCAGTGGACGGCCGTTTCAGACCATCTTTCACAGCGCCGCCATGAAACGGACGGCCGTATTGTGGGGCAAACCGGTCCCAAAGACAGCACGCTGGCTTATGATCGGCAACGCTTGGTCGATTCAATTGGCAAGACCGCGCGTAAAACGGTCGAAGGGTATGACCAACGAGCCGAAGCGGGCCGGATCGCCAATACGGCACGGGAAGCGGTCACTGGGATCGCAGCGGGTGGCTTGGGTGTCGGTTTGGGTGTCGCGTTACTGGTGGCAACCAGCGCGGTCTGGATCGATATTACCGGGGCGATTACGGGGATTAGTGCGGCCGTTCTGGGCTTGTTTATCTTCCCGTCGCGACGACAAAAAGCGAAAAGAGATTTAGGACAGCGGCTTGAAGAGTTGCGTCATGAACTCTTGACCAATCTGCGCCACCAATTTGACCGTGAGGCGCGTCGTAGCCAGCAACGGATCGGCGATACGGTCGCCCCCTTCTCTCGATTTGTTCGCTCTGAACGGGACAAAATGTCCGGCCGTCGGCAATCATTGATCGACCTTGAGAACGAATTGCACGGTTTAGGACAGCAGGCGGGTGCCTTGTAATTCCGCTTCTTTAAACTTATCAATAATGCACATTATGGTAAGTGGTCCAATTTTAGACATTGGGCCACTTTTGTTTTTGACTGATTTCTTATCACATCTAGCACAATGCCTATTGACCTCTCATTGATGTAAAGTATGATAATGTAGGCCTCTGCTATTTTCGTGGCTAATCATAGCTATGTATTTAATAATGCATCTGTAATAATTCAATGCGTGATGTGATAGATCGAAGCGATTTTTTCGCATTCGCTATAACAAGCGATGATAAGTAACTGGCGGGGTGATCGCCTAGCGAGCTATCATTTGCTGAACACAACTCACAAATTAAATAAATACAGCCTTTTCAAGACAATAAAATTGGCACATGACTGTCAGATCGGCCGATAAAACTTGGTCTAATAGAGAAAAGCCAAAAGATTATGGATAACTTAAGAGATTTTCATGGCCCCAATGCGGGCTACATTTTTGAGCTATATGCGCGGTATCAACAGAACCCGAATGATGTAGATGAAAAAACACGGGCGTTGTTTGCCCAGTGGACACCGGCTGACTTGGCCGCTCCTGTGGGGGGCAATGGCACAGTGGCCGTGTCCGTCAATGTTGCGCCTGCCAGTGAGGACGATTTGGAAAAAGCGGTCGCCTTGGCGAATTACGCCCAAGCGATTCGTGAATATGGTCATTTGGCGGCAGACAGTAACCCGCTTTATGATCCACCCGGCGATCCATCGCTCGAGGCGAGCAATCATGGGTTGACCCAAGCTGATTTGATGCGATTACCCGCGAAATTGATTTTAGGCCCATTGGCACAAAGCTCTGCCAATGCCTACGAAGCGACAGAAGCGCTAAAGCGCATCTATTGTGGCGGGATCGGCTATGACTATGATCATTTGACCGATCCAAAAGAGCGGGAATGGTTACGTGAAGCGGCCGAGTCACAAAGCTTTGAACCTATCATTGATTCTGATGGAGCTAATGCGATCACACTACTCGAACGCTTGATCAAAGTTGAAACATTTGAGCAGTTTTTACATAAAGCATTTGTTGGGAAAAAACGGTTCTCGATAGAAGGGTTAGACATGATGGTGCCGATTCTCGATGAGATATTGCGTATGTCGATCGAGTACAAAGTGCATAAGGTGGTCATCGGGATGGCCCATCGCGGCCGTTTAAATGTGATGGCCCATGTGTTTAAGAAGCCCTACAGTCAAATTCTTGCGGAATTTAAAGAACAACTTGACGACATGGAGACAAACAAGCATGGTTATTTGGGTAAAATCGGGGATGTGAAATACCACAAAGGGGCGTCTCGCTTTATCGGAGACATAGAGGTGCAAATTGCGCCAAACCCTAGCCACTTAGAGCACGTTAATCCGGTTGTTGAAGGGATGGCGAGGGCCGATGCCACGGATGTTAGTCGCGCTGGTGTACCCGAGTTTTATCATAAAGCCACATTACCGATTCAGGTTCATGGGGATGCATCATTCTCTGGGCAAGGTGTTGTAGCGGAGACGCTTAACTTCTCAGATTTGAAAGGGTACGAAAATGGTGGAACGATCCATATCATTGCGAACAACCAAATCGGATTTACCACCAATCCAGATGATAGTCGAAGTACCCGTTATGCGAGTGATTTGGCGAAAGGATTCAAGATTCCGGTGGTGCATGTTAACGCCAATGAGCCTCTGGCATGTCTAGAGGTTGCACGACTGGCTATCGAATATCGCAATCGGTTTAATAAAGATTTCCTGATCGATTTAATTGGCTATCGTCGTTTTGGTCACAATGAAGGGGATGAGCCACGCTTTACTCAACCAACAATGTATAAGCTGGTTGATGGCATCCCGACCGTTTTCAATATTTGGGCCGATATGTGTGTGGAGAGAGGGTTTTTAACACGTGAGGCGGTGGAGAAGCTCTACAATGATCGCATGGAAGAGATTCGTGTCATTTATGAAACCCTTGATGAAATGGAAAAAGCGGACGAAGACCCCGATGATTCTGTTCATTTGCCTGAAGCGGGGATCGCCGGCCGGACAGTGACAAAGCTTCCGGTTCAACAGCTCGAAGTCCTGCATAAGGGGTTGGTTAATTTTCCTGAAGGGTTCAATATTTATTCTCGGTTGAAACGGGTTGTTAAACGACGTGCGGCAGCGGCCGATGATCCAGCAAAAGAAACTGTAGACTGGGGGACGGCCGAGAATCTAGCTTTTGCCACGATTTTAGCTTCAGGGACACCCATTCGTTTAACCGGTGAAGATGTGAAACGAGGGACGTTTAGCCATCGTCATGCTGTCTTCTTTGATGAAAAAGATGGTACCGAATTTGTGCCATTGCAAAACCTCCCTCAAGCGGAAGCGTCATTTGAAATTCACAATAGTCCGCTGACTGAAAATGCGATGATCGGGTTTGAATTTGGCTATAATATCAACAAACCGGAATGTTTGGTCATTTGGGAAGCCCAATTTGGTGACTTTGTGAATGGGGCGCAAGCGATGCTCGATGAGTATGTCAGTTCCGGCCGAGCGAAGTGGAATCTAACCCCCTCATTTGTCTTGCTCTTACCACATGGGCATGAAGGATCAGGACCGGATCATTCATCTGCCCGATTGGAGCGCTTTTTGCAAATGACAGCTGAGAAAAATATGCGCGTGATTAATTGCACCACAGCCGCGCAATATTATCATTTGCTCCGTCGTCAGGCGTTGCTTTTGGAAAAAGACCCTCTCCCGTTGATTGTCATGAGCCCGAAGAGTTTGTTACGCCACCCTTCGGCCAATTCATCATTGGAAGAATTGGCCAACGGCCGTTTTGAAGAAGTCATTGATGATGTGACTGAAAACCCAGACGATGTACGTCGTTTAATTTTGTGTTCAGGCAAAATCTATGTCGATCTATTACAAAATGAGGCGTGGGGACAAAATCCACAAATTGCAGTGGCTCGAGTTGAGCAGTTGTATCCATTTGCGAAAAAGCAGTTGGTTAAGCTATTTAGTCGCTACACTCAGCTTGATGAGGTAATTTGGTTACAAGAAGAGCCACGCAACATGGGTGCTTGGCGCTTTATGCAACCCCGTATTAGCGATATTTTACCAATTAAACGGGACACCAAGCGTACGCCGGTTGATTTCAAGTATATCGGCCGCCCCCGTTATGCAAGCCCAGCCGAAGGGTATTCGGTATGGCACAAGACAGCTCAAGCGCAATTGATTAAAAATGCGTTTGATATGTCGTATGAAGATCGTGTGCTTCAAGAAAAGCGCAAAAATTAGTAGAAACGCGTTAAATTTAACGATAGATTTTAATTTGGAGAATAGTCCATGGCTGTAGAGGTAAAAGTACCTGAGCTAGGTGAATCGGTTGTCGAAGCGACTGTCGCAGAATGGCAAGTCAACGTAGGAGATGCAGTAAAAAAGGGAGATGTCCTTGTCGAACTCGAAACGGACAAGGTCAACCTTGAAGTAGAAGCGGAAGCGGATGGTGTGATTAGCCAAATCACCGCCAATGAAGGGGATGATGTCAACATTGGTGATGTGATCGCTGTGATTGATGGTGATGGCACGGCCGTGACGGCCCCTGCACCGGCCGCAGAACCGGCAAAACCGGCCGCCGCACCCACACCAGCGCCCGCGCCAGTGGCCCCTGTGACCAGTGGCGGTGGCAACGCGACCCCAGTTGCGGTCCGTATGGCTGCGGCTGAAGGGGTTAATTTAGCCAATGTTGCCGGTAGCGGCGCGGATGGCAAAATCACCAAAGATGATGTGGCAAACTACTTGAATGCGGGAGCGGCTCCAGCGGCCGTAGCGCCGACACCTGCGCCGGTTGCGACCCCAGCACCGGCCGCCGCAAGCGCGCCGATCAAGCTATTTGACGAACCACGTGGGGAAGTACGGGAAAAGATGTCTCGTCGCCGCCGTACCATCGCGAAGCGGTTGGTCGAAGCCCAACAAACGGCCGCGATGTTGACCACCTTTAACGAAATCGACATGCATGCCGTTATGGATTTGCGTAAACGGCGCAAAGATCAATTCTTAGAAAGCACCGGTGTAAAGCTCGGTTTTATGTCTTTCTTTGTAAAGGCCTGTGTGGCGGCATTAAAGAAATTCCCACGCCTCAATGCGGAGATCGATGGTGATTTCATGGTGTTGAAAGAATACTATGACATCGGTATTGCGGTTGGTGCGGAAGAAGGGCTGGTTGTGCCAGTTGTACGGGATGCGGACAAACTTTCATTCTCTGGCATTGAATCGAGAATCCGCGAATATGGCGGCAAAGCGCGTAACGGCGAATTGAGCATGGCGGACTTGGTCGGTGGCACCTTTACCATCACCAACGGGGGTGTTTTTGGCTCTATGTTGAGCACCCCGATTTTGAATGCTCCTCAAGTTGGGATTTTGGGGATGCACAATATCGTACAACGGCCGGTGGTCGTTGATGGCGAGATTAAAGTCCGGCCGATTATGTATGTCGCGCTGAGCTATGATCATCGTATTGTAGACGGTAGCGAAGCGGTTCGTTTCCTGTATACGATTAAGGAACTGATCGAAGACCCGGAACGATTGTTACTCGAAGGCTAATCCCAGCCTGATTTAATGAACGATATAAAAGCCCATTTGCAGACAGCAAATGGGCTTTTTTGTTTTTGCCCCCTATGGTGTCTCATTCTTTGCCCCAAGTGGCACTATAATGAAGGGGACGCGCCACTTCATTTACCATTTACCATTGGCTGTTTGTTTAGCACACTGATTGACGAAGCTTGGCTTTTTGTACTTTGCCAAGAGCGTTGCGTGGCAACTCGGTGGCAAAGACAATACGGCGCGGGATTTTGTAGCTAGCAAGGTGTTGACGACAATATGCAATGATTTCTGTTTCAGTTGCGGTTTTGCCGTCACGCAAGATGACAACGGCCGTGACCTTTTCACCCCATTCGTCGTCGAGACAGCCGATGACCGCACTGGTTAGCACGGCCGGGTGATCGGCCAATACCAATTCAACTTCAGGGGGATAAATGTTGAGTCCACCACTGATGATTAAATCTTTAGACCGCCCTTTTAACGTAAAATAACCATCCGCTTCACGCAGACCGAGATCGCCGGTACGGAGCCAGCCATCGGCGGAGAATGAATCGGCCGTTTTTTCCGCCATTTGCCAATATCCCTTAAAGACATGAGGGCCGCGAATTTGGACTTCGCCGACTTCGCCATCAGGGAGTGGGGTGTCATCTTCGGGATTCACGATGCGGGCTTCGACACGAGGAAGAGGCATACCGACCGCACCGACACGCCGTTCCCCGTTGAGCGGATTCGAGAGATTCATGCCGGTTTCCGTCATGCCGTATCGTTCGAGTAGGGTATGGCCGTAAATGGTCTGAAAGGCGGTAAAAACATCGTCCGGCAAGCGGTCTGAACCGGAGGTAAGCAAACGCATGTGGCTTAGATCATAATCGGCCGCGCGATCAAATTCGACAAGCCGCTTGTGAATAGTCGGAACCGCCATAAAGACGGTACAACGCTTTTCAACCATGAGGGCCAAGGCGAGCTCTGTTTCAAATTTGGGGATCATCACGGCCGTGGCACCGGCGTGAAACGCCCCATGCATAGCGACCGATAAGCCGTGCACATGAAAGATCGGTAGGACGTGCAAAATGACATCCTCTTCTTGCCAACCCCAAGCTTGGTGCAAACCGGTGATATTGGCGGTGAGGTTGGCGTGGGTCGTTTGAGCCCCTTTGGGTCGGCCGGTTGTGCCACTGGTATAAATCATCAAAGCGGTCGTTTCTGGATCAGAAGGGAGAGGGGGCAGGTTGTCGCTATCGGCCGTGGCGATTAGCTGTTGGAACTGGGCGGTCGTGCTATCGAGCCAAATCGTTTGGGCGAGGGCGGGACAGTCACCAAGTACAGGGGTCAGCTTTTCTTGGGCGGCCGTGTGAGCGAAAAAGAGCTTTGCACCCGAATCATTGAGAAAATAAGTCAGCTCTCGTGTGGGGTAACCGGGATTAAGGGGCAAATGGACCGCTCCAAGTCGCATAATGGCGAGATGCAGATAGATAAAAGGAATGCATTTGGGGAGCTGGACGGCGACACGGTCTCCCGGCTGGACGCCGAGCTGTTGTAGGTGACCCATCGTGCGTTGCACGGCTGTTTCGAGCTGGCCGTAAGTGACTGTTTCACTCGTTCCATGAACGATAAATTCGATTGCGACCTTGTCAGGCAGTCGCTGGCAGTTGGCTTGAAGGGTATCGAGAAATAGCATATTTTTGAATTGAGTCGGTTTGTTAAAACAGGATGCACCCATTCTAGGTCACGTTAAAATAGCGAGCAATGAAACCTTTAGAATCTCGCATCCTAGCCTTCTTTTTGGTCAGTCTGATCTTATCCGCGTGTACAGGGACCGCCCCCACGGAGCTGTTGAAATTAGTCGCCACCTCGACCCCGCCACCGGTCCCGACCGCAACGGCCGAGCCGCCCGCTAGCCCAGAACCGGCGATTCCCGATTCGACGACCGGTTTTCTCGCGCTGGTGAGCGAGCTCGAAGCAAGCCGTTTAGCGGATCGTCAAGCACTGGTTAATCAATACATGATTTCTATCGAGCAAGCACCGGTAGTCGATGAAAAACAAGCGATTTTTATTTGGCAAGGGGCGGCCCGTTCGGTCCATTTACATGGGGATATGAATAATTGGATTACAGATCAATCACTTCCGTTCACCCATATCGACGAAACCGATCTGTGGTATGTCGTTTTACCGGCCGAAACGGCCGCGCGACTCGACTATGTGTTAATTATCGATGCGGCGCGAATCACGCTTGATCGGTTGAATCCACGACAAATCACGACCCAGCATGGGGTGCGGTCAGTCTTGCAGATGCCCGCTTATGAGCGGCCAGCAGAGCTTGACGGGGTGGGATTGTCGGAAGCGGAAAAAGGGTCTTTAACCACCCATACGATTGAAAGTGAGGCGTTGGCACAAACACGAACGATTGTCGTTTATGCCCCTGTTGCAGAAACAGAAAGCGCACGGCCGGTCGTCTATTTCCAAGATGGAAGCGATTATCTCAATTTAATCGATACGGCCGATTTACTTGATCGTTTAATCGCGAACGGCGATATACAGCCGCTGGTCGCGGTTTTTATCCCCCCTGTTAATCGCTATGTCGAATATGACAATAATGATGATTATGTCAAATTTTTGGCGGACGAGCTGACCCCTTTTGTGCAACGTATGTATGGGGCGGGAGAAACGGCCGAGCAAACAGCCGTACTCGGTTCCGATTTAGGCGGCCGTATCGCGCTACATGCAACTCTGACCCGCCCCGATGTTTTCGGCTTAGCGGCATCCCACTCCGGCTGGTTGACAGAGGAACAGCTGCAATTACTGACGCTACAAGAAGGGGAAGCGACCCGTTATCATCTGGTTGTAGGGAGCTACGAAACTGCGATCGGATCAAACGATGGGCAAATCAATATTTTAGAGCTCAATCGCCAATTTGATCAGGCCCTACAGCGGGCAGGTATTGAACACCGTTATGCAGAATATCCGGAAGGGCATAGTTGGGGGCTGTGGCAAGCACATGTCGGCTCCGCATTGCGGTATTTTTTTGAGTGATTTTCGGGAAACAAGCAGGAGTATTTTAGTATATATAAACAAGCACAAGCGATTCCTGCGCGATATATTAACCTGTTAGCGACCAATGTCTTGAGCATCGGGGCGGTACAGGCGGGCGCGGCACAAAATGTCATTCCGGCCGAAGTTTATGTCAATGGGACGATTCGTTCTTTTGATCCAGATGTACGCGAAAAACTGTGGGCGGAAACAGAAAACGCTTTTAAACTGGCTAAGGCGATGGGAGGCTTGTACGAATTGTCGGTCTTGCCGATCGGCACGGCCGTTCTGGCCGAAACGGCACGCCGCTTTGTTTTAGGGAAATTAGATTAATTTGATTCTATGCTAAGCAAGGTAGCCTACACCATTATGACGAGTACATTTTGGTTTATAGCCGGTGTGGTGCTATTGGCGATTGCCGTCGTGGTCTACACCGTTTTTCTTCCCCATGTTGAAGGGCCCAGTTTGGATGATCAAGCGGCCGATCATAAAGAATGGTTGGTTTGTTGTCCCGAATGCGGCCGTTGGCAATCGATTACCCCTCGCGCTTCGAGCGAAGAGGAAAAACGACAGTCCCCCCAGTTGGAATCAACCTACACCAATTGGTATACATGCGGCCGTTGCCAGCACCGCTGGCATGAAGATCATCGGTTTTGACGAATGACGAATGACGAATGGGTTCTGCGATTCGTCATTCATTGCGTAAATCCCCGTGTAGGGGCAAAAAGAATGTGGAAATATTTGCGAGGCGCGCTCTGTGATCCGGCCGTCATTCATTTTGCCCGATCTTTCCAATTTTAACAATCTTGCACAAGCGGTAGGATTTTCCAGTTGTTTACCTGAGCGGTTCATGTAGGTTCTGCGATTCCAGACCCTAAGGGTTTTGAATGCGAGCCGTGCTTGGTTGGTTTCAACTGAAACCCTTAGGGTCTTGGCCACGTTTATTTCCTCTCGTTATGGAATGATCTAATTTTGATGATACCGACGATTTTTCCCGCGCCCTTTTTTGCCACGTCGATTTTGTGGTGGCTCACTGGGGGGCTTATGGGGGAACAACCTACGCTCGATTTCCTCATAACTCCCTTCGAATGGGATTAGGTCATACCCCTGTAAATCAACGCCAAATTTGCGCAGATTCCGCAAATTATAGAAATAGGGCTTGCTACTAAAAGTGCTGGCTACCCACTGCCATGACAAATTATTGCTAGCGGGATCCCCATCTAGCAAATGGATGAGAAACCAGCGGGCACCGGTTTGCCAACAAATGCGCCGCCAATGAATGATATACGCGGCGAGCCACATACGGGCGTGATTATGCAGATATCCGGTTTCATATAATTCATGGATAAATTGATCCATCGGGGTGCCGGTACGACCTTCACGAATGTCATCGGGCAACTTTTTGCTGTATTGCTCGGCCGTCCAGCCGGTTTTATATGGCTCGATATCTTCCCAAATACGGTCCCCATATTCTTCATAGGCGCGTTGAAAATAATCACGCCAAGCCAGCTCTTGGATTAATTTATCGGCATGATCTCGCTTTTTCGCTTGTTGCAAAGCGTGGGTTCTTACTTCTGACAAACTGATGATGTTGTGACGGATGTACGGGGAAAGGCGAGTAACACGGCCGTCCAGATGATTGCGTGTTTCTTTGTAGGTCAGTGGGTCGATTTTGGCTAGTCGCTCTTCGGCGGCCACACGGCCGCCACGCATCTCACTAATTTCATCAGAAATAATTGCGGCGTGAGGGAATTGCTCGGTCAAATAGGCGATGAGTTCATCACGATTGGCGAAATCGCGTCGCATGTCGGGTGATTTAGGGGAAGACATTGTACTATCCTGCTCAATTTACAGGGCACATCTTACAAACTTGGTGCAAAAACTACATTTGTGTGGGGTCGTTTTGTTGAAATTGGGGTGCTACACTTTAGTTTTTTAAGATTTGTGTTGGCTTAGATCGGCCGAGTGGAGGATGTATGGCGATGACAAAAGATGAGGTTTGGGAAGCGTATCAATGGCTTCAAGAAGAGCTAAATGAGTTGATCGGGCAAACTCGGTTTAGTGCGGAAATAAATTTGCGTTTAGAACGGATTACACAGCTGTTGGCGTTGCTCGATAACCCACATCATAAATACCGGTCGATTCATGTGGGGGGGACCAGTGGCAAAGGGTCCACCACAATGATGATCGCCAAGATTTTGCAGTCGGCCGGGTATAAAACCGGACTACACCAATCTCCCAATATCCAAGTGCTGAACGAACGGCATTGGATCAACGGCCGTTTCGCCCCGACCTCACGCCTGATCGAAGTTTGGCAAGCGATGAAACCGGCCGTGGCCGAAGTAGCAAAAACTTCACCATGGGGGGCTCCCAGCTACTTCGAAGCCCAAATCGCCATGTCGTTTCTCTACTTCGCCCAAGAAGAGGTGGATGTCGCGGTTATTGAAGTCGGGCTGGGGGGAACGCGAGATGCAACCAATGTGATACCGGCCGAAGTTTCTGTTTTGACCAATGTCGGTTTAGATCACACTGCGATTTTGGGTGATACTGTAGAAGAAATTGTGATGGACAAGCGGGGGATTATTAAACTTTGGCAAAAGGTTATTAGTGGTTGTACCCAGCCTTCGGTTCAGGCTTTGGTCGAAGAGCGATGTGATGAAGTAGAAGCACTTTTGTTCCAGTTAGGGGAGGATTTTCATATAACGGATGGCATGTCCGGAAAAGTAAATATGACCTTGCCAAAAAGAACGCTAGAAAATGTCTCTGTGGCCCTTAGCGGTGATTTCCAAAAGCTCAACGCGGTTTTAGCGGTGATGGCGGTTACTCAGTTTGATCCGGCCGTGAGCGACGAGGCGATTCGGACCGGCTTGACTGAAACGCGCATTGCGGCACGCATGGAAGTGATGCAAGAACGGCCGCTTGTGTTGCTCGACGGAGCCCATAATCCTGACAAGATGCGTGGCGCAGCCCAACTGATGGCGGACACCACGGCCGAGCAAAAAGTGATTACGGTTATGGGGTTGAAAGCGGGCAAAGATGCGGCCGATATTTTGCCCCCTGTCTTGGCTCATAGTGATTTATTGATTACCACCTCATTTGGCATAAAAGGGTTGTGGGAAGCGGTTCCGGCCGAAGATTTGGCGACACAAGTGCGGGAAATCGATGGGAACAAACGAGTCGAGGTGGTGACCAAACCGCTCGACGCGGTCGAAGTCGCGCTCGAAATGGCCCAGCCAGAAGACATCGTTTGGATCACCGGATCACTCTATTTAGCCGGTGATGCACGAGAGTATTGGTATTCATCACGCGATCTATTACACGAGTTGGAAGAAGCGAGAAATTAGGACCTTTTATGATTGATGTTGCCCCCCATCCCCCCCAACTACCCGATTCATTTTCGGCCGCTGAAGCGGTTGATGCATTCCAGCAAGCGTATCAATGGTTTTTCGATTCACTGATCCAAGATCGTGTGGGTATCCCGATCGAACGTACGGCCGAAGAACGAATGGCCCGAAAAGTTGAAGCGTTGGCGCGAGTGAAAAGCTTTCTCGACTATTGCGGCAATCCTGAACAACAGTTCCCTGCGATTCATGTCGCAGGGACTAGCGGTAAAGGGTCGGTGACAATGATGATCACCGATTTGCTCAAAGAAGCGGGCTACAAGACGGCACATCACACCAGCCCATTTTTGCAATCCCCCACTGAAAAGTTGGTCTATGACGGCCGTTGGGAAAAGCCTTCTTATTGTGTTGAGCTTTTTCATGACTTCGACCGATTGCATCGCGGTTGGCAAGCATCGCAAGACCACTATCCACAAGTGAAATATGGAGAAGCTTGGGTTTGGTTGACCTTTTGGTGGATGGCGAAACGGCAGGTGGAATGGGGTATTGTCGAAACCGGTCTGGGCGGCCGTTTTGATCCCACTGTGTGGGTTACCCCCCAAGTGTCGGTTATCACCAATATCGCCTTTGATCATGTGCGCAATCTCGGGCCGACATTGCAGGATATCGCATGGCATAAAGCGGGTATTATCAAGCCGAATATTCCGGCCGTGATCGGAGTGACGGAGCCGGAACTGGTTGAGGTTTTTGTGCGGGAAGCGGCCGAAAAGGGAGCCCCCCTGTATCGTTTAGGGCTTGAGTTTGATTTCGAGGTCACGGCCGTGGATCGGATCACAGTCCGAACACCGAAACGGATCTATCAAGATGTACAGATCGGGGCGGTGGGCCATTATCAACTGGTGAATGCTGCATTGGCGATCACGGCCGTCGATATCGCCCTAGATGACCCGATTCCAGAGTCCAGCTTTGCCGCTTTTGCCAAAATGACCTATCCCGGCCGGATGGAAATCATGCCGGACGAAAAATTGGTGCTGATCGATGGGGCTCATAACCCGCATAAAATGGTAGCGGCCGTGCAGAGCTTGCGCCAACGCTATCCGGAAAAGAATATAATCGGTCTGGTTGGCGGGCTGGCCACCAAAGATTTAAGCCAAATGTTGGCCCATCTGGTCCCTCATTGCCGACACATCGTTGTCAGCCAGCCGAACTTGATCGGCAAATCAGTAAACCCGCCAGAAACGGTCGCCCAAATGATTCGGGATGTAGACGAGACTGTTCCACTTACAGTTGAACCCGATTTAAAGCAGGCGATTCACATCGCAAGACAATTGGCCACGGCCGAAGATTTGGTATTTGTCACCGGCTCGATTTACCTCATCGGGCAAGCACGTGATACATGGTATCCGCTAACAGAATTGCTATTGGCCAGCGAAACGAATGACGAGGTAAGAACGACGAGGAACAAATGAAATATCGGTTTCGCAAACCAACCTAAACCGGCGAACCCCCTCTGTCTCTCTTCTCTCTTCTCTCTCCTTCACGATTAGTAAACAGCCATTCCGACATCGACCCTCTTATGCTATTATCATCCCTATGGCAATGATTTTATTGGTTCGTCACGGTGAAAATGAATGGGTGCGTGAGCATCGCTTAGCAGGTTGGATTGAAGGGGTTCATCTCAATGAAAATGGGAAAAAGCAGGCGGCCGATGCTGCCGAGCGATTGTCTCATTTGCCGATCAAGGCGATTTATACCAGCCCAGTGAAGCGGTGTGTCGAAACAGCCACCTATTTGGCACAACCCCACCAGCTTGAATTGATCGAGCTACCGGCCGTGGGGGAAGTCCGGTATGGAGATTGGGAAGGAGCGAAAATCGCAGAGCTAGCCAAATTGCCGGAATGGAAAACGGTACAACATTACCCGAGCCGGATGCGTTTTCCTGAAGGGGAAGCGTTACGCGAAGTGCAATTTCGGGCGATTCAAGCAGTTGAAGAGCTGGCACAGAATCACAAAGAGGAAATGATTGTGGTCTGCTCTCATGCCGATTTAATCAAACTTGTTTTGGCCCATTATTTAGGTGTTCATACCGATCTGTTTCAACGTATCATCGTTTCACCGGCATCAATCAGTGTGCTGATGTTAATGGATAATGGTGGTGTTCGTGTGGCACGGATTAATGATACCGGCCCACTTACCGCGCCAACGCCATCAAAATCTAAAAATGAACACAATGAGGGGAAGCAATCGGCCGAATCGGTCACAACATCTTCTTCACCAGATTCTAAAAAGGACAGTTAATAGGATATGCCTCGACATATAGAACTCAATCCGGTAAGTCATATCACCATCGGCACAGTTGGTGAGCCGGGAAACCGCACATTTTATTTGCAAGGTAGCCATAGCCGTGACATTGTCACGCTAACAATTGAAAAACAACATGCCGTTATGTTAGCTTCAAGCCTTGATTATTTGTTGAATGATCTAGAGCAGGCGGCCCCCGGCCGGCCGGAGCCACAAACTGATGCGTGGATGGGGGATCATCGCCTGCGTGAACCGCTCGAACCGATGTTTCGGGTTGGCAATCTCAATCTCGGTTATAGCGAAGAGGTTCATCGTATCGTGGTGGTGGCCTACGAATTGGTTGATGAAGAAGATGAGTCTGACGTCGTAAGCTTTTGGGCTTCAAAAGAGCAAATCCAAGCGCTGATTCCTCATATTCAAAGTGTGGTAAAAGCGGGACGGCCGATTTGCGGAAACTGTGGTGAAGCGGTTGACCGAAGCGGCCATTTTTGTCCGCGTCGCAATGGACATTTACATTAACAAAAGTAGGAAGTATGAAATATGAAGTAGGAAGTATGAAGTATGAAATGGTCAGCATAATTTTATCCTTCATGTTTCATCATTTGCTCTCTTATGGATGAATCACGATCAGTCACAGAAATTTTGCAACATTTGCAGGCGGGTGAAATCCACATGGATGGATATGTACCGTGGGGGTCGAACTATACATTTATTGTGACGATGACCCATGAAGGGGTAGAAATGGAGGCGGTGTATAAACCGCGCGAGGGAGAACAGCCACTATGGGACTTTCCGACGGGGACCCTTTGCTCACGTGAACGAGCCGCCTATCTGGTGAGCGATTGGTTGAAATGGGATGTGATTCCCCCCACAATATTGCGCGAAGGACCGCAAGGATGGGGGTCGGTCCAGTTTTTCATTGATCATGATCCTGAAGAAAATTTTTTCACCTTTCGGGATGATTACGGCGCTGATTTGCGCTTGGTGGCGTTGCTCGATCTGATTATTAACAATGCGGATCGTAAAGGGGGGCATGTGATTGTGGGAACGGACGGCCGTTTATGGGCGATCGATCACGGGATCGCTTTTCACGATGAACCGAAATTGCGCACGGTGATTTGGGACTATGTCGGCGAACCGTTCGAGGCCGATTGGGTCGGCCGGATGGAAGCGTTGCAAATGGAACTAGCTTCCGGCAGCGAGCTGTTGCCGCAACTGCAAGAGCTACTCAGTCGCAGAGAATTGCAAGCGATGCAAAATCGCCTAGCGAAGCTCCTAAACCAACCGATTTTTCCCGAACCTGGCCCCGGCCGACCCTACCCGTGGCCGTTGGTTTAAATTGCCGTCATTCGTCATTCAATTAACCTACATTTAAGGTATGTTAAGCTGGGTTTAACCACAGCCCACACCCAATTTGATAGACTCCTAATATGTATGCGACAACAGGGGAACTACACTATTTTTCTCTACTCCTGTCGGATTTGGTGGGAGTTGATCAATTAATGGTTGTCATTCCCACGAAGGTGGGAATCCAATTCTGTTTGAGCGGTGGATCCCCGCCTACGCGGGGATGACAGCCCTGTAATTTTTGAACGATTTATGCGTATCCCACCAAATTCGGCAGTATCAGTTTTTTCTCCTGATTTCCCCCTATGTAATCCCTAAACTTGACCAACGATCCGCAACTGCGCACAATACAGTTACGTAATGACGCATGATGTCAAAAATAGTGGGTAGACTGAACACACAACCCACGACACCGACGGTTACTGTGTATGACGCGTAGCTTTTGGTGTTCGAACGCTTAAATTAGTGATCGACGGCCGATCCGGCCGTTGGTCTTTGGAGAAACCAAATGCGGATTATTTTGTATCTAGGCAAAGGTGGTGTCGGTAAAACAACTACGGCCGCAGCCACCGCATTACGTTGCGCCCAGTTGGGCTATCGTACCCTTGTTGCTAGCACCGATATCGCTCACAGTTTAGCCGATTCACTCGATATGCCATTGAGCGATGAGCCGGTACAAGTCGCGGAAAACCTATGGGCCCAAGAGATTAGCGTCGTCGCTGATTTGCAGAAAAATTGGGGTAAATTGCAAGACTTCACCTCGAATATGATCGCCGGGCGTGGGCTTAGCCGCGTGGTAGCCGACGAGCTTTCTTCGTTTCCCGGCATGGACGAAGTGGTTTGCTTGCTCCATATCAATAAACAAGCCAAAGAAAACAACTTCGATCGCGTCATTATCGATGCCGCGCCAACCGGCGAAACGATTCGGTTACTGACAATGCCGGACACATTTAGCTGGTATGCAACCCACTTATCACGCTTCGAGCGTGGCGTGATCAAAGCGATCAAGCCATTTGCCAGTCGCTTGCTCAAAGCCCCATCGGAGCTTTTGGATACGGTTTACACCTTACAAAAAGCGACAGAAGAACTGCGCGAAACCCTGAGTGATCCGGAAATTAGCAGCTATCGTGTGGTGTTACAACCGGAAAAAATGGTCATGCGTGAAGCGGAACGGGCGGTTAGCTATTTAGGCTTGTTCGGGTATCCGGTTGATAGTGTGGTGGTGAACCGCGTGATGGCGGCCGATGATGCACAAGGGGATTTTTATCAGAAGAAATATGAAACCCAGCAAAAATATTTGGGGATGATCAACGATAATTTTACCCCCTTGCCGATCTGGGAAGCACCGTATTACGCAGAAGAAGTGGTGGGACTCGAAATGCTTTCTCGCTTGGCTCAAGATTGCTTTGGTGATGAAGACCCTGGCAAGATTTTCTACGAAGGAAAGGTTCATGAAATTATCGAGCAGCCCGATGGTGGTTTCTTGATGCGTATGCCACTCCCGTTTGTGACCGGCAAAGATGTAAAACTGCGCAAACGTGGTGATGAAATGTTTATCACTATCGGTAATTTTAAGCGGGAAATGATTTTGCCGACCGTGTTGGCGAAGCGGCGGACCGGTGGTGGTGCGTTGGCTGATGGGGTGTTAGAAATCACATTCCTACCGCTTGAAAGTGAAGAAGAAGCGGCCGTCGCCTAAGCCACCTAGCTTAAACATTAGAATGTATAAAAAAAGGCCATGATTTTTTCATGGCCTTTTCGCTTTCGGTATCAATTTATGGGGACTCAATCTTGGCCTTTAAGATCGGCTTGCGTCTAAATAATAGGTCATATGTTGGAGCTGCACAACAGGGTCGCTATAACCGACTTGTACGTCTGGTGGCACGGTGAGATTGATCGGTGCGTAATTAAGAATCGCTTGTACGCCCGTTTTGACCAAACGGTCGGTAACCGCTTGGGCACGCTCGGCCGGAACCGCAAGCAAGGCGATTTGTGTGCCTTCACGAGCGATCGTTTCTTCAAGCTCATCCATCGGCTGTACGACAACCCCGCCCATATCTTCACCCACTTTGGTAATATCACTATCGAAAATCCAGCTAATATGAAACCCGCGATGGATAAACCCATTGTAATTAGCCAAGGCATGTCCGAGGAAACCGGCCCCAATAACGGCGACCCGCCATTCTTGGTCAAGCTTTAGGATTTGGCGGAGCTGGTCAACCAGATAGTTAATATGATAACCGGTACCTTGTTTCCCAAATTCGCCGAAATGGGACAAATCTTTACGAATCTGGGCGGAACTCATGCCTAAACGACGGCCGAGTTCGTTCGACGAGGTCGTGAGCTGGCCTTGGTTTTTCATATAGATAAGGGCGCGTAAGTAAAGGGGTAAACGGCCGATGACAATATCTGGAATGGCTGGCATGGCGACCAGTGAGTTGCTCATGTGTTACCTGCAGTGTTTCAAGATTTATGTTGGTGAAGTGTATTTCCATCTGATTTTATCGATATGTGAAATATTTCACTCACGGATTCTAACAGTCTCGCAAATGGGTTGCAAGCTTGAGCGGGGCAATCGGCAAATAGGTAAAAAAATAGGTGGCGGAACAACGGGCGTTGAACCGACCACCTCAGAGGGAGCCTACACACAGAAAAATAATACCATGTACCAGAAATTTGTCAACCCCCAATTTTGAAATTGGGGGCAATTGATGGTTTATTCACAGAATGCGGGGGCGTCGTAAAATTCAACGGCCGTGATAAACCACCCATTGCTTAGCTTTTGTAGTGTCAGCGTTTGGGGTAAGAGTTGTGGCTCTTCCGCTTGGAGAGCGGTACCGGTACTGCGCCGGTAGATAGTTGTGGTCCACACTTCACACGTATCAACATCGATTTGCTCTTCGCTGACCACACGAACATCATGCAGATAGCTGTTGTAGTAATCAAAAGTCGAAATTTGGGCGAGGTCTTGCTGATTCAGCGATTGAACTTGATCCTGAATCGCTTGTAATACGTCACCGGCGAAGATATCGGCCGCTAAGTTGGCGTTGCCGGTATAGAAGGTTTCGATTTCGAGATTGATCGCCTTGGTCAAGAACTCTTGGATTTCAGCGACTAACTCTGGAGAAGCTTCGATTTGTTGGTCAGCAAAGGTTGGATCGGTCCCGTTACGTACCTCATCCCCATCGCTCACCCCATCACGGTCCATATCGGGGTTAAGAGGGTTAAGGCGATAAAGCACCTCTAGACCGTCGCCAAGACCGTCACCATCGGTGTCTGCATTTTCTGGATCGGTGCCGGTCGCCAATATTTCTTCCGCATCGGAGAGACCATCATTGTCGCTGTCTCGATTGGTTACTGGTGGCGGGGTTTCCTCGACCGATGGTGGGGCTTCGGGTGCGGGGTTGCTGGCAACATTGACCCCGTATAGTGCTTGAATACCGCGAATATCATCTTCGCCGAGGGTGCGGTCAGCCCCTTGGTAAGAGGCGAACATGATGGCGTTAGGGTCGCGACTGTGGCCCAAACCGAGGGCATGGCCGATTTCATGAATAGCGACCGTCTTGAGATCGACATCGCGTGATTCACTGTTAAGCCAACGTTCATCGTCATCAAAATGGAGGTAGACGCTACTTCTCGTGTACGGGTTGGGAAATGTGGCATGGGCCAAGACACCGCCGGGACCATCAAAGGCATCACCGTCCCCATGATTGCCGGTGGCCCAACCGATTTCCATATCGGCCGAATCACGATCAGCAGTTTCTATAAAAGTAAGCGGAGAAACGGCCGCCCACGTGTCAAACGCTTCACGAATCAACTGGCGTTGTTCTTCGACCCCCAAGCGCTCCGTATCATTAATAAAATAGTAGCTTAATTCGGTTTGCGACCATTTAGAAATGGCGCGAAATTCTGCAACCGAGTTACTTAGATTGCTAGGATCCGGAAAATTATCATAGCGGTATTCCGGTTGGCTTTCTCCGGCAGGTTGGGGCTCTGCAGGATCAGGCTCTACGGCTCCAGGCACATTAATGGTAATACATCCAGTGATGAACAGGGCGAAGAGGGCCAAATAAATGAGCGGATAAAAAAATGGTTGCTCTATGCGACGTAGCATTCACAATCTCCTTGGTGAGTGAGTAATGAGGTGAAATTCTTTGGGTACTACAATATAGAATGTAGCATAGGATCGGTAGTGGGTTTAGTTTTTTGCTGTACATCTTTAGAGAAAGTTAAGCGAGGTGAGATTCTAATTCGTGACGCAAAGATCGAACTATGATTTAGACGGTGTGAATCGCTTTAACTATGTAGATTACATTGGGTGCACGAACAACCTGTCAGAAAAGTTAACATAACTAAAAATTCTGAACAAG
>WTJY01000344.1:1991-3251 GCA_011524645.1 Anaerolineales bacterium | reverse complement strand
AATCGACTATTTTTGAACGATTTACACTTATCCCACCAAATTCGGCAGTATCAGCTTAATTCTCATCCCTCTGATACCAATGCACCATATCGGTTACCGTTTCCTGTGCCGGCCGTGGGCTATGCCCAAGCTCATTAATCGCCTTGCTATAGTCAAAATCGATATTATCACGCAAGGTACGAATCGAGTAAGGAGTCATAGAGGGTTTTACGTTGAGCACCCAAGTGAGAAAATCGAGCGTATAAGCCATTGGCCAAGCGATAAAATCAGGCAAAAAAACCATTTCGACCGGCCGCTGTAACACTTCGGACACATAGTCCGCAAACCCGTCCATCCCTATCGCATGCCCACCCAGAATATAAAGCTCTCCGGTCCGGCCGTGCGATGCCGCAGCATAGGTCGATTTGGCTACATCACGCACATCAACCCAGTTATACCGGCCGTGGATCAACACCGCGCGCCCCTCGCCTAAAAATCGATGAAACGCATTACCCATCGAAGCACCCAAGTAATCATTGGGGCCGATCACACCGGTTGGACACACAATGGTGACATCCAATCCTTCTTCGATAAGCCGATACAAGCGGCGCACCCCTTCCGCTTTGGTGTAATCGTACGTCCCAGCGGCCGTTTCTTTGATCACGAGCGGGGCCGTTTCATCAATTTTACCGGTTTCAAGCCGCTCAAAGATATGAATCGAAGCGACATGAACCATACGACGTACCCCCGCTCGCAAAGCCGCTTTGGCTACATTTTCCGCCCCTTGCACATTCACCCGTTCCGTCATATCGTCTTGATAGGTCACAATCGAAATGATCGCCGCCAAATGAAAAACGATCTCAACCCCCTGCATGGCACGGTCAAGAGAAGCGGGGTCTAAAACGTTTCCCTCTATCATTTCTACAGGCAATCCATCTAAAGATGAGCGATCAGAATTGGGCAAAACCAAGGCTCTGATTTTGCAGTTAGGCTCATGCTGCATAAGGTGGCGAATCAGTGTATTGCCGAGATGTCCGGTCGCACCAGTCACTAAATACATAGATATCTCCTAATGAGGGGGGATGATCAGTGCCTAGCGCCCAGATTGAAAGGGGCGAACAGACATCTAATCACCTGACAAGGTTGATTTAAAGGATCAGCAAGCTAGCTGACAGGGGGCGTAATCATAAATCGGCCGTGTGTGCCTGTCAACTGAGTCTACAATTAAAGGTCCAGATTTTTGGCACAAATTTCGTAGGGGCCGGGTGGCTGGCCACGATT
>WTJY01000344.1:0-1891 GCA_011524645.1 Anaerolineales bacterium | reverse complement strand
ACTTTTTTGTCAGAATCTAGCCTAATTCCAGCCATCCTGCCCGCAGGTTTGCCAAAAGGTCCAGATTTTTGGCACAAATTTCGTAGGGGCCGGGTGGCTGGCCACGATTTTCACTTTTTTGTCAGAATCTAGCCTAATTCCAGCCATCCTGCCCGCAGGTTTGCCAATTGGATAGACTGCGGGCAGGACGGCCGGTTGACACAGGGTTCTGCGATGTTGGAAAATCGTTCCCCGGCCGCCGCAGCCCCTACGCTTATGGCGAAAATTGATGTTCGATTTGCCTTGTTCAATAACTAAAATCTTATTTGTTGAAACAGATGGACAAACAGGGAAAATCCCTTGGAATCGCGCTTAAATCGAGCAACCCGCTTGTCTCCCCACTAGAACGAGACAATTAAATCGCTCCCCCCAGCGCAACTTACAACGACGGCCGTGACCACCATTCGCGCAGCAACGGAACACGGAAATGCCACTGTTCATCATCGAGATAATCTTGATCAACCAAACGGCGTAAAATCGCCGGTTCATCAGGCACATCGCCACGCGCAAGCGAGCGCAACACCTCATTGGTCGCCTCATCAAACGCCCCCTCCAAGCTCAGAAAATAAGATTGACCGCTATCAAGTGCCAGCTTGACCGCTTCCTCGACCTCGGCCGTGGTAATCATCAATTGCCCCGTTACACTAACTTGATTGATCACCTCGACCCCCAAAAGCTGGAGCAAATACGGTTGGCAACCGGTCCATTCCAATGCCAACGCCAGCGCATCATCCTGCCACGTCAGCGGAAAATTAGGGGCCGGATCACGCAACAGCGATTCCGCTTCATGCGGTTTAAGATAGCTAATTCGCACCCGCCGCGCATTCTTTAGGTATTGCGCAAATTCCGCCCGATGGTGATCTAGTTCGTATTGCCCGCTATACAACACCATCCAGCCAAGCGCTTGGGAAAGACTACGCAGCGCGGCCAATACATCGGCCGAATACCGCCCTGTCGCCACCATCCCCACCAATTTGTCAAACTCATCTAAACAGAGCAAGACCCGTTTAAAGCGTAGCTCGGCCGCAAAATCTTCCAACCACCCATTTAGATGAAGAAGCGGCACATCGGCAATTTCCCCTACATTTAGCGCGGCCAAACGGGGCCCCCCCGGCATCCGCCGCTCCCAGCGGCGAATCGCGGCCGTTAATCCGGCCGCAAACGCGGTGTCTCCTTCGCCAAAAAACGCCCCTTGGCAATCGACATAGACCACATGCACATCAGGAATCTTGACCGAGAGTTGCTTAAGGGCCGAAGATTTCCCCATCCGTTGCTGACCGATCAGCAACAAGGTTTCAGCCCGTTGCGGATTGGCATAGACTTCTTGCGCGGTCCGAAAGACATCATCACGGCCGCGAAACAGGGTCGAATTCGCATCCAAGGCCCCACCGGCCGAGTAAGTTCCCAAGGTGGTGGTGGCGGGATCGTCAGCCAGCCGGTTGTGTTCCGCTTGAATTAGGGTTTGCCAGTGCTGGGTCAGCGCCGCCAGTTGAGGGTAGTTTTGCGCTCCCGCACGGCCGTGCAAGCTAATCAAATGGTGTTCATTCCGCTCCAATACCCGCCGCGCAATATCGGCCGGTTGCGGCTCGGCCGCTAGCGTCGCCAAGGAATGGGCCACAGCCGAGACATCTTCTAACAAAGCACTCAACCGCACCCCACGGTCACGCGGCAAATCGGCGACCAACGCCCCGATCCGATCTGTGACATCGACCAGTGGTTGTAAATCGGCTAGCAGGGTCACTTGCTGTCCTTGATGACCGATCCACCAGCCGGCCGCGCGCGGCACCGCCCATTTTTGTCCGGTCGACGCGGCCGTGGTTTGCAAGATCAGCTCGCCATCGGCCGTGGGCGC
>WTJY01000022.1 GCA_011524645.1 Anaerolineales bacterium | reverse complement strand
GTCGGGGCACCACCACTATATGAAATATGCATGTCATCCAAATAGACTTTGGTTTGATCATCCCACCAAGAACCATCAGCATGTTCTTCATATGTTTTATCTATATTGTAAAACCCTTTAATACGCAGAATGGTCGTGGCTGATAAATATCGTGCGGGAATAGAAACCCTTTCTTCTACCCAGCCACCAGGGATCTGTTTATCGTGGGAGAACAGGTTATGAAAGGTTTCCCCGTTGTCGTTCGATACTTGGACACGGAACGTACCGACTGTGTGAGAGTCACTACTTGCCGAAATGAACCAGTTAAAAACCAAAGTGGCCGAATCGGTCTCGGAAAAGTCGAGTGATTCTGTGTAGATCGATGCATAGTACGGTTTTTCATATCCATTGGGGTCGATATAGACGCCATCTTCATTCACTTGCCCCCCCGGTTGCATCGGTGTATCTTCGATGACCATACTATATTCACCAGATAGTGAACGGCTATTTTTCTGACTAACACCACTCCCCCCATCGCGCCAAATCCCGTAAACATCCATAGATGAGCCGGTCAATGTTGTCACGGTTGTTTTTTCTTCAAATCCTTCTTCAGCATACGTACTGGTTTGCCCCTGAACATGATTGCTAGGTATGCTTATTAGGGCGATCATCAATATGATGCCATATATTAATTTTCGAGGATGCCAAATTCTGCGAGACTTCATAATTCATACTCCATTGAAACACAATACCTTCGCCAAAATAATCAGCTTACTCGATTTTCGCCACTTCTAATTAAAAGGAGAGCTCTTGATCAGTTACAAATCAAAAATAGTTGTGCTTTTGGACTGAATCATTTTTAATTTGGCTGATCGTTTTGCCTTAGAGGGCTATCTTTTATGATTGATCTCTAAAAATAGCGAAAGTATTGTAAATAGGTAACTATTCAGTAGCTTTTTGGGCGCTCATTTCTATCAAGGGTGAGGGACTGGGTGAGAGGGGAAAATTTATTTATATTCACCTCCCCCACTTTCTCATAGTCGCGGAGCAAAACAAAAATGACTATTATTGAACAATTACGTGAATAAATAATAAATAGTAATTATTCACCTCCCCCAGCAGTTTTGATTCACCGCACTGCTTGTGGCTCGGTGAGGACACCGGCCATAGCTAGGAGGAGTGAACGGTTACAATAAATAACAACTATACGGGTAAAGCTACATACCTCCTTTTTCCTCAAATAAGAGCCTAGTTTTTTTCTGGGCATAGGGCAATGCGATCGTTATTGTTGTGCCGTGATTTAGATCAGATTTAGCCGAGATTTTTCCACCATGGGCCAATACAATCGCTTTGGCAATCGCCAGCCCCAGACCCGACGACCCGATTTCACACTCATTACTTCGTCCACGGCCGTTGTCCACATGATAAAAGCGGTCAAATATGTAGGGTAAATCTTTTGACGCAATCCCTGTACCTGTATCAGACACATGTAAACAAACATAATTCTCATCTTGGTGTGCCCACAAAACAATTTTACCTTCCATGGTGTGGCGTAACGCATTGGCGATCAAATTGTTGAGTACCTGAGTCATACGTTGTAAGTCGACTTCGATTTCTGGCAACTCGTTTGCAGCCTCGACATAGAGCTCGATTCCGTGTTGTTGTGCCTTCATGACATAGGCCAAACCGCATCGTTCAAGTAATGATTTGGGGGCGATCAACTCCTTCTTTAGTGCCAACTTTCCCGTCTCGGCCACAGAGAGGGTGCGAAGCTCATGTATTAAAGAGCTTAATAGTTTGGCTTCTCCATAAAGTATGTTAAATAGCTGTGGTGTACCCGTTAGCTCTTCATCTTTAAGCCCTTCAAGATAGCCCATCAAAACCGATAGCGGGTTGCGTAAATCGTGGGCGATATCGGCCGTCATTTGTATGCGAAGTTGGTTAGAGGCATTAAGATCAGAGTTCGTTTTTATGATGCCAGATATTAATTTCCGAGGATGCCAAATTCTACGAAACTTCATAATTAATACTCCATAAGAGGGGAGAAAAACAATAGATCACTTTTGAGACGCTGTACTAAGCATATTGTGTTCAAAGTTTCCTGATTTGTGTCGGTTTCGGGGAAAAGTATCTAGAATCCTGCCCACCCTTGAACTTATGCGATCAGGAAATTTAGAAGACATTGGAAATAATGTGATATGGCTTAATAAAGCTCATATCATGATTTTGGGTATTGATTCTCAACTGAGGTGATACGGTTAACCTCAGTTGCTTAAGCCGATGAACTTTTAATGGCCTACGACCTATTTACCTTATCTTCATAATAAGCTTTATTTTGTGTTAGGGTGATCAGATGTAGACGAGTGATCAGTATCGTGGCGCGATTCGATGTGTTTGGAGGAGGAAGGTTGTGTTGGATGAAGAAGGTTGTGTTGGATGAAGAAGGTTGTGTTGGAGGAGGAAGGTTGTGTTGGTGGAGGACGGTTGTGTTGGTGAAGCTTGTTCAAGCCCTATACAAAAACGTTCTCATGTAGACATAGTTATTTGATCATTCAAATATGTTTATCATATTGAGAGTAATTTCCGCGTATTATGAATATGTCTTTATCTGAGTTTGAGAAAGATTCCTACTCAATTAAGAGGTGTAGCACAAGCAGGCTTGTAGTAAGAAGATATTGAAGAATATTTGACAACTATACAGCCAAACTGATTGGTCTCTTGATTACTACTATTGCGAAATGCCATCAGAATAGATATAGAACATTATCGATAACAATGATACTCGCTAATTGTTTTGTAGTTGTTAAGAAGATGTTGTGAATCTGTTCGAAAGTTGTCAAGAAGTTGTTAGGATCGCTCTATTTAGAGCGGACACGATCATCCAAACAGTAAAGACTGCAATTCTCAATTTGAACCAAAGGAATCGCTTTTTATGGTCGCCGTAGGCGGCCGTTGCCTTAAATAGGTGTTTCGGTGGCTTCATCGCTGAAACACCCATTCTAAAAGTGCCGATTTTCGCGCTTGTGGCGCGAAAATCGGCACTGAGGGACTGAACGTTAATTTTGACAGCCAAAATCGATTTTAGATTGAGAATTGCGCCCATGAAGAGATGTGACTTGACATATGGGCTTTTTATCCATCTCCCCCAATCCCTCCTCGTCGGAGGGGAGAAAGACAACTATGTTTTTATGTCAATCTCCTTGGTTTCCATTAAGAGCCTAGTTTTTTTTTCTGGGCATAGGGCAATGCGATCGTTATTGTTGTGCCGTGATTTAGATC
>WTJY01000459.1:9900-29693 GCA_011524645.1 Anaerolineales bacterium | reverse complement strand
CTATTTTTGAACGATTTACGCTTATCCCACCAAATTCGGCAGTATCAGGATTTTTGGGTTTTAGATTTTGGATTGAGATTCTGGCGATTTTAAGTACCTATTGGCTGGACGGTATTGTTGACCGCTTGCGATTTGGGGTGAAGATGGGATTGAATCTCAACGTTGTTCTTCTTCATTATAGCTCGACACCGACGACTTGGGTTTCGGTGACATCGATGACACGGCCGGTGTCTAGGGCGAAGCCGACGACATCTAGGCGGTGCAAGATAAAAACCGAGGCGAACAAACCGATTGCGGCGATGGCGAAGGTGATCCCGTAGGCGGCCGCGCCAGATAAATTGATCCCTAAAAATATATCGCGCAGTAAGCTACCCAGAAAATTGCCCAGCCCTTTGAAGATGAGAATCGAGATAGTCCATAAACCGAGGTACGCACCAGCATTTCGATCAGATGACATGACCGCCATCAAGCTTAGACCGCCAAATGTGTAGATGCCAAATCCGGCGCCAAAGACCAAGAGGGCGATTTCGACCAGCCGGACCCCACCGGCAAAGCTTTCGGCTGCGAGTAGGGCCATGCCGATCCCCATAATAGCGAGTCCCCATTCGGCGACATAACGCTGTTGTTCCGGCGGCCGTTTGCGTCCCCAGACCGAAACCCCGACAAGGAAGATAACGGTCGCAGTTTGCCAATAGCTGTTAAAGCGGGTCGTTTCAGCCATCGGCCGGTCTAATACTTCAGCTCCAAACGGCTCTAGAATCACATCCTGCATCCATGCCGCGAGGGTCGCGAGCGAGAGGAAGATGAAAAATCGTCGCGTTCGGTTGTCGGCCCAAATCAAGTTAAACGTTTCACGAAAGTTAATCTCTTTTTTCGTTTTCTGCATCGTATCCCGCAATTTGGGTGAGATAGAGTTGTTTTCAACCCCCCAGATGCCGACAAGCCAGAACAATCCACCGACGATCATGGCGAAATAGACCATTTGGTGGAAGATCACCAAATCATAGCCGTCGCGAAGCCATAAGCTCATGGTGATGCCGGTGATGACGAAAAAGATGATGAGCGCAGTTTCCGCGATACTAATGGCGAGCCCCTGTTGTGCTTTTGGAGCGGAATCTCGTACGAGGGCAAGGAAGGGGCTGCCAGAAAGCAAGGTGCCGGTACCATATAAAAGAAAACAAACGATAGCCGCACCCCAGCCCCAAATATCGCTTTGATCGGCCGATAATCGGGCCAAACTGAGTGAAAGAAATGGGAAGGAGAAAACGATCATGCCACGGCCGAACCAGATATAGCTGGTCCGGTAAAAGCCCAAGAATTTAGTTGTGTCTGAACGGTGTCCGGCCCACAAGCTGAGCGGGGAAAGCAAGTAACGGAGGGCGATGAGCAGGCCGACCGGCCAAGCGGGAATGCCCAAGCCGGAAATCATAAAGCGATTCCAGATGCTAGTAACCAAAATATCCCCCATCGCGGAGCCGAGCTGGAAGCTACAGAGCTGTATCATGCGCGACCATTTAAATTGCACGGCCACCGTGTTTTCTTGGGTTTTTGACATGATTAGAACTATACAAGGGGGGATTTGGTTTGGGCAACCGGTTTCGACAGAGTTCAGATGTGGGGGAGAGAGTAGAGAGTAGAGAGTAGAGAGACAGAGTAGAGAGACAGAGTAGAGAGTAGAGAGACAGAGTAGAGAGTAGAGAGTAGAGAGTAGAGAGGCAGAGTAGAGAGGTGGAGTTGAAGGTGATGTAGCTAACGGTTGTGTTGGAGGCGGTGGGATTTAGAGGATGAGAAACATTGATTATGGGCGACTCCTCCCTATCCCTATCCTCCGTCCCTATCTCACAAGGTTGTTTGTTTGTCGGTTTGGGCTTAGGATTTGGGGTATGAGTGATTTTGATTTGAACCGATTGTTGGATGAATTTACGGCCGTGAATGATAGTGATGCGGCACTTTTGCTTGTTTTGGAATATCGCGATGTGTTGTTGTCGAATGAGGCGATTGCGTTGCTTGAATCGCGCGAGGTGAGGGGAGCTTCTCTGCCGTCGCGGGTGCCGATTTTGCGTGATTTCGGCCGTTTGTATGGAGCTGATCCGGCACAATTCTATTTTCAATTGTTTGCTAATTTGCAGAGCCGGATAGCGATGCGCCGTTTGTGTTTGTTACTCGGTGATGCGGAACTTGATCTGATCGAAGAGGAGGCGATGCAGGCGACTTTTCAGTCTGGTAATGGATCGGAGCCTATCGAGCAAATGACGGCGCGATTGACGGATTTACGCGAGATGCGCCAACAGTCGACCGCGCAACTTCAGACGTTGATTGCGGAAGATCAGCTTATTCAAGATGAGGCAGAGGCTGTATTGCCTTTGCTGGCTAAAGTGGATGAGTGGTGTGCCCAAGAGGATTGGCAGGCGTCTGAGCACTTTTTGTTGGTCAATGAGGCTGAGTTGTTGACTGATGAAGCGGCCGGTATTTTGCTGGCGCGGGTGGCGGAGAAGCAAGACGATGATCGCTTACAGCAGCATATGATGGTGCATAAACGGGCTCGCGAGATCGGTGCCGTCGCCGCTTATGCGGAGCTTCGTGCTTCTCTAGGTGAGGATCAAGTTGATTTGGCGCAGGTGGAAAATTTGCTTGTACGCTGGATGCAAGCGCCCAATTGGCCTGTTTCGGAAGCGTTGTTGACGGTGCATGAAGAGCTACTGGTGAGCGAACATGGAGAGATGGTGTTGCGTTTGTTACTACAACATAATACAGGGAATGCTTCGTTGCAGGAGCATTTAGAGCTGTTGGTGGCGTGTCGACGGGATGGGATTGCGGTGGCGTATGTAGGAAAGCGGTGAGGGGGAGAAAATATGGCCACGATGACTATCATTCAGAAAAAGTTGTGATCCAAATGTAAAGAAGATCACCCAGAATCTCAAGAGATGAGAACGAAAATAGCTAAGCATAAATCCCCCTTCGCCGTGATCGATAAACGTAATCTAGAAACATTGGTCAATGGTAAATATTTGTGTCAACTTATTGTAGGACGGGGCACTCATTTACCATTGGCTATTGGCCATTTACCATTTACAATTTTTTATGATCAACCTAACCTGTAACAACACCCTCCGCCAACACCTTACCCACAACCTCAATCAATTCACCCCCAACATCTTCGATCCCGCCTCCGGCCGTTGTGCCGCCGTCGCCCTCACCATTGTCGATTCCCAAACCCCACCGAACACCTATAACTTGACCCAACCTGCACCCGACCAAGCAAGCCTGATCTTAACGCGCCGCTCATTTCAATTGAAAAAACATGCCGGACAATGGGCTCTGCCCGGCGGCCGGATCGACACTGGCGAAACGGCCGAACAAACCGCACTACGTGAACTGCAAGAGGAGGTCGGGCTGCAATTAGATCCAGATCGAATCATCGGCCGTCTCGATGATTTTCGTACCCGCTCCGGCTTTATCATGACCCCGATTGTGGTCTGGGGGGGCACGGGTGCTAAGATGGTCCGTAATCCGGCCGAGGTTGAATCGATCCACCGTATCCCTTGCCAAGAGTTTTTACGCCCCGATGCCCCCATACTTGAATCGATCCCGGACAGCGACAACCCTGTTTTGCTGATGCCGATCGGCAATAATTGGATCGCCGCCCCGACCGGTGCCATTCTTTATCAATTTCGCGAAGTAGCACTCTGCGGCCGCGATACCCGTGTCGCCCATTATGAACAGCCCTATTTCGCGTGGCGTTAAATAAAAAAGGCTCTTTATGTGTTTCAAGGAGCTACAGATTCAAGCGGTTTTGCGCCTCTCGCCCTTGAGGGAGAGAGGCTGGGGGAGAGGGGAAATTCTTTAAAATTCCACCTCCGCCAACCCCCTTCTCATAGGAGGGGAGCAAGATAACTATGTTTTTATGTCAACATTATCGGTTTCCATTAAGAGCCATAAAAAACATAGGAATCCAAAACTTTTAGGATTATGATTGTACAAGTAGCGATAATCATCGAATTGCATCGCTCTATTTATTGTTTGTTGCGTCACTGACGCGATCACTTGGTTTTGCCTTATGAAAATTTTACGTTGGATCGGAATCATCTTTCTCATATTTGTTTCTGGCTATCTCAGCTTTTTCGCCTTGTTCGCCGATGGCAACATCGGCGGCCGGATCGTGGTCTATTTGATTATCATGGCGTTCTCGGCCGGTATCGGTTATCTACTAACCCCTCGCTGGTGGCTTTCCTTCCTCGGTGGCTGGGGGGCGTACGTTATGGTGATCTTAGAATTAAGCGCCACAGGCGGTAGTACAGAAGGAGGAGCCCAATCGATCGGCCAGCTTTTAAGCCATGTTGCACTCGCGCTGGCCGTAACCATCGCCGGTGGCTATATCGGCAACATGATTCAGCAACGCCGCTCGGCTCAGTAAAATTCAGCCGAAATCAGGCTAACGCAGACCTAAAATCACCAAATCATTCGTAATTCCTACATTTCTTTGTCAAACCACCCCAGACTCGATATAATTTCTTGCCCTAAGTCTTTAGGATGGGGAAGTGGCGGAATTGGCAGACGCGCTTGACTTAGGATCATGTGCCATTGGCGTGTGGGTTCGAATCCCACCTTCCCTACCTTTCTTATAAAAGTAAAAGCGTTGCGTCATGCAACGCTTTTTTATTAATACACTCCTCGCCTAGGTTTCCTATTCAAAACAGATATCCCCTATCGTTTTACGCAAACCACTGGGCCAAGCAGAAAAGAGGTATACCGTGTCCCTGACCATCGAAACAAATGAAATGGAAAATCGCCAGCTCGGCATGACAATTGAAGTCTCCGAAAAGCGTATTACTGGCGAAATGAAAAAGATTGTCAAAAAGTTAGCCCACAACTACCATATTCCCGGTTTCCGGAAGGGGAAGGCTCCCTATAAATTATTGCTGAAACGATTCGGCGAAGAATCGATTCGCGTCCAAGCTGTCGAAGAGATCATGGACAATGTGATCAATGAAGCGCTTGACGAAAAAGAATTGCAACCGGTCGCACGCCTCTCTCTCAACAATTTGGAAGTAACCCCTGTGGTGAAACTTGATGTGATTGTTCCTCTCTCACCCGAAGTAACCTTGGGTGACTATCGCGAATTGCGTCGCGAAGTCAACGTACCTGTCGTTGAAGATAGCGCGGTAGAAGAAGCGGTTAATAGCATTGTACAAAGCCACGCATCAACCGAAACCATTACAGAACGCACGGCCGCTTTGGGTGATTTGGTCAAAATTATCGGTCACGGTGAGGTTGTCATGCATGAACAGGCAGAAGGGATAGATGAAGACCCAAATAACCCATCGCGTATCGAATTGTTCAACGATCATGATGGAATCGAGTTCGAATTAGATTCGAGCAAAACCTTCGCTGGAACCGACTTGGTTGACAATTTGGTTGGCATGGACGCAGGCGAATCAAAATCGTTCACGATTACCTATGCCGATGATTATGAAGTCAGCGACTTCGCCGGCAAACAAGCCAATATCGATATTGAAGTAATTGAAATTTACTCACGTACGCTTCCTGAATTGAACGATGAATTCGCAGTTGAAGCCAACTACGAATCGCTTGACGATATGTACGCCAAACTTCGTAGCGAACTTGAACAAGAAGCGGAAGGGGCATACAAATCAGAAATCCTTGATGATTGGGTCGAAGATTTGCTCAAAGATGCGTCTCTTGTCTATCCACCAGCTCTTGTTGACCAAGAACTTGAAAGCTCACTTAAACAATTAAAAGAACAAGTGAAGAATTACCAATGGGAATGGTCAGACTACCTTGAGTCTCAAGAAACCTCAGAAGAACAACTGAAAGAAAGCTGGCGCGAAGATGCCGCGAAAACGGTCGAAAATGGCTTAGCCTTGCGTGAATTTATTGAATCTGAACGCTTGAAAGTTCGTGAAGATGAATTGAATGCGCGGATCGATCTGCGGTTTGCTCAGTATGGTAGCGACATGGATGATGATATGCGTGACATGATGCGCAACATCTTGCTTGGTCCAAACGGAATCCAACAATTGGCAAACGAAGTAATGGTTGATAAAGCTTATGAACGCATCACTTTAATCTTAGGTGGAGAAGCTCCTGATTTAGATGAATTGGAAGCAGCTGAAGCGGCCGAAGAAGAAGCACGCGCAGTAGCCCTTGCGGAAGCGGCAGCTGCAGCCGAAGCTGAAGCTGAAGAAGAAGCTCCTGAAGAAGCTCCTGCGGAAGAAGAAGCGGCCGGAGAAACCGAAGACGCTGTTCCATCTGATGATGAAGCAGCCGAAGCTTAATCAAAAATTTATGTTGCTCCTAATGCAACATTTATAGAGACCTTGTACGATGCAAAGCGTTGTCTAAAATTAGGCAACGCTTTATTTTTATGCCAGTTTGGAACAATCAAAACTAAGAACGCCTCAGGAAGTAACGTATTAACAACAAGCGAGATGCCTAAACGGCGATGAATCTATTCGTCACTCGTCACTCGTCACTCCCCTCCCCGTTCATTAAGGAGAAACAACAGTGAATACTCTACCTCAATCACTTGTCATCCCATCCGTCGTCGAAACATCGCCCCGTGGCGAACGGTGGTCGATGGATATCTTCTCACTTTTGGTCAAAAACCGAATCGTTATGTTGGGCACTCCCATCAATGACCAAGTCGCAAATCTCATCGTCGCCCAGCTTCTTTACCTCGAACGTGAAGACCCTGGCAAACCGATCAGCATGTATATCAACTCCCCTGGTGGTGTTGTCTATGCCGGTATGGCGATCTATGACACCATGCAACAAATTAGCAGCCCTGTCTCGACCGTTGCGATGGGTTTTACCGCAAGCTTTGGGACCGTTTTATTAACGGCCGGTGAAAAAGGGATGCGTTTCGCACTCCCCAATGCCACCATCCACATGCATCAACCACTTGGTGGCGCTCAAGGACAAGCTTCTGATATCGCCATTCAAGCGAAAGAAATTTTGCGCTTGCGCACATCATTAAACGGTATCTTGAGCCATCATACCAATCAGTCGCTTGAAAAGATCCAAAAAGATACTGATCGCGACATTTACATGAGCGCACAAGAGGCGGTTGAATATGGTTTGGTCGACCAAGTTTTGCAACCCTAAGCTTGAAATAGCTATTTAAAACGTAACTATTCAGTCGCTTTCTTAGCCCCTCCTGATAGGAGGGGTGTAAATCTAATCAGACGGTTGCTGAATAGTTACTTTAAAACAAAAGAGGCGAACTTTCTAAATTTCTAGAAAGTTCGCCTCTTTTTTGTTGGGCAAAAAATTATACGGCGGTCAAAATCGGTGTGGGAGTATGCTTAACCGTAGCGATATCGGCCGCTTGTGGCCCTTTCCCTTTGTCGATCAACACATATTTGACCCGTTCCCCTTGGCGCAAGTTGCGATACCCATCACCAGCAATCGCACTGTAATGGGCAAAGACATCTTGCCCACCGTCATCTGGCAAAATAAACCCATATCCTTTGAGTCTGCTAAACCATTTAACCACACCGGTTGTGGCAGTTTGCGTTTGTAATAACATTTCCATTTTTATTCCTCTTCTCTTACAAATATTGAACAGGACTCGATCAGTTTCAACGACCGGCCAATTGAGAGGAGAACTGAAACTACCAACAACTACTCACTGCTCAGACTCGGGCTGAAAACGCCTGCCCAAAGGCTCTTTGATTAAAAACCGAACACCCTCGGTCTTTGCTCCAAAGCGCGAGGGTGATTGTTTGCAAATTTAGTTTTCTATCGGGAAGGATTGACTTTTTGTGCCTGTGGGCCACGGCCTCGGTCAACTTCTTCGTATTCGACGTGGTCGCCTTCATAAAGATTGCGATACCCTTCACCATCAATCGCAGTGTAGTGGACAAAGACTTCGTCTCCTCCAGTATTGGGTTGAATAAATCCATAACCTTTCAAGCGGCTAAACCATTTCACTGTACCTTCTTTTTTCATTGTCAAACCTCCATGTTAGTGTAATGAAATACTTCATACGGAACGTGATAACTTCAGTAAATTTCGATCTTGAAAACAATCGAGCTAAATTTTGGCAACACAAAGCACAGGTGTTGAAAAAACACTTGTGCGGCTGAATCATTTGTTTTATTTAATGACTATTGAGATCAGGTGAGTAGACCGACCTGATAAAAGTTGCTTGCCCGATGTGTTAAAAATTTAGCATGTGGGAAATGGGGTGTCAACGGGGTGAAACCATGTTTATCGTAGTTTTCACGACTAAAAAAGTGAAGAAAACGTGAACCAACTCCTCACACAGGCACAAACTCCCAACAGATTGATAGTACTAGAGGTTCAGTAAACCTATCATGTTTTATCGATCATACGGCCACCATATGAAACCTACGTGAAAAGGGGTAAAACGGCCGTGAAGAATATCAAATCGTCAGAAATATCTTGCTAAAATGTCACTAATTGATTCTCACGTTTAGCAAGCAGGTAGTTATTTATGGTTGTGACAGACGAATATATTGGTGTAATTGATGCTGTTTTCCCCGGATTAAAACATTCTTCTCTCATATTATTTAGCAATGTAGCCCACGAAGAAACATACAAAGCTGGGCAGAACATTATGCAGAGTGGTGACGAAGGTAGCAGTTTGTATATTCTTCGCTCAGGGCAGCTAGGTGTATTTATCTCAACGCGCGGTCGTACCCATGAAGAAATGGTCCGTGTCATACACCCATATGAGTACTTTGGAGAGATGGCCCTACTCGGAACTGAAACGGTTCGCTCCGCAACCATTCGTGCCTTGAGCGATTGCAATGTCATCGCAGTTGACCGAAATTCTTTTCACAAAGCGGTAGAGCAAGACCCATATCTATTGCGTAGCATGACCACCCAAGTCATCCACAATATGCGCACGAGCGACCGCGCCTTAATTCAAAAATTACAAAGCCAAAATTTAGCTTTAGAAAACGCTTACTCCGATTTAGCTCAACAAGAAGAGTTGCGTCGTGATTTTGTCACCACATTGTCGCACGAGCTACGAACCCCATTGACTTCAATTCAAGGGTTTTTGCAGTTAATTCAGCAAGGCATGTTACCGACCGAAGCGATCCCCAATGCGATGCAATCAGTTACCCATAATGTGCATCGTTTGGTCTCTCTGACCAACAACCTGTTGGTTCTGTATGAAATGCAGTTGAGCAATCCGGTTTTTGAAGAAATCACCTTAACCGAAGTTCTATTGGGTGCTGTACGCAAAATGGAGAATAACGCCAAAAAGATTTTGCCTGAGATATTAATCGAGCTGGCACCCGATTTACCTCCCCTTGTGGGGGATGGGCAAGGATTAATGACCGCGCTTCATGCCTTGATCGACAATGCGATTAAATTCAGCCCTTCGGGTGTCCCCGTACATGTGCGTGCCCGCGCGAATGACTCCATATTATCGATAGAGGTTCAGGATTATGGAATCGGCATTCCAGAGGAACAACAGCAACGTATATTTGAGCCTTTTGTTCGCCTAGAACAAAAAGATAAGCATGAAAGTTCAAATGGCCAACTATTTGAAGGGATGGGTGTTGGATTATCGATCGCACAATTTATCATTGCACGCCACAAGGGAAAAATTACCGTTAGAAGTAAATCGGGGAAAGGAAGTACGTTTGTGATGTGTATTCCCAAAGAGCTTTGAGTTAGCGTCACACCAAGGATCTGCTAACCAGCTAAAAAAGGTGACTTCGCCATTGGGCGAAGTCACCTTTTTGTTTTGTTTAGCATCCTGTTACAAATTTGGAACAGCTTTGGAAAAACCCTTTGTAACTTGGGTCACGCTTTAGCTTGCTAGATTTGCTAAACTAGGGGCTACAAATAATTAACTAAGCTTTGTGCAGTAGTCACATGATAGATATTCAAAACACCCATAAAAGTTTGTCCTTGATCTTAGTTTGTTCCATCTCACTCTTAGCGATCTGGTTCTTTTCGATTGACCAAATGGGGATAGTACAAGCCCAAGCGAACACGGATTCGGCCGGTGATACAGTGCAAGTGATCGTC
The DNA here is from genome assembly GCA_011524645.1 of Anaerolineales bacterium. Lineage (GTDB taxonomy): Bacteria > Chloroflexota > Anaerolineae > Promineifilales > Promineifilaceae > WTJY01. Next base: position 19,661 of record WTJY01000459.1, on the reverse strand, counting down.
CAAATTGATACCAGTGATACCCCACGGCCGTATATTCGCGGGAGCGACCAGCAAACGGCCGACCGCATCCAGATCGATTTAGCACAAAACACAGCCGAACAAAATCTACCCGACAGTGCGGTTTTAGAACACCACTATGAAAGCATTCCCTATTCGGTTGTCACCCTCTCCTCGGCGGAGCTGGCGGACCTCCAAGCCAGCACCGGCGTGGCGAATATCTTTCCGGTTGAGTTATTTAGCATCACCCTAGACACCAGCAACGATTCGATCGGCATGCCTTTCGTTTGGGATTCCGGCTATGAAGGGGAAGGACAGACGATTGTGGTGCTCGACACCGGCATTTATGCGGCGCACAACTTCTTTGACGGCCGTGTCATTGACGAAGCTTGTTTTTCTGGAAACCTAGGGGTTGATAGCGTCCCCCTTGCGGGGTCAGGCCTGACCTCAATCGTATCACTATGTCCCAATGAAAGCGGGCTCCAGCTAGGATCGGGAGCGGCCGATGCGCAAACGGCCGCCTGTTATTACAACGGCAGTCAACTATGTAACCACGGAACCCATGTAGCCGGCATTGCGGGTGGTGGGGATGGCCCCGATGGGCAAAGCTATGATGGGGTCGCCCGCAAAGCCAACGTCATCGGCATTCAAATCTTTACCCGATTTAATGACTGTAACGGCACCAGAACCACCCCATGTGTTCTCGCTTATAACTCTGACATGCTGGCTGCCCTTGATTATGTCAACACAACACTCCAATATAGCTATACAGTCGCCTCGGTCAATATGAGCTTGGGCAGTGGCAACTATACAGATCAAGTGACTTGTGACACTGACTACGCATTTTTAAAAACGCCAATTGATGCATTACGTCTGAATGATATTCCTACTATTATCGCCTCGGGCAACAACGGGTATCTCGATTCCATGAATGGCCCAGGCTGTATTTCTAGTGCGGTAGCGGTTGGCTCGACAGCGGATGACACCGGTATTTCATCATTCACCAATAGTGACGAAATGGTCGATATTCTTGCACCGGGATCGATTATTTATTCCTCTTTGTCAACCGGCGGCTACGGGGGATATAACGGAACCTCGATGGCGGCGCCACATGTGGCTGGGGTATGGGCGATCTTGCGTGAGATTAGCCCAACGATTTCAGTCGATGATGCCCTCGATGTTTTACAAACAACTGGGATCGATATTTTCGATACCCGCTCAAGTGGTGTTCATACAAAAACCTTAATTCAAGTGGATCAAGCTATTGCAGCAATCGCTGACCCTGCCATGATCGCGCTGGATCGAACGGCCGTAACCAGCACACTTACAGCCGGTGCCCAAATCACTCACTTCATCACCATTAGTAACGATGGGGGATTGGCCCTATATTGGTCATCGGGTGCATGTGATACAGCCCCCAACTGGCTGGATCCCTCTGAGGATGTTAATGGACTCATATCTCATCACAGCACAGAGCAACTTTCAATAGCGATGCACCCCACGGCCGGTGTCGCAGGCTCTTACAGCACGACCGTTTGCCTGAGCAATTCAACCGGAATCACGCAGGAAATATCCGCCTCATTGATCTTGACCACTTCTACATTAGCCGATGATGCACCAAATATCATGATCGATACCGCCAATGATAGGCTCACTTGGCTAGATGATGACAGTACAAGTTGTACAACTAACTTGCACCGAAGCGCCAATTCGACTGATGGTTTCATGCTCTATCAAAGTGATATTGGTGAAAATATCGATCTGGCCGCCGATCTAAGTGACAATACCAATAATTATTACTATGTCGCAGAGATCGATTGTGGCACGACTTTAGCACCATCAAACATCTTGGGGATATTTAACTTCACGCTGAGTGATGGGGAATAAAACCGGCCGCATAAATCTTAGCTCTGCCTCTATGACATCTGCCCCCATTCATGATATGATGAATAAGGCAATCGTGAAATTCATCACAAACTTTTAAGTTTGGTGATGATTTAAGGAAAAAGCGGATGAGTGTAGAGCTAGACATGCTATTCACCCAGTGGCAATTTCGGCCAATTCCATTGATCGTACTTATTTTGAGTACGGTCTGGTATATACGTGGTCGTCATCTTGTACCAAACCCCAAAGAAAATGTACGGCCGTGGCTATTTGCGACCAGTATGGTTGTGTTTGTAATCGCCACGACCTCCCCCATTGAAGCATTTGCTCCCCATTTCTTTTTTATCCGAGTGGCACAGCATGTTTTGCTAATTAGCCTATTTCCGGCCACTTTTATGGGGTCAAATGCGCTCGAAGCGATTTTCTATGGAGCACCAGCATTCGTACAAGACCGTCTGGTTCAAATCAATAAAAAATATCGGTCACATATAAAGTTTGTTACGCCGAAAAGTATTTGTTGGTTTCTCTTTATCGCCACGATGTGGCTTTGGTATGACAAAGCACCGTTTAATGCTGTTTTACGTTATCCCACGCTACGCTATTTCGAGCTATTTACGATGTGCTTTGCTGCCATATTGCATTGGTGGCATGTCACCGCCTCTTTTCCGCGCATTCATAAACCGTTGCCGACGTTTCCCCATATCGGCTATACCTGGGCCGGTATGCTCCCACTGAAAATTCCCGGCTTGGTCTTTTTGTTTTCCACCCAACCTTTTTACGATTATCCGACCGCTGTGTTTTTAGGGGTTACAATGGACTCTTTGACCAACCAGCAGTGGGGTGGGGTTGCGATTTGGATGCTTGGGGGGCTGGTTTACACCTCAACGGCCGCGAAATTCTTCTCTGCATGGATGAGTATCGAAGCGGATAAGCCACCACAGCCGATTTCTGTTTGGGATAATGATGAAACCTTGCGTGCCCCCGGTTTATAATAGGGGGCATGACTCAAATTAATGGCAAAGCGACTCTCATCGGAGCCGGGCCCGGACACCCAGATCTAATTACTGTACGCGGTTTAAATCGACTGCAAACGGCCGATGTTGTTCTCTACGACCGGCTGATTCCCCGTGAATTACTCGACCAAATCCCAGCCACGGCCGAAGCGATCTTTGTCGGCAAACGTGCCGGTCAGCACCTACAGCCACAAGCGGTGATGAATGAAATTTTGCGTGACTTTGTCCAAGCGGGCAAACAGGTGGTACGCCTAAAAGGGGGAGACCCGTTTGTGTTCGGCCGTGGAGGGGAAGAAGCCCTCATGCTACGCGAACATGGGCTTGCGATAGACATTATACCCGGCGTGACCTCGGCGATTGCCGTTCCCGGTTATGCGGGGGTCCCCGTTACGCAAAAAGGGGTAAGCACCTCATTTACCGTCATGACCGGCCATGAAGACCCGACAAAACCGGAAAGCATGCTCCCTTGGCCTGCGTTAGCCAAACGGCCGACTCTGGTCATTTTGATGGCGGTTAAAAAGCTGCCGAATATTACCAAGAAACTAATCGCGGCCGGCAAAGCGGCCGATACCCCAGCGATCGCTATCAGCCACGGTGCAACCGATAAACAGCGGACGATACTCGGCACCTTGGCCACCTTGCCCGATCAAATTAAAGCGGAAAAGCTACCCACCCCCGCCATTATCGTCATCGGTGAAGTGGCAACTTTTTCTCCCCAATTTAGTTGGTTCCAGCCGGACGGCCGTGCCAATGGGTTCGTCTCTTTGGGAGAAGAAACCGGTGTACTGACCGATGTCAACCTTTCACACCGCCCCAATGCATCGGTCGCCCTTGTGGGGGCCGGTCCGGGTGCGCCAGATTTAATTACGGTGCGCGGCCGCGACAAAATACGCCAAGCGGACATTATCCTCTATGATCGTTTGGTCGATCCGGCCCAACTTGCCGAAGCGAAATCGACCGCCGAGCTTATCAATGTGGGCAAAGGTCCCACGAAAAAACGCTTTCCACAGAGCGAAATCAATCGCCTGCTCATTGAAGCGGCCCAAACAGGGAAAAAAGTGGTTCGCTTAAAAGGGGGAGACCCGTTTGTGTTTGGCCTAGGCGGGGATGAGTGTATCGCGCTAAATGAGGCGGGCATTAAATATGAAATCGTCCCCGGCGTGTCGAGCGTCACGGCGGTCCCAGCTCTTGCGGGCATTCCGGTTACCCACCGGGGCATAGCGACCTCGTTCACAGTGTTGACAGGGCATCGCGCCCCAGACACAGAAGGGGCGGCCGAGTGGGATCATTTATCCCCTTACAGCACCCTCGTTGTTTTGATGGGGGTTAAAAAACTGCCCCAAATCGTGGACAAGTTAATCAGCAACGGCCGTTCGCCACAAACCCCTATCGCTGTGATTGAATCGGGTAGCACCACGGTGCAACGGGTCATCACCGGCACACTCAACAGCATCGTGGATTTAGCGGCCGATGTGCAACCGCCGAGTTTAATTGTGATCGGTGATGTGGTGCGCTTGCATGAGAAACTAGCGATAGATGGGGCTGATAGTGGCGATACGGCCGTGTGGGGCACCGCCCGAGTAGCTCCCCCCATGTGACCATTTCCCTATTAATAAAAACGAAAATTCACGTACCTTACACTTTGTCTTATGGTAAAAAAGGGATGTGGTTGGTCACACTCGACCACATTGCACCCCTAGCTCCAACAGTTCACACCAAGGACCTGTTGAGCATAGACCATAAGGTAAAGCTATATGACCACAACTCAACGAAAAAACCAATTTGGTGCCCTCTTCATTTTCTGCTTTGTATTGGCTACGCTCTCATATCTCTATCTTGATCAATTAGCGCTCCCGCCGGGAATTGAAGCCTTTTTGCGAAATACAGGCTCGGCCGTTTCCAGTTGGCTAGCCAGTGTCGATCTGACACAGATAGTGTCTAAATAGACATCATGCTTGATTTAAAAAGCGAAAGGACGTGTTGTTCACACGTCCTTGCCATAATCGGACAGGCTTGAGCCTGTCCGATTTTGTTTTGGGAAAGAAAATCCTAGCCCAAGCGTGATTTGAATTCCGCTTCTAAAGCAGGAGCGATTTCAAAAAGGTCGCCAACGATCCCATAATGGGCCAACCCGAAGATCGGCGCATCTTCGTCTTTGTTGATCGCCACGATCAACTTAGAAGTCCGCATACCGGCTTGATGCTGAATCGCGCCACTAATGCCGAATGCCATGTAAAGGTCTGGGCTAACCGTTTTACCGGTTTGTCCAACTTGGTGTTCGTAAGGAATCCAGCCAGCGTCTACGGCCGCACGAGATGAGCCAACAGCCGCACCCATGACCCCGGCCAAAGAGCGGAGCGGGTCAAACCCTTCTGGGCCACCGACACCACGGCCGCCACTGACGATAAGATTGGCATCGCTCAAACTGACACCACCTTCTTTGGCGCTTTCACCAAGAACTTCAGTATCGGTATCAGCAACATCAGCGTCAATCCATTCTGCGTCGCCACTTTCGCCGGTTGATTCGGCCGCAGGGAACGCACGCGCCCGCAAGCTGATAATTTGCAACCCGTCTTCGATAACCGCATCGCACAACAATTTTCCTGCGTAAACAGGGCGAGTCGCAACGACACGTTCATCTTCAACACGCAAATCGACCGCATCTGCGATTAAACCGGCGTCGGTATCGACCGCCAACCAAGCACTCAGATCGCGACCTTGGGTGGTGGCACCAATGAAGACCGCATCTGGCTCATTTTCGTTGACGATTTCGGTCAAGATCGGACCATAGGTTTCCAAACGGTAGTTGGCTAATGCTTCATCATCAGCACCGATCACTTCATCAGCACCCAAATCGAAAGCTGTTTCAGCGACCGCTTCTACATCGCTACCGATGACCACTGCGGTGACTTCTTCATCCAACTCTTCGGCGATCTTTTTGGCTGCGCCCAAAACTTCCCCACTAACGGAGACCATTTGCCCATTACGGCTTTCGACATAAACAAATACACCGCTCATAATACTTTTTCCTCCAACAGTTTATCGACAAGAGCTTCTGCCAATTCTGCAGCATCGTCTCCTTCAATCATTTCAACTTCCCCTTCACGGGCTGGTGGTGCATAAACTTTAGACCAGCTTACTTTGGTATTGTCTGCGCTCACATCAACATCGAGATCGCCAGCGGTCCAAACCGGAACTTGAGCTTTGTTCGCTTTGCGAATCCCCATAAATGATGGATAGCGCGGCTCGTTGATTTCGTTGACCACGCTAATCACAACCGGCATGCTAGTAGAGACTTCTTGTTTTCCGCTTTCGATGGTACGTTCCACGGTAATGCTGTCGTCTGAAACTTCTTTGATCGCAGAGACAAAAGTGAGTGGGGTCCAGCCAAGCGTTTTGGCTAACATGACAGGGGTGACACCGCTGTCGCCGTCGATCGCTTGTTTCCCACAGATGACGATATTGACATCGCCGATTTTGTCGATAGCGGCCGCCAATACTTTCGCGCTATCCAAGTTGCCCAAGCCATCAAGAGCTGAGTCAGTGACTTGAACGGCCGAAGTACAGCCCATCGCCAAGCTTGTGCGCAAAACATCGATACTGCTTTCTGCACCAAAGGTCAAAGCGACAACATCGGTTGCGCCATGGTTTTCTTTTAAACGAATCCCCTCTTCGACGGTGTATTCGTCCCACGGATTAACGACGTTTGGTTTGCCGCTACCCGCGTCTTCCCAGCTCACTTCGCTGTCACCGCTGACGGTGAAGGTGGCGGTCGTGCTAGGGGTTTGTTTTACACAAACAACTGCTTTCATTTGGATTAAACCTCCGTATTAACGGTTTAGAAATTTTTGGGCAAAAAGAATGTGCAGATCACGACTTATGATGTCTGCACATATCTCCAAAAATCTTGAATATTTTTTGTTAAAACCCTACAACTTATCGCTTGATAAGTTGCGAGGATTATAACACACCGGTCGGCCATCGCAAGATGACACAGTGCGTCAAAAACGGGATATTAATTTAATTTTCAGGTGTGTTTAGGTGTTGGCTACTTTTTCCCCAGCCATCATAAGCCCCAATGTTTCAACCGATGTCGTAGCATTGTTCACAATACCCATCATTTCCCCGTCAAACATCACCACAATGCGATCAGAGAGTTGCCGAATTTCGTCTAAATCTTCAGAAATAAGCAAAGTGGCAAGTCCGCTTTCTCGTTCAGATAGCAACCGCTCATGAATATATTCAATCGCTCCGATATCGACGCCACGGGTAGGTTGTGCAGCGACCAAAACCCGTGGCCTTCGTGCCAATTCACGGCCGAGAATCAGCTTTTGGATGTTTCCCCCTGACAGGTTTTTAATCGGGGTTTCTAGGGATGGTGTCTTGACTTCGTAGTTGGCGATAATTTGTTTGGCATGCTCCGCGATTTTAGCGAATTGCATAAAGATGCCACGTGCATAAGGGGGCTTACCGTGGTCGGAAAGCATGAGATTTTCGGAAACGGTGAAATTTTTGATGGCTCCGTCATGCATACGCTCTTCGGGAATATAGGATAAGCCCGCGTCGAGCATCGACACAGGTGGAAGATGTGTAACGTTTTGTCCTTCGATTTGAATCGTGCCGGAAACGGCCGTTTGTAAGCCCGCAATCACTTCCGCTAATTCCCGCTGACCATTGCCCGACACCCCTGCGACCCCCACAATTTCCCCACTGTGGATATTGAAGGATATGTTTTTCAGAACAGGAATACCGTTCCGGTTGACCACATTGATCTGATCTAACGCAAGGCGCACATCGCCAGCCTCTTGCTCTTTTTTGTTGCGTTGTAGAACGACATCGCGGCCGACCATCATCGAAGCGAGTGCTTCCTTGGTAGCTCCGGCCGTTTCTCGGCTCCCCGTCACACGGCCATGGCGCAAAACGGTAACCCGATCTGTTAAGTCTAAAATTTCATGGAGTTTATGGGATATAAAAATGAGGGCATGCCCTTCGGCCGCCATTTGCTTAAATACGGCAAATAGCTCATCTACCTCTTGTGGGGTCAGCACGGCCGTGGGTTCATCAAGCACCATTAAGGCGGCCCCACGATAAAGTGCCTTGATAATTTCAACCCGCTGTTGTTCCCCAACTGAGAGATCGCCGACACGTGCCTGCGGGTCTACTTTTAGATTATAGCTTTGCGAAAGTTGGTTAATGCGCGCGCTCACCTCATCTAAATCTAGACGGATACCGGAGCTAGATTTAAGCCCGAGCGCCACATTTTCCGCCACAGTCAGCGTGTTAACCAACATAAAATGCTGATGGATCATGCCGATCCCTTGGGCGATAGAGTCTTGGGGAGATTTTATGGTGATCGGCTGCCCGTTTAGACGAATTTCTCCTTCTTCTGGCTGGTACAAGCCATAGAGAATTTTCATCAGTGTACTTTTACCCGCCCCATTTTCTCCTAGCAACGCATGAATCTCACCCGATTTCACATCAAATGTGACCTGATCATTGGCCAACACACCGGGGAACCGCTTGGTTATATTGATCATTTCTAGGTTGTCTATACGGGGTAGACCGGAGGGTAAAAGGTTGGGTTGGGACATGGGTTATTTGGGGGAATGTGCAGGGGCTAGGCAAACGACAAATTGTGATGATATTTAAATCTTTCTAACCGTCGTTTGTCTCGCCCTGCCTCAATTCATATTGTTCCGAGGCTAGACAAATCGCCATCAAGTTTAGCCATTTTGAAGGCTACTCGGCGATTTGCCTATCCCCTACCGCTGACCCATATGGGGGCGGTTATTTGGATGGTCCGGCCGGATTATTCACCCAATGGGGCGATTTCACCAGCGATAATGCCGTCAATTGCCGCTTGAGCAGCCTCTTTAACTTCATCAGGCAAATTGTCGCTAAGCAACATTTTTAAGCCGCCGTTTTCGAGTGTTAATTCATACACGTCGCCACCAGCATCTCCAGCTTGTTGTCCTTCAATGACATCCAGAACCATGTCGGTCCAATCATACATTTGGGTCGCCATTACGATATCTTCGGCGATCGGGCTTTGGTCCGATTGGGTGCCTAACCAAGGGACACCGGCTTCAGCCGCAACGCCGATTGAGCCAACGACCTGTTGCGCAGAACCGGTCAAGACATCCGCACCGGCCGCGATATGGGTTTGGGCAACCTCGGCCGCGAGGGCGGTATCACCAAAAGAACCGGTGTAAGCGACCAACACTTCAATATCTGGGTTGGTGGCGGTAGCGCCAGCGATAAATCCATCGATATACAATTTGGCATCACCAGCTTCAACAGGTCCGACCACACCGATAATACCGCTTTCAGACAAGCTCGCGGCGATAACACCGTTAACATATCCACCTTCATCCGCTTGGGCATCATAGGCGGAAATGTTGGTTAATCCTTCTTCTTCACCGGTGTCACGGCTTGTGCCGTATACAAAGGCGGTATCTTCGAAGTCAGGAGCTAATTCGAACAAGCTGGTGCCGAATTGGGTCCCGTGTGCGATGACGATATCTGCGCCACCATCCGCATAGTCGCGCAAAGCGGCTGCGGCATCAGTTACAACAAACATCCCTTCGGTGAATTCGATTGTGACCACACCTTCATCGTACATACCCTGAACGTTAACCAAAGCATCATAGATCGCTTGGCTCCAAGCCAAATCGGTCGTTGCTGAAGGCATAACAATAGAGATCGTGATAGGATCGATCATCATTTCTTCAGCCATTTCTTCTTCAGCCATTTCTTCTTCAGCCATTTCTTCTTCAGCCGCTTCTTCAACAGCTTCTTCAGCCATTTCTTCCTCGGCCGCTTCTTCAACAGCTTCTTCAGCCATTTCTTCTTCGGCTACTTCTTCAA
>WTJY01000459.1:0-9800 GCA_011524645.1 Anaerolineales bacterium | reverse complement strand
CAGCCATTTCTTCTTCGGCCGCTTCTTCAACAGCTTCTTCAGCCATTTCTTCTTCGGCTACTTCTTCAACAGCTTCTTCAGCCATTTCTTCTTCGGCCGCTTCTTCAACAGCTTCTTCAGCCATTTCTTCTTCAGCTACTTCTTCAACTTCCGTTTCGACTGCTTCTTCAACAGCTTCTTCGGTCGCTTCAGGGGCTTCTCCGCCACAAGCAACCAAAAACAACATGAGTGCCATTAAGATGGCAAGGGTAACTTTTTTCATATCTCTTCTCCTAATAAAATAAGCTACTTTACTAAACCTGTCGGGGAAATTTAGTTTTCCCCTCTTTGGAACGGCCGTGTTAACGCGGCCGGTTTGGCCATACGCCGGAAAGGCAAAGCCAAGGCGATGACGGTGAGCAAATAAGGGAGCATTACAGCCACATCAGATGGAATATTGAGCCCGAGAACCTGTACCCAGAGCTGCAACGCATTGACAGTGCTGAACAATAAGGCGCCGAATAACACCCCACGTGGTGTCCAACTGCCAAAGTAGACCAAAGCGACCGCAATAAAGCCGAGCCCATTGGTCATCCCTTCTTGAAAAATATTTAACAGCGAAATCGAGAGCGAGGCCCCACCGATCCCAGCCAAGGCGGAGCCGATCATCACGCAGGCGTAGCGCACACCGGTGACGGATACCCCAAGAGAATCGGCGGCTTTCGGGTTTTGTCCCACCGCCCGAATATTAAGCCCCCACGTCGTTTTATTGAGGATATATCCCATAATCGGCACAAGTAGATAAGCCCCATAGACCACAATGCTATGATTCAAAAAGACCTCGCCGATAACCGGAATATCGGCCAAACAAAAATCTGAGGACACACAAAAGCGAATAGCGGAAAACCCGTCTACCCCTTCGACTGAGCCCAGCATTGTTTTAAAAAGCAGGCTAGAAATGCCTAGGCCAAATAAATAAAGGCCGATTCCGCTGATCCCTTGTTCCGCTTGCAGGGTGATGCTGACGAAGGCCATGATTAGCCCCATTAACATACCCACGACAAGCGCGGCCAACAAACCGAGCCACGGAGACATGGTCACGAAGGTAACATAGAACCCACTAAACGCCCCCATGAGCATGATCCCTTCGACCCCTAAATTGAGCACGCCAGAACGTTGCCCCAACATTTCCCCCAGCGCAGCATACAGATAAGGAGTGGCCAGACGTAAACCGGAGTGTGCAACACCGACGACAATAGCTAAAAGCGATAATTCTTCCATCGGTTTAAGCGACCTCCTCTTTTTCAAGTTTTTCTAAACGACGTTTGGCCCATAAATCGGAGCTGACCACGAAAAGGACGATTAAGCCTAACAAGGCTGTGATCATCACGTTGGGTACTTGGACCGCTCTTTGCATTTTGTCTCCCCCGATAAGCAAGGCCCCGAAAAGGAGCGAAGCGGGAATAGCACCAAACGGGTGTAATTTACCGAAGAGGGCGACAACAATGCCGGAAAACCCATATCCGGCCGAAACGGCCGTGGGTTCAAACATACGATGATGTAACCCGACGACTTCAATCGCCCCAGCCATCCCAGCAAGCGCACCAGACAAAGCCAAGGCGAGCATCGTATAGCGGGACACCGGTATACCCGCATAACGCGCGGCCGCTGGGTTTTGCCCAACCGCGCGAATACGATAACCGATTGTGGTACGCCACATAAAGACCCATACGACGACAGTCATCAATAAGGCGATAAATAAGCCGACATGCAGACGGCTGGAATCAAGAAAGAGCCCTAAAAATTCAGTGCGCCACCCTTCGGACAAACCTAACTCTTTGGTCGTTTGATCAAAACCGAGTGCTTCGGCGACCACTTGCATACGGGGTAAATCAACCGCGCGCGGGAGGCGGGCTGACTGCGGAACGTTTGTCCCCTGAGCCACTTGATCCGGATCAAGCATCGGTCCACGTAACAGAAAGTAGCTAACTTGAATCGCGATTTGGTTAAGCATGATCGTGGTCAGGATCTCGTTGACCTCGAGTCGTGCTTTGAGATACCCCGGAATCGCTCCCCAGAGAAATCCGGCCGTAGTCCCGATCCCGATCAGCAAGGGAATCATAAGCCAAGGTGGTAAAAGCTCGCCATAGGTGACTCCGAAAAAACTGGTGGCGATCGCCCCCATGATCAACTGCCCCTCTGCACCGATATTGATCACACCACCTCGATAAGCGATCACGATACCCAAAGCGACGAGTAGCAAAGGGACCGCCTTGATTAGGGTATCGGCCATACCGTTTTTGCTACCGAACGCTCCGACAGCCATAACGGTATAAGCTTCACGAATATCTACATTTTGCAAATAGAGAATAAAGGCTCCAATGAGAAGTGCACCGATTAGAGCGATAAAAGGCAATAGTTGAATCAATATCCTACGAAATCGGCGCATAAGGGAAAGTGATAAGTAGTTAGATAACCAGAGTTTTTTATTTAAGTTATCGAGTGGGTTATGTTGCTTGCTGCCCCAGAGTTGGGTTGTGTTTGTTGTGCTGTTACTTTAATCATGGGGCAGTTGACGTTTCGATTATATAGATCGAACAGAGAGTCGCATTTATTCAGCTTTCACAATATTTAACACGGTTAAATTGTGAGAAACTGATAGATAGCGATGATAAGTGGTTGAAGAGAAGCCTCCCCTATTTATTTGTTTATACATGATCGCTAAAGATATTGGCAAAAACCGGACAATCCTCTACCATCCTTCCTATGGTAAAACTGGTAAAACAAAGACTTTCATCCTTCATTTTATCGCATTCATGGGAGCCTATAATACTCTATTTATTGCTCTTGGGAATCTCGTTATGGCTCTATGCGCCAACGCTGGGATTTCCTGCGTTTTACGATACCCTGCTAAATACACAGTTAGCAGATGATCTCACTCTTTTTACGGTCTGGCTCCCGAATGAGAAGTTCGGTTTTTATCGGCCGCTCGTCTTTCTCCCTTCCGTTTTAATGAATTCAATTCTCGGCCGTTACTCCCCGTTTCTCGGCCATTTCTATAACCTGCTCAATCATCTCATTAATCTCTTTTTACTCACCCATTTGGCACATCGTCTTTGGCAACGCTGGCCACGCACGGCCGCTGTCGGCTTGCTGTTCGCTACATTCCCATTTACCTATCAAAGCTTAGCAATTCATGGAAATGCAGCGTATTTGACCGTGACCACGGTCGTGCTACTGGCTTTGCACTCTTTGCTGACCCACGGTCGGCCGAAACCGGCACACTTGGTTCCCTTATTTCTCATCGGCGTATTGACCAACGAGAGTGCCGTTTTACTGGTCCCAATCGTTTTGCTGTTCGCATCGATGCGTGCGCCAGAAAAACGCTGGCGCACGGCCGAGTTTTGGCGGCCGTATGGGTGGCTCGTCGGGATATTGGGTGCATACTTAGTCATTTATCTCTTTTTGCCACGTGGTGGTGGGCCACAGCTCGATTATGGCGGGAATGATTTATGGCAAAAGCTGTTGATCATGGGGCAACTGTTAGCCTATCCATTTGCTTGGTTCGGTTCAGTCATCTCTGTCGTTTCCGGCCAATCGATTATTGTCGGGGGCGTTTTGCTAACCTTGATCGCTATCGGCGGGACCGTTTATGCGGATCGTCAACAGATTCGGCCTCTGCTTTTCACCTTTGGCTGGTGGCTTGGCTCGGCCGTCTTGATCGGTATTACCCTGCCGACTTACTATATCGCCGATGGGGCCCGCTTATTTTACTTGGGTGGCGCCGGTTTGGCTCTCGGCTGGGGGATTTTGTTGGATCAGGTTTGGGGACACAAGAACATTATGTGGCGACAAGGGATGGCGGTTCTATTGCTATTGTTTGTCGCCATCACCAGCGGTCGTTTTAGCCATACACTCATTCAAACCTATCGGACCGTGAGCACCCCGTTCCATACCGTTACCGAAACGATGACCCAACAACCGGCCGATCAAGGGATTGTGATTATTAATCTACCGCAGTGGCAAGCCCCTATACGGCCGACTTATCCGGTGATGACCCAGTTCGCTCCATTTATGGGAGATCATCTTTTCGCAGCTGAACTATTTCGCGCCAACGCGGGGCAAGAACGTGAAATTTACACCCTCGTGGTTCCCGAATTGCGCCGCCCCATGGATACCCCTCATGATCTATATCAAGCGTTCGCCACCGACACATTAAGCGGCATGGAGGCTCAACACAGCCATGTCTTTACCTATCGTTACGATGACAATGGGATTCGTGCCGATTATCGGGGCATTATTTCTCGTGGTTATTATCGGATTCGTAGCACTCCGTTCTTGGCCCGTACCGAAGTTTATACGATTCTAAGTGGATCGGCCGATAGCTGTGGCACAGATTTAAATGTCGCTCTCGATATTACGACACTAGAGGGTGGAAATTTTAACATTCGGCCGACCGCGACCTTTTTTGTACAGGCATTTACGGCCGACGGCCGTCTAATCGCCCAAGCGGATGGTCTTCCCTTTGATTTGCCATTCGGCCGGATCGATCTAGAAGGGCTTCGCCTGCATGATATACGCCAACTCCCTCTACCGGATGGAGAAAACGCAGCGTATGTTCTTGTGGGAACATACGATTTTACGACAGGGGTTCGACATGAAATGATTGATGCGGCCGGTTTTCCCATCGCCGACAATGCGTTGCTCATTCCGGTGCGTCATTGCCCCACATTGGTGCGCTAAACAATGACCGTAGCCGGATTGCAATCGTGGCCCCGTGCGATTTTGCACGTTGATATGGACGCCTTTTTCGTCAACGTCCATTTGTTAGATCACCCAGAAGATCGGGGATTGCCGATCGCCGTGGGGGGACGGCCGGACGGCCGTGGGGTGGTCGCTTCCGCCAGCTATGAAGCACGACAGTTCGGCGTACACTCCGCCATGCCTAGTTCACGCGCATTGCGTCTTTGCTCCGACATTAAATTTGTCAGTCACAATTGGCCCCGAATCCGTGACTCTTCTCAGCAAGTGATGGAAATCTTAAAACAGCACGGCCCAATCGAAAAGATGAGTGTAGATGAAGCCTATATCGATTTAAGTGACCATGATGACCCGGAAAGTTTGGCCCTGTTTATTCGAGAGCAAGTCAAGCAGGAAACGACACTGCCCGCCTCTGTCGGTTTGGCGACCAGCAAGCTGGTGGCCAAAGTCGCATCTGATTATGACAAACCGGCCGGTTGCACCATTATCCGGCCGGGGGAAGAAGCGGAATTTCTTGCACCACTCTCGGTACGCGCCTTATGGGGGATCGGCCCCCGCACGGCCGAGCGTTTGGGAGGATTAGGGATCGCCACTTGCGGCGATTTGGGCCAAGCTGATTTAGCCACCCTGCAAAAGCGATTTGGGAAACATGCGGCCGATCTCAAAAATCGAGCGCAGGGAATCGATCCACGGCCGGTTAACCATGAACCGGGGCAAACCAAAAGCATCAGCCAAGAGTGGACATTCGAAACCGATGTAGACGATACAACATTTCTAGAAGAGAAAATCGGACAGATGGCCAACGGTGTAGCGGAATCCCTTAACAAACATCAGCTCATGGCCCGCACCGTAACAATCAAATACCGTTGGACCGATTTCTCGACCTTTACCCGACAAAGAAGCGTGGTCGCGCCATTGCAAACGGCCGAAGAGATCTCCGCGCTCGGGTTGGCTATTTTTCGAGAGCATTGGCAGGGAGAGAAATTGCGTCTCTTGGGGATCGGTGTAAGTGGGCTTGATGAACTGACGAGAGGCCGTCAGCTCACATTGTTCTAAAATGGCAATGTGTCATCCTCTTCTTCTGTCTCTTCATCCGCAACAACCGGACGCGCCCCTTTTCATACTTCATATTTCATACTTCATACTTCACACTTCACACTTCATCTTGCTTCACCGGCTCACCAGCCGAATGGGGGATATTTTGCCCCAAATGCAAATTGCCGCGAGACTCAGCCAGCTCGACTTGTTTTTGCCGTTCAGCGAAGCGGGCCCGTTGTTCAGGCGAATGCTCATCGATACAGCGATGGCAAGAAATCCCCTGTTTGTAGTCGGTGTGGGTCATGTCTTCTGGGGTAAGCGGCCGTTTGCAAGCGAAACACATTTCATACGACCCCGGCTCCAACTGATGATTGACGGTAACCCGATCATCAAACACAAAACATTCCCCTTCCCACATACTTTCTTCTTGAGGCACTTCTTCCAAATATTTGAGAATCCCCCCTTTTAAGTGGAACACATTCTCAAAGCCCATACCGAGCATCAGCGATGAAGCTTTTTCACAGCGAATGCCGCCGGTGCAGAACATAGCAACCTTTTTATGTTGTGTGGGGTCGAGGTTTTCTTTGACATAATCTGGGAATTGCCGAAACGAAAAGGTGTCAGGGTTTTCTGCCCCTTGAAAAGTGCCAACCATCACTTCGTAATCGTTACGGGTATCGATCAAGATAACATCGGGATCAGAAATTAGGTCATTCCAATCTTTGGGCTGCACATAAGTACCGACCATTTCTGTCGGATCAACCTCTGGTAAGCCGATGGTCACGATCTCTTTTTTGAGCTTAACCTTCATACGCAAAAATGGCGGTTCGGCCGCAAATGATTCTTTGTGATCCAAATCGGCAAGGCGGCTATCGGCTTGTAGGTAAGCGATGAGCCCATCGATACCGATACGTGTGCCGCAGATTGTGCCGTTGATTCCTTCTTCGGCGAGAAGTAGGGTTCCTTTGATGCCGAGTTCGTCACATTTTTGTAGCAGTGGTTGACGTAGTTCGGTGTAATCTGGGAGATGTACAAATTTATATAAAGCAGCTATGACTATTTGGTCGTTCATGTTGGTTTGTTTTTGTTGTTCTTTTGTTGGATCACGTGTGGTCGCGGGGCAAATAGGATTGCAAATGTCATTCGTCACTCGCTATTCGTCATGCCTGCCCCTTTCTTCTACAATTATGTCATGGACTTACAAAAAACGCTCACCACGGCCGTGTCTATCGCCAAAGAAGCTGGCGCTTTATTACGTGATGGATTTCGCCAAAACAAGAATATTATACAAAAAAGTAGTGCCATTGATTTGGTCACCCAATATGACCAAGATGCGGAAAAGTTGATTACAACCCGCTTGATCTTGGCTTTCCCCAAACATGGCATTATCGGGGAAGAAGGAAGTGACTTGGCGGCCAAAGACAATAGCTATGTCTGGTATGTCGATCCGATTGATGGGACCACCAATTTCGCGCATGGGTTCCCCCATTTTTGCGTCTCGTTGGCCCTCTATACGGCCGAAACGCCACTTGTGGCGGTGATTTATGATCCAATTAAAGAAGAATTATTTACGGCCGTAGCTGGCTACGGAGCCCATGTGACACAGGGGGAGGGCGCACCACGGCCGTTACAAGTTAGCCAAGCTGAAACCCTGTTACACAGCGTGATCGCGACCGGTTTCCCATATGATCGTCATACAAGCGATGTCGATAATATGGCGGAAGTCGGCCGCTTTATCAAAAAAGTTCAGGGGCTTCGCCGTCCCGGATCGGCCGCGCTTGATTTGGCTTATGTGGCGGCTGGCCGTTTGGATGGATATTGGGAATACAAGCTCCATATCTGGGATGTGGCGGCCGGTGTTTTGCTGGTGCAAGAAGCGGGCGGCCGTATCGCGATGATGAATGGGGATCCCTTTACACCAACCGCCCGATTAAACTTAATGGCAAGCAATCATAAAATTTACCGTGAGATGCTTGATACGCTGGCTGGGTAGTGGTCTTGACTTGTCTTGCCTGTGGGCAGGACGGCCGGTAATGTTCGCTAACATCGTCACCTAAATTAGTCGGCTGACATCGTTCCCAAACCAAAGCAGGTTCTACGATTGCCCCCTAAATCCCTCCCCTAAGGGAGGGACTTCTAAAACTGTCGCGATTTTTGGCCGCTGGGCGGCCAAAAATCGCGACAAAACAAGAAAGCCCCCTTCCCCCAGGAAGGGAGCCAGTTCCAATCCAAAATCCAAAATTCAAAATCTAAAATCAAATGCATGAAGGTCTTCTAAATATCGATAAACCGACCGGTATGACATCCCACGATGTGGTCGGACGTGTGCGACGGGTCGCTGGCTTACGACGTGTGGGCCATACCGGAACACTCGACCCCTTGGCGACCGGAGTGTTGGTCGTCTGCCTTGGCCGAGCGACCCGCTTGGTGGAATATGTGGTCGGCCGCCCCAAAACATACGAAGCGGTGGTTAAGTTGGGGGAAAGCACCAACACCTACGATAGCGATGGGGAAGTGACGCAGGAACGGCCGTTACCGGCCGATTTATCAGTCGAAGCATTGGAACAAGCGCTAGACCCATTTCGGGGCGAAATTAGCCAAATCCCCCCGATGTATTCCGCGATTAAGAAAGATGGGCAGCCGCTCTATAAACTGGCGCGCCAAGGGAAAGTAATCGAACGGCCGCCTCGTCAAGTCACCGTTTACGAACTATCACAACTAAACTGGGTCGAGGATACACTTACGTTAAGGGTCACCTGCTCGGCCGGGACCTATATTCGGTCGATCGCTCATGATTTAGGGGAAGCGTTGGGGTGTGGGGCTCATTTGACCGCACTGCGGCGCACTGCCGTGGGGCAGTTTACGGCCGACAATGCGGTGAAGTTAGATGATCTGACACCGGAAAATGTGGCTGACTATTTGACTCCTGCGGATACGGCCGTGACCCACATGCCTCATATCGATCTTGATGATGCTCGCTTAACCGATTTGCGACATGGCCGGCCGATTCCCCGCATCGAAGCTGATCCTGATGAAGAATTGGTTTGTGTTTATGATAACGGCCGGTTTATGGGGCTGGTAATCAAAAATGACGGCCGTTGGAAAGCACACAAGCTGTTTGTTTAGCATTAACGCCAGTTTTCTTGTCTTAGCTCTGGAATCGCGCGGAAATCCTTATCAGTTGTGAGAAGGGTCAAATCATTCTGTAATGCAACTACGGCTATCATGGCGTCTACTGCATCTAGTTGCCATCCCTTTTTGCGTAGCTCCACACGTAGCTGAGCCGACTGCTCTGCAATGAGTTTGTCTATGGTGATATATGAAAAATACGGTTCAAAAGAGGCCCAAATTTTTAGATTTTGTTGGGCCCGTGGTAGAAGAGAAATCCCGAACTTGAACTCGTGCAAGGCTGGAACTGCTATATAAAAACGATGTTGTACATCAAGGTTTGAGAGTATTTTGTGCCTAGTTGGATGCCGCTCAGTCACCAAAGGAGAGATATGGTTTGTATCTAATAAGTAATCAGTCATTACCAATCTTGTTCTCTTTCATTGTTCTCATGGCTCAAGGATTCTTCCTTCAATTCCTTTTCTAGCTGGTCCCATGTTGCATCCCAATCCGACGGGGCAATGAAATTGTTATCGCTTATATTTGTTGATTCGGGTTTGTATATTCGAGTTGCTGGAATAATGTTGTCTGGATTAAATCGCGTTTGTTTAATGGTGTGTACCAGTGACTGAAGGGGATCTTGCATGCGACTTGGCTGAGATGTTGTTATATGTGAGGATGAAGATTGAAGATATTTGACATATTTAGCAACCAATGCGATTTGGTTTGCTGAGAGAAGCTCTATATCTTTTTGTAAATATTTGCGTTGTTCAATTGTATTCATCTTTACCTCCTTGTGCGTAATTTACATTATTGTAGCATATACCCCCTACACGTTGATTAAATCATTTAAGAAAAGCAATACCTTCGCCATTTTTAGACCACAGTGACAAATAATTTGCCTTTAAGGTAAA
>WTJY01000115.1 GCA_011524645.1 Anaerolineales bacterium | reverse complement strand
GTTTACCTAGCCCCTGCGCGGTGTGCGGGGATTGTGATTATGCGCGGAAAACGACCGTTCAGGCGTAAGTCCTGCCTGAGAGGCTTCAAGAACATATCCCTGATCGATTTTTCCTGTGCATTTAGGACATAAATTGTCTTTCATCATTTGTCGCCTTTTGTGGGTTGGGTAAATTATAGTTACACTCAATTCTACACAGTCGTTGTTGTAAATGATGCAATGACTCGACTTGTTTGTATTTGATTTTGCAAGGAGGCGATAAATCATGCGATTTTTTCGGAGACGATCGAACGGGTTTAGCCCGGTTTTGTTGATATTTGGTGCAATGGGGACCTTTATGGCCTGTATGATGTTTGCCATCGGGGTGCCGATGAGCTTTATGCGGGCGCGAGAGGTAAGCAATTTGCCACAGCCTGCGCCGGCCGTGTTGGTCGATATGCCGGCCGGTACAACCGTTGTCATTTCGGCGCGAATCCCACGTGACACCCCGACCATTCAAGGGCTCGCTTTATACAAGGTCGAGGAAAAATTGACCGGAACTCCCTCGGCCGAATTTCCCGAATCAACCCCAGAAGATCGCCAGTGGCAGTGGGTTGACGGGACACAAAGCTTGCAGATGGAGCTGAGCGACGGCCGGTTTATCGATGTGCAATTCCCACGCTCGGTCGGCATGCAAAGCGTTGAAGAAACGACAACTGATCAAGTCAATAATGGGGCTGTGGAGCGACAAACCAAAGGATATTTGCCCGGCCAGACGGTGGCTATTGAAGGGCGCTGGGAAGGGGATGACCTGTTAACGGCGAATGTGGTGTATGGGGGATCGATCGATGAATTTGTAGAGGGAACCGGCCGTGCGCCGTATCAATTGGCACTGTTTAGCGCGATTTGCCTCATTTTTAGCTTTGCGATGCTGGGCGGTGGGGCTGCTTTGCGCTTTCTTGGGCGCTAAAAAGTATGAAGTATGAAATATGAAGTATGAAATTGCGGCGAATCCCTTTCACACTTCATACCTCATCCTTCATAATTGTATGCTATGGCTATTTTAGAGACTGAACTATGGGGATATATTCGTGATGCGGCGATTGATGCGGGACTGGATCCTGAAGTTTTTGGTGAACCGCATACGCAGATTGTCCGAGAATTGGTGAGACATTTGAACGGGAGCGGTGCAGATATTTCTGCGCCGATTATTGTATGTGGGGAACCGGGGACCGGTAAGACGACATTTTTGTATGTACTCGATGAAGTGTTGCGGACCCGATTTAACCTACCTGATCAGATTACAGGGATAATGCGTAAGGGGGACGGCCGGAGTTATGCGGTGCATAAGCGGGTGTTCCACGGCCGTGAAGTCAGCCTGCTGTCGGTGCGTAAATGGCGTGATCTGCTCCATTTTTATGCTTGGGATGTCGAACAACATCGGTTTAATACGCTGGTTCTGAACCGCTTTATTCGCGAAACAATCGCCCCGATGAAGGTGGTCTTTACCGACGAGGTTGAGATGACCGGCTACGCGCCTACGATTCCTAATTTGGCGACACGTGGTCTGTTGGTGATCGGTACCTCGAATCAGTATCAATTTCAGCAATTGGATGTCGAGCAAGTGTCTCCACTGATTATTCGCTTTGAAGGGGAAGACATGCGTGCTGGCGATCCGGCCGATGCGGTCGTGACCAGCACCCATCCCGCTTGGGGCTATTTTGATCAAACTGGCGAGCAACGGGAACGATTTCTAGAGAATTTGCCTTACCGTTTGCACACGGCGAAGCGATTTACCTTTGCCCATATCGATTTCGGCGTGGCCGTGCAAGCCCCCTTGCTAGAAAACGAGTGGGTCACTTTTTTGAAGGACTCTTATAAAGAGGCCAGTCCTTATATTCCGTTGCAACAAAGTACGCCCTATGTGCTATTGCTTGACCAATTCTCTCTTGATTTATTGCAAACTGACTACAATGCGATTATTCGTTATGTCTACTTGCTGGACGCGGTGGAGCAGCTCGGAATAGGGTTGCTGGTACGGCATCAGGATGCACGGCCGGAATTAACGCGGGAAACGATTGCGGCGATGAAAGAGACGGTCAAAAATGCGCAGGGGGTCAGTATTGAGATTAAGAGCAAGACACTGGCCGGTGTTGATCGCAGTACATCGCGACTAGGGCAAGCGGGATTTCGGGCGCAGAATCATTTTGACGTGTAAGGGATGTGGGTGACACTGGGATGAGGAGCGTCTGTTTTATATGGGTCAACTATTGAGCTGACCGAGTTTGGAATATGTGAGATTGGAGAAATAGATATGTCGAATCAATTATTGCCGATTACGAAATTGCCGGTAGGGGCTGTGCCTGCGTCTGTCTTGGTGTGTGGCGACCCTGCACGTGCGGAGAAAACGGCCGGGTTTTTACAAAACCCCCGTTTGTTAAGCCAGAATCGCGAATACCATTCGTACATCGGTGAGTTTCAGGGAGAAGAGGTGTTGGTTTGCTCGCATGGGGTTGGTTCGGCCGGTGCGGCGATCGCTTTTGAAGAGCTAGTCGCTGCCGGAGCCAAGCGTATGGTGCGAATCGGAACCTGTGGCGGGATTATGCCAAAAGTCAAAGATGGGGATTTGGTGATTGCCACATCGGCGATTGCCAATATCGGGTATGTGCAGGAAACGGTCCCGCCATATTTTCCAGCGGTTGCTGATGTTGAATTGTCGATGGCTTTGCGCTCGTCGGCCGATGCGGCGCAGTATGGACGGCCGGTTCATATGGGTATGGTCATTACGCGGGATACCTTTTACGGCGGCTTGAATACTTTTCTCACACCTAGTTATGACCTCTTGGCCCAAGCCAATGTTTTGGCGGTCGAGATGGAGTGCGCAGCTTTGTTTGTGGTGGGGGCGTTGCGTCAGGTGGCTACGGCCGCGATCTTGGCGGTCGATGGGAATGTGCTCAATACGCCAGAAAGTATGGACGATTATCAACCACATCGTGAGGTGGTGCATGAAGCGGTAACGGCCGAGATTGAGATCGCGCTGGCGGCGTTGGTGGCGCTGAAATAACTCTTTTTGTGAGGTGGGTGAATGCGTTGGTTTGGGGGCTGGGGGTTAGAGGCTAGGAATAGGAATGCCTGTGCAATATTCCTAGCCTCTAGCTCCTAATTTTTCGGGTCTATCTTTTTTGGGGGTTGACAAAGTGTTTGTTTGACACTAATATATTAAGTGTAATCAAAACACTAATAAAATTTCGGTCTAACAATCCGAAAAGGAGTAATAAAGATGAGCAATTTCCCCACATTCTATGATCCGAATCGAATCGGTACGTTGTTTCATCCTGATGTCGCGATGATCGCGGCCGAAGCGAAAACGGCCGGATTAAAACCGGCCGCTGATGATAAACAAAAAGTTCACTTGGTCATTATCGATATGCAAATCGACTTTTGCCACGTAGATGGCACGCTTTATGTGCCCGGTTCACTTGGCGATTTACAGCGCACGATTGAATTTATTTATAACAACGCGGAGCGGATTACCAATATCACCTGTTCGCTCGATTCCCATTTGAGCCATCAAATCTTTTCCCCCGGTTGGTGGGTTGATGCCAATGGAAATCACCCCGCCCCATTTACCCTAGTTTCTTACGACGATATTCAAAAAGGGGTGTGGAAACCGGTGATCGCGCCGATTAAATCGACCGAATACGTGAAACGATTGGAACAAAATGCGAAGAAAACGCTCTGCATTTGGCCCTATCACACCATGATCGGCAATATCGGGAACTCGCTGGATCAGGAACTTTGGTCGGCCGTGTTCTGGCATAGCTTGGCCCGAAAAACCCAGCCCACGTTTTTGACCAAGGGGAGTGTTCCCTTGACGGAACATTATTCAATCGTTCAACCCGAAGTGCCGGTTCCGGGTCATCCGATGGGGGGCAAGAACAAAGCGTTTTTAGACACCCTTGCCGATGCCGATATCGTGCTGGTGGCGGGTGAAGCGGAAAGCCACTGTGTTTTAGAAAGTGTCGAAGATATTGTTGAAGACTTTAGCTGTAAACCGGATGAACTGAAGAAACTGTACTTTTTACGCGACTGTACTTCTTCGGTACAACATCCCGATATCGATTTCAAAGCGTTGGCCCATGCCCGTTTCGCTGATTTTGCCAAAGACGGGGTAAATTTTGTTGATAGCACGGCGGCTTTGCCGTTTTAGAGAGTATAGAGAGTAAGAGTAAGAGTAAGAAGAGTGTTCTGCGGTTCGAATATTGATTGCTGAGGCTGTACATCCTCTTGCTCTAAGCGAAGCGTCTCTTTCTCTTCCTGCCTCTTACTCTTGCTCCATAGGAGAACCCGATGAGTATTCCAGGACTCGGTGATTTGGATGATTTGTTTCAGGGGGCACAGGATGATGGCTTAACTGAAGATACCCTTGATTTGGTTGTGTCTAATCTGAATGGGCCAACAATGACGCAGACGGTTGGGGTCGGTTTAGATGACATCGCGAGCAGTGAGGTTACGCTGGCGATGAATATTATCGATATGAGCGGGTCGATGACCCCACATGCGCAGAATTTGATGCGGGCGTACAACGATGATTACTTGACGGCGATGCGGTCGTCGCCGGTGGCCGATGATATTTTGGTCAGTACGATTCTGTTTGATGATATGGTTGAATTGCTCCACGGTTATGTGAGTTTGGACGATGCACAGGTGTTAACACCGGCCGTATATAAGCCACGTGGCGCAACCGCGATGTATGATGCGATCGCCAATGGGGTAACCAATATGGTGCTTTACGCCCAACAGTTGCGCCAGAGTGGGATTGCGGTGCGTTGTATCGTGTTGATCTATACAGATGGGGACGACAATAGCTCGAAACAGCGTGCGAAAGATATTAAGCGGACGGTTGAAGAGCTGTATAAACAAGAAATTTATACCTTTGCGTTGATCGGATTTACCACGGCCGGACAGCGGCCACTCGGCTTTAATGCCCAGAAAAATGACCCGGTCCGCCGTTGGGCTGATTCGATGGGGATTCGGGAGGCGATGACGGCCGGTTTAACCCCTCAAGAATTGCGCCAGATCTTCCGTATGGCCTCGATGTCAACGGTGCAAGTGAGCCAAGGTCGGCCGTTACAGACCGCTGTTTTTCAACCCTAATCGATGACAGACTGAGCGAACTAGGTTGTGTCCTGAGTATAGTTTACGGCCGTTTGTTCACATGTGATCTCAATATCTTACGTCTAATATGTCCCCCTTACGGGGGATATTTTCCGTTTTCCCTCACGAAAATATCAGTTTCGCGTTAAAATCAAAGAAATCAACAGAGATAGACCAAACATACAGTAAAACTTTTTGGCTCTTTATGTGTTTCAAGGCGTTGCAAAATCAGGCTGTTTTGCCCCCTTCTTCCTTATAAATAAGGGCAAAATTCTACTTCCCCCAGCTCCTGTTAATTGGATAAGAGGGGAGCAAGACAAGGTTTTTTATGCCAACCTCTTTGGTTTCCACGAATAGCCAACTTTTTAATGCGCATAGGCTAAATGAGAAGAATCAGATTTCATGTGACTCTATAGATGGGTTCAACCGCCCGTTTGTTTGTTTGAGAGAGTTAAAGAAATCGATTATTGGGTTTTAAATGGACACAAAATTAACGGTACCGAATGTATTAATGGCATCCTTGGCTCTATTATTGATTGTGATTGTGGGTGGGTTTCTATTTATGGGCCAACTCGAGACGGTGGCAACCCCTGCGGAAACGGCGTCCTCTGTATCAACTGTGACTGATATCGATCAAGCTTTGGCTGAAACGCTTGCTGATCATGGTGTTTACCCTTTTGCACCTAAGCTGGAAGCGAATGATGAGTTATTCGTTTTAGGTCAGGCTTTATTTTTCGACCCAGAATTGAGCGGAAATCGCGATGTATCTTGCGCCACTTGCCACCATCCTAACTTTGCGACCGGAGATGCCTTGCCTCTTTCCGTAGGGACCGGCGGCATGGGGCTCGGGGACGGCCGTGAGATCGGCTATGACCGCGAATTCGCCCCGCGTAATGCGCCAGAGTTGTTTAATCGCAATTCAGATCATTGGACGACCGTCTTTTGGGACGGCCGGATTAATGGGAGCGCGATGACCGGTTTTGTGAATCCGGCCGGAGACGCCCTTCCTGAAGAGATTAAACATGTGATCGCCGCCCAAGCGATGTTCCCGATTACCTCAAGAGATGAAATGCGTGGACTGTTAGGCGATACCGATGTTCATGGGCTCAACAACGAACTGGCATCGATTAGCGAAGGTGAGTTTGAGCTCATGTGGGAAGCACTCTTTAATCGCGTGATCGCTCATCCCGGCTATGTGGAAATGCTCGAAGCTGCTTATCCTAAGTTAACCATTGATGAGATGAATTTTGCCCATGCCGCCAATGCGATCGCCGCCTTTGAAATGCTGGCGTATACTTTTGTTGATAGCCCCTTTGATCGATATTTGGATGGGGATTTTTCAGCGATGACCGAACAAGAAAAACGAGGAGCATTGCTCTTTTACGGCGAAGCGGGATGTGCCTCTTGTCATAGTGGAACCTTGTTAACTGATCAAGAATTCCACAATATCGCGGTTGCGCAATATGGGCCGGGTAAGGGTGATGAATCACCAGCCGACCACGGCCGATTCCGTGAAACCGCCCAATTAGGGGATATTTTCGCTTTCCGGACACCTCCATTGCGCAATGTGGCTCTCACCGGACCCTATATGCACAACGGCGCATATGACACGCTAGAAGCGGCCGTGCAACATCACTTAGATGTGGTAGTGGGTCTGAGCGAATACGATTTGTCCTCTCTCCCTGTCGCTTATCAACACATCTATGATGAGCTGAGCGATGAAGACAAAGCGTTGCTGGCTGACAATGAAGGGGTTATGCTCGATTTGGTTGCACCAGAGCTTGAAGCGACGACCGAGCTAAGCGAGGCCGAATTGGCCGATTTGATGGCGTTTTTACATGCGTTGACTTCGCCGTCCGCACTCGATTTAAGCCATACGATTCCAGACAGTGTCCCTAGTGGCCTTCCTATTGAACAGTAATTTCAGCCCTCATATGGGAAATCGATTAGTGAGCTTGCACACCCCCTACACTTTTGAGTACAACATTCTGTGATTTATTTGTGCCTAGTAAGAGCGTTGTTAAAAATCGACTAGATCGGGAGTGGCTAATATATCAATCCTTGCCTAAAACGAAAGCGACTCCGATCGCCTTTAATCCGATATGTACCCCGATCGCCGGCGAAGCGACCGTGCGAAAAATCTCTGTATTTTCGATAATCTCCCCAAAGAGCACCTCAAACTGAGCCATGACTTCAATTGAATTGTTGGTGTTCATAAAGGCGAACTGTTTAATGTCGCCTAATTCAGCAACGATTTCTTCAAATTTTAATAGGGCACTCTTGCGTGTACGTACCCGAGCTACCGGTAAAACATCCCCTTCCCGCACTTCAACGATTTGTTTTAAGCGCAATAGGTTCCCGACCTGCATTTGCAACCAACTCACACGGCCGCTTCTCTGTACCGCATCTAATGTGTCTAGCATGGCGATCGTGCGTATGCGTGGCCGAAATTGATCTAATATCTGAATGATCTCTTCCATGCTGGCATCATTTCTGGCTGCGCGGGCGGCCGCTAAGACTTGAAAACCGATCCCCATACTAAGTTGAAGGGAATCGATTACCGTGACTGGGGAAAAATCACCCATCTTTGCTCCGGCTTGGGCCGAATTAATAATGCCACTTAATTTCGCTGATACATGGATTGAAATAATTTCAGTGGCCCCTCCCTCCGTGAGTTCTTGATACACCGCTGCAAATTGAGCCGGTGGGCCAGCGGCCGTAGTCGGATGCTCTGGATATGTCATCAAGTTGCTATAAAATTGCGTCCGAGAGAGATCTACCTCATCCCGTAAACTTTTCCCGTCTACATTAATGTAGGCCGGTACGACTCGAATACCGTATCGGTCTATCAATGCTTTGGGCAAATCACACGTACTATCTGTTACGACCCCAATCACTCGCTTTTCTCCTGCCACTAGCTATATGAAATTAAATGCTATTATGGCCTTTTTCCTTTTTCTGCAAAATCATATCTTACTATTTGCTCAGTACCAATATTATTCTAGACGCCCGCTACAGCTCATGGTTTAATTACTTTAATACGCACCATGCTAATTATTAACTCGTAAATATGGTCAAAACCTTATGGAAGTCCAATTTGGTATGTCGAAAGTCCGCAAATATGCAGTTAGCAAAAGCGGTGATACATTTGAAATGGTAGAACGCCCCCACGGGGGCTTGTCTTTTGTCTTGGTGGATGGCCAACGTAGCGGTAAATCTGCAAAAGCGATTAGTAATCTGGTTTCCCGTAAAGCGATTCAACTGCTAGGTGAAGGGGTTCGCGATGGTGCGGCTGCACGTGCAGCTCATGATTACTTATTTACTTTTCGTGGCGGTAAAGTATCCGCAACTCTGAATATTCTTTCGCTCGATACAGAATCTAAAACTTTTGTGGTGTCTCGTAATAATGAAGCACCGGTTATGGTCTTTACGAAAGAGCAAGGATTCTATCTATTGGATACGCCTTCAAAGAGTGTCGGTTTCGGCCGTCGCGTTAAACCGGACATTACGGAACTGCCCATTGAACTTGGTACCATTATCGTCATGTTTACCGATGGGTTAAGACATGCTGGTAAATTAGCCGGCCAAGAGGCGTATGATTACCAAGCTGAGATGCAACAGATTCTTGAACGAAAAATCACTGATCCACAAAAAATCGCTGATACCTTATTAAGTGGGGCGTTGTCTGCTGATCAAGGACGGCCGCGTGACGACATCAGTATTTTCGTGGTATCGACTCAAGCTCAAGAAGATCAAATTGATACCCGTCGCTTAAGCGGCCGTATGCCTCTATAAATAGAGGGTAAGTAATAGAACAGCCCAATTCATTCTGCCAATGAATGAATCCTCTTCTCATTATGGAAGAATGGCCTTGTTTCTAACTGCGCGTGTCGCTAAATAGGAGGGACGTACTGCGTCTATGCCACTTGATATTAAATTGTCATTCGCGTAAATTAAAAAGCGGTTTAGGCTGAGATTGACCCAACCGCGAATAAATATCATCAGGCAGATTCCGCAATGACAGAATCTGCGCTTGTGTCTTGGGCGCTGGATTCAACCCCACAATGGACTGTTGGCATTGGGCTAACTGGCGTCTAATTCGAAATTCAAGCAATATCATCACTCGCAATGCGAGAATCAGTAACCAAGTTAGCCTTGTAATCTGTTTCGCCGCAGGTTTCCGAAACGGACATAAATAATAGCTCCCTTGGCTTGCTAAATGGGTTCTTGTTTTCATCGATCCTATTTTGCTATCGCCAATTGCTAAAAATTGATGATAGCAAAATGTTTCTACCGTCTTGTCATACAATGGATCATCCGCTCGTTTTCCATTGACTAATTGACACGTCAGTGGCAATCCTAATGGGTCTAATGCCGATAACATGACCTTGAATTGAGCCAAGTCTGGACGATGATCTTTACTATGTCCATATCTGAGTAACCCACTCTCGTTTTGGCACTCGTGATAGACACTCATTGTTGTGCTGTCATAGCGAGTCACGTCCGTTGGTCACTCATATAGGGTGATCCAATCTTGGACAACGGTAAAATCTAATCACTCCTGTGACTTTTCGTCTCCTAGCATCGTCAATATGTTCGCTAGACGATCATCGGTTGTATCTGTGGATACCTAGTAAGCGGTTAAACATCTCGGCTCTTTCGGAAACCCAATCACGGACGGCTACTAATCGATGATCTTGTTCTGTTAAAATGTAACTCGACCATATAATGGTCACCATTCCCACGCTCAATCCTTGCCAATTGCCGTGTGGGTGAACCTCATGGTCTATTTTTTTTGCAATTCCCATGTCTATCATTAATGACAAGGGAAGTGGGATATCATCTAATCTTTGGTGAGTGAGTTGTAGTGTTGTCTTTCAACAACTTTATGACAACTCGTTCCTCATTCAAAATTTATGCGAATGGTAAGTCGTTACCTTCAAATCTTTATGACTTATAGCTCACCTCCTAACTCAGTTCTCCGTATCGCTATTGTTGGCCCTTGTTCATCTGGGAAAAGCTCGCTCCGTAAGGCCCTGAACCAAGCTGGCTATACCAATATTCGTAATCCTTCTCAAGAGCATACGGAAATCCAAGATCGGTGGTTACGTGTCGGTCAACCCGATATATTGATCTATCTTGATGTAGATTACAAAAATACACTCTTGCGTCGACCTCATATAGATCTGGGTCCTCAGCGGATAGTCAAGCAAAAAAAGCGCTTAGAGCATGCATTATCCCATGCAGATTTATACATTGATACCAATCAACTCACCGCCAATCAGATTGCTCAAAAGGCACTCTCTTTTCTTGATTCATTGGGCAAGTAAATCCGGTATCAATTAGACTTTAAAAAGAACGGCTTCACGCTTTTTTCACAGGCCTCCTGTAAGTAAAAAAATAGATAAAAGTAAACAATAAACGGACTTCCCCAAATGCCCCAATTGGGTGTTGACACGTAGGGAGTATGTGGCTATACTTCCATTCGCGTTGAGGAAACAGCG
>WTJY01000166.1 GCA_011524645.1 Anaerolineales bacterium | reverse complement strand
GTGGGAAATTCATCTACCCATTCCTCTGCTTCGCGCCAAAGACCCAAAGGGTTTCAGTTGAATACAACCCCACACAGCTCGCGTCTAAAACCCTTCGGGTCTGGAATCGTAGAATCCCCCAACTGTGACCCCGCGCTAGAGGTGGGATGAAAAATAGCAGGTCTGTGACCAGCACAATTGTAGAAATTGCCGTCGTTGTGGCGGTTAGCACGGCCGTTTGTCCCGCAAACGGCCGGTTTTTATTCCCCATACCAACACGAAGGGGCTAGGTAAATCGCAGAACGGTCTACATACAGACATTAGATAACCGCGATTTGTCTCGCCCCGGAACACGCGATCCATTCATATGCCATCGGGGCGAGACAAACGGCGGTTAGATTGATCATACATTGAAATAGGTTAGCCGTTTACCTAGCCCCTGCGCGGTGTGCGTGGATTGTGATTATGCGCGGAAAGCGACACCGTCGCTTTTCCCATGACGGTTAGCACGGCCGTTTGTTGCGCAAACGGCCGGTTTTCATTCCCCACACCAACACGAAGGGGCTAGAACGATCTACACACAGATATTAGATACCCGCGATTTGTCTCGCCTCGGAACACGCGATCCATTCATATGCCATCGGGGCGAGACAAACGGCGGTTAGATTGATCATACATTGAAATAGGTTAGCCGTTTACCTAGCCCCTGCGCGGTGTGCGTGGATTGTGATTATGCGCGGAAAGCGACACCGTCGCTTTTCCCATGACGGTTAGCACGGCCGTTTGTTGCGCAAACGGCCGGTTTTCATTCCCCACACCAACACGAAGGGGCTAGAACGATCTACACACAGATATTAGATACCCGCGATTTGTCTCGCCTCGGAACACGCGATCCATTCATATGCCATCGGGGCGAGACAAACGGCGGTTAGATTGATCATACATTGAAATAGGTTAGCCGTTTACCTAGCCCCTGCGCGGTGTACGGGGATTGTGATTATGCGCGGAAAACGACACCGTCGCTTCTCCCATGGCGGTTAGCACGGCCGTTTGCCCCGCAAACGGCCGGTTTTCATTCCCCATACCAACACGAGGTATTGTATTGGCCTAAGATATTTTTAATTCAATGAACAAATTTACCTTAAAGGCAAATTATTGGTTACAACGGTCTAAAAATGGCAAAGGTATTGTAGAAAATAGAAAGTGGAAAAACTATCGGGGCAAACGATTGTCGGCCGCCCGCTCTAAAATCATCTCAACCGCGATCTGCGCTTGCATCCGATCATCGAACGGTAGAGGCAATGCCAAAAATTCATCTTCATCTAGAATAAGGGGAGGCACATCCGGCCGAGCATCAACCCAAACATCAAGCTCTAAATCCTCACACTCAATCCTCTCGGCCGTCCATGTGGCTGGGCGACAAATATTACAATACCACCCCTTCAAACGGCCGTCATCCCGATCATAAATGGCGAAAACATTGTACCAACGACGCCGATAAAAGGTTTCCACCGCCCGATCTTGTGGCTTAAAGACCACATACCCTTTGTCCATCTCTTTCGGCAGAGAGAAAAACGCTTCGATTTGGATTTCTTGCGCCGTTTCATTTAGGACGCGAGCCACATCATACCGCCATATTTCTTGCCCTTCAGCATTGAGTTTGCGAATAATCATAAAATTTTTCAGGTCTTAAACGGCCGTCATGATCGCCGTAAATAACAAAATAAGCAGGGCACAAGCCGCATTCACCCAGAGCAAGCGCACTTCTTGGTCGTGCAAGCTTTCTTGTTCCGCCGCGACAGTCTGCGGCCGTTTCTGGCCCAACAATCGGGTTCGCTCCACGGCCGGATACAGCGACCATTGCAAATAGCCGCTCACCCCCACCACACCGACATAGGCCACATGCTTCAGCAACATCGCCCAAGACCACCAGCCATCCAGCCCCAAAAAACCACCATAATTGGGGTCATTGGTCATTTGGAAGAAACCGGTCACCAGCAAAATAACCAAACTAGCATTGACCCAAGGTAGCAACGCCATTTGCAACGCCAACCACTGATTATTATCAATGACCTGCCGACGTAGCGCAGGCAAGGCGACCGCCAATACCACAAACATGCCACCAAACCAGACGGCCGTACCCAACAAATGGAGCCAATAGGAAAAGGATAAAAGCCAAAACATCATTAAATAAAATCCACACTATCTTCCGGCTGATCCAAATGATCAGTCGAACTAAAGGTTAAATGCCACTTGCTTATCTTGTGTTCAAAGATATTAATGCCACAGTAATGCTCTTTTTTCCGTTTCACAACATTCGCCAAAAAAGTAGCCAAACTATAAACCGAAAAACCGTGCGAAATTAAAATAATGTCTCCCCCCCTCTTTTCAGCCTCCGAGTAAAGCTGTTTCGCTGTATAAGTATATCGATCAATCACCGTTTCCTCTTTTTCCGGATAGCGGGGCATGATCAACGATTGATACCCTAAGTCTATACGAGGGTAATCCGCTTTTAATTGCGCAGGTGATAAGCATCCGGCCGAATAATCGTGCCATCTCGGGTTTAGCCATTCCGACAGCCCCCCTTCGATAAACATCGGTAGATCAAGTGCCTCACAAATCGGAGTCGCGGTCTGAATCGTGCGCAAAAACGGAGAAGCATACACGGCCGAAATCTCTCGATCACGCAAAAATTGCGCCGTCAAACGTGCCTGTTTCCACCCTTTCTCAGAAATCGGCGGATCATGCGGCCGCTCGGCCGTTTTACCCCAACTACGATCTTCGTGATCAACCCGTGATCCATGACGAATAAGATAAAGTTTTGTCATAAGCCGCAATTATAGCAAGTTGGAACTAAAAATAACGCATAACCCTCGATTGCATGCCTCTC
Organism: Anaerolineales bacterium; assembly: GCA_011524645.1. Lineage (GTDB taxonomy): Bacteria > Chloroflexota > Anaerolineae > Promineifilales > Promineifilaceae > WTJY01. The sequence goes on along the minus strand of WTJY01000166.1, from coordinate 26,930 downwards.
GCCCCCCTCACCGCGAGACAAAGTTGAGCATATCCCTTTCTTTCTATAAAATGAGACTATCTATCAATACCTTCGCCATTTTTAGGCATATATGACAACAGTCTTGCCTTTGAGGTAAATTTGTTCCTTGAATTAAAAATATCTCGGGCCGATCGCTCAATTGTTTTTAATTCGCGTCGGATCAAAAGCGCCCCTCTCCCGTTGGGAGAGGGGGTGGGGTAGAGGGGTAATCCACCTCCCCCAACCCCTCCTGATAGGAGGGGAGCAAATCCAATGAGTTGATTAATTTGGCGAAGGTATTGATCTATCAACCTGTATTCTTTTTGTTTCATCTCCAATCACCTTATGAGCAGACTTATCAGAATTATGCGTGAAGAGTTGGCCGGATACCATCCCAAACTCATCTATCTCCGCTTTGTACAGTGGGTTTGCCCCCACAGCACCATGCAACGTGTTCGTACCCACCTCTTGCGTTTGGGGGGACTAAACATCGGCTCCGCCTCCGTTTTTGCCGATGTGCCCACGTTTACCGGTGGGGTGCATGCCCTTAACAACCTAACGGTCGGAATCGACTGTTTTTTTAATGTGGGCTGTATTTTCGACCTAGGTGACACCCTAACCATCGAAAATGATGTCTATTTCGGTCATCGGGTCACCATTATCACCAGCAGTCATGAAATCGGGCCGGAGTGGCACCGCGCCAGCGATGTGACAACCGCGCCGGTAACGATCGGTGAGGGGGTGTGGCTGGCCGCCAATGTGACCGTTTTGCCAGGGGTCACCATCGGCCGGGGCACCATCGTCGCGGCCGGAGCGGTCGTCACCAAAGATCTCCCCGCCAATGTTCTCGCGGCCGGAATCCCCGCCAAGCCGATCAAAGACCTGCCTTTCGATCCTCCCGAACATGCGGACACCCCCCATGAATAACGATTGGCTCAAAGCGCGTGTCACCGCACGGCCACAAGGGCTGGCACTCTGGTTCGGGTCAGAAAAGCTGACCTATGCCCAGCTCGATCACCAAGTCGATCAGCTCGCAGCTTGGTTACAAGCCACAATCGAGCCGCCAGCAAACGGCCAAGTCGCCATCCTCATGCCCAACAGCCCGACCTATATCGGTCTCATTCATGCCATCGCCCGTTTGGGCTGGGTGCTTGTTCCGCTAAACACACGGCTCACAGCGGCCGAAATCGCTTGGCAAATGAACCATACGGCGTGTCAACATCTGATTTATGCGTCACAAACGGCCGATCTCGCCCAAGCAATCGCACTTGTTGAAAACAAAACTTGCCATGCCTACCCCGCACCCGACCCACACGCGCTTCCCACCGATCAAAAAACGATCACGCCTCAGCCGTGGTCCCTCGATCAGGTACAAGCGATCCTCTTTACCTCCGGCACCAGCGGCCGACCGAAAGCGGTACCGCTCACCTTTGGCAATCACTTTTACAGTGCGATGGCTTCCGCCTACCGCTTGGGGCTCGTCCCGCACGACCTCTGGTTGAGCTGTCTGCCGCTCTATCACGTAGGCGGTTTAGCGGTCGTTTTTCGCTCTTGCCTCTATGGCACCGCGATCGATCTCCATGCCCGTTTTACGCTCGATGGGGTCAACCAAAGCTTAGACAGCAAGCCGATTACACTCGCATCGTTTGTCCCGACCATCATGTTTCGCCTTTTGGCCAGTCGCACCGAGTGGCCCAGCACCATGCGCATCGCGCTGATCGGTGGCGCGGCCGCTTCCGCCGAACTGGTCACCGCCGCCCAAGCTCAAGGGGTTCCCCTTGCCACCACCTACGGCCTCACCGAAGCGGCGTCACAGGTCGCCACCCTGCTCCCCGCCGGTGTGGAGCAAAAACCGGCTAGCGTCGGCCGCCCGCTCATGTTTACCCAAGTGCGTATCGTCAATGACGCAGGGGAAATTTGCCCCCCCCATCAATATGGTGAGATTCTAGTCGCCGGGGCCAATGTCATGAACGGCTATCTCAACAACCCAGAAGCCAACGCCACACGTTTTAGCGATGGCTATTTTCGCACCGGTGATATCGGCTATTTGGATGATGATGGGGATTTATGGCTGGTGCAGCGGCGTAGCGATCTCATCGTGACCGGTGGGGAAAATGTCTATCCGGCCGAAGTCGAAAAAGTGCTCCGCTCACACCCAGCCGTGAAAGATGTCTGCGTCGTCGGCGTAACCGATCCGGAGTGGGGACAAAAAGTAGCCGCGATGGTGGTCCTCGTCGATCAAGCCGTGCTAACAGACGATGAACTCATCGATTACAGCACCCAAACATTGGCCCGCTACAAACAACCCCGCCTGATTCGCTTTACCGACCAGCTCCCTCAAACCGCATCCGGCAAAATCGCGCGCAAAGCGGTTTCCCAACTTTTGCACACCACCTAAACCGATAGAAACAAAAAGCGCGCTGCTTATTTGCAACGCGCTTTCGCCTAAATTTTATTTGTTTGTTTAAAGACATGCTACCCAGCTAACGGGCTACGCTTTTATAAGCAGTGGGGAAAATTAGACCGTCGGCTGGGCAACTTGTACAGATTTAGGAAGAGAGATACATACCTATTGTACAAATCGCACAAACAAAGTCAAGCCCAATTTGTACATTTTATTCAAACTGCCTTATATCCTTGATATATCACTGCCATTTTAATTCACTATCAACGAATCGGCGTACAATCCGATATGATTCGCCACCGGCCGTTCTCGCCCTGGAAGTCGGGTATGAATCGGCACGTTCAATACGTCTGACCCGCCATCGGCCGTTTCATAAACCAGTGTCGAAGAGCCTCCTCCATCAAATCCGAGCAAATCGGTTACCCCCAAAGCCTGCGCCACGTCGATAAGCTCAAGCATGGTCATTCCTTCGCTATAGCCAGCCTGACGGCCGTCCGCGACAAACCACCACATCGTTTCACCTGTTTCGTCTAGCCCCACGGCCGTTCGTGGGTGACGCGCACGACTGTAATCATCAGGGGTATAGATTTGTCCCGCACGCAATAAATATTGATGCCCTGTAATCGCCTGTTGGGTCCCAACAGGGCAAGGGGGAATCGGCCGGAATGTCGCTTGCGCCCCATCTAAACACAAAATCGCATAGGTCCGATAATCATCAGAATACAGCTCCCCATCCAGCATCGTATACCCTTGCACATTCACCGGATCACCCGCATGTGGATAGTAATCAAAGGGGTGGCGACTGTGAAATGGGTCGAAAAAACTCCCGTTAATCGCCACTTGGCTGCCGCTTTTCTCTAGAAAATGGCGCACCGTTTGGGCATCAGTGTCTAGTGGGGCGTCCCCATTGCTTGGCGTAGTAGTAAAGGACACCCCTGACGCTGTCAGATCAATGCGAATAACATGGAGTTGCACCGGCACGTCTAGTTCGGGATAAATCCGGCTATAGGTTACGCCAGCAAATAACGGCCGATCAATGATCGGAATGGGGGACGGCCGTTGCCACTGAAGCCATTGATAAAACAACAACGGTATAGACAAACAGACGATCAGCACCCATAAAAAGATGCGCCATAAGCTACGCCATGAAGAAGGTCGGTCGATTTGTTGTGTAAGGATTTTCATGCGATCAAGTCTAATATCAAGCAGGCAAACGAACGAGCACCCAAGTGCTTTCATTTTTTAGGCACGCCCCATCATAAAGTGGTAACATTACCTACAAAATCGACCATCGTCCACTTAATCACGCCTTATGTTAGAACGCACCCTCGAAGATATTGTCCCAACTTGGTTCCAACGCATTTTTCCCCCCCCAAATCTTGATGATGCAGATGAAGAAAGAACGGAATTTGTCCGCCACTTTTATTTGTTATTCGCCTTAATTATCGTCACCTGCTTGGCTTTAATCCCGACCTTTATTCTGTTCGGCCGTTGGGTGGACGCCCTCATGGTTTTCGCGTTCCTCATTTTTAGCGTCTTTATCCTGTGGTATTTACCCAATCTCGATTTAACTCGCATGGCCGCGTTTATGGCTTGGGGAGCATATCTATGCATTGTCGGCGGTGTCTTTGTCGTGGCCCCCTTGGGGATTTATAACCCGTCTTTGGCGATGCTCTATCCGGTTATGATTTTTACGGCGTTCTTTTCGCCCCAAAACTTACGCCGTTTCGCCATCGCGTCATTTCTCGGTTACTTGGTACTTTATCTCTCTTCTTTTGTGTTCGACTACATTGTGCCACACGACCAAGCGATTATCGATCTGCTCATGGCATTCTTGGGTATCACCCTCGCTTTTAGCTATCTCAGCTTTTCTATCGGCCGCCTTGTCAATCACTCGCGCCAAATGAACGAGCAACAAGCCCAACTGCTTCTGCAACAAAACGAGCTGGTCGAATACCGTGATCATTTGAAAGAGCTGGTTGTCCGGCGCACGGCCGATTTAGAGGCGGCCAAAGATGCGGCCGAAAGTGCCAATCAAACCAAAACCCTATTTTTGTCCAACATGAGCCAAGAGCTACGCACCCCTCTCGATCAAATTGTGGCATACAGTCAACTCGCCCAAGAAACACTCAAACGGAATGCTCTCGCCCTTCCCCCCGACCTGCGCAACGAAATTCAAGGAGATCTGATTCGTTTGGATGATTCTGGCCAAAAGCTACGCTATATGATTAACCGTATTCTCGACTTCTCCAATCTTGAATCGGGTCATGTGGAAGTTGTACGAGCAGCGGTTTTGTTACAAGAGATTTTAACGGCCGTAGACGAGCGCATCCGGCCGTTGCTCGAACGCAAAAAATTAGAATATACAGTTCACAATCATTTCGATGCAGACAAGCAAATTGTGACCGATGCCCACAAGCTCGAACAAATCCTCTTTAACTTATTAGACAATAGCATTAAGTTTACCGAGGAAGGGCGCGTCAGTTTAATGGTCCGCATGGTCCCCACATTTGATCGCGGTGAAGAAAAACAATACCTTTGGTTTGCTATCCAAGATACCGGTATCGGTATTCCCAATGGCAAGCTCGGTGATATCTTTCAACCGTTTGACCAAGCGGCCGATTCTCAACAAAAACAGTTCGGTGGAACCGGCTTGGGTCTAAGCTTTAGCCAAAATCTAAGCAAAGCACTCGGCGGATATATCGATTGCTCTAGCACAGAAGGGGAAGGAAGTACGTTTAACGTTTACTTACCTGATTTCCCTCTAAATGACGCTTAAACAGGCTATTTTGCCCCGATAACTACACCAAAACACCCCTTTCATAGGTCTCTGGCCTATATAAATCGGCCGAATACGTCCATATACTACAATTGTCTGGATATTGTTGTTTGACCGATTTTTGCTTAAACCGGTCTACTCCCATGTCAAAGGACGCGACCCATTCAATTGAATCAGCCAACGAATGAATGTATTGAGCGACTATTTTTTGTTCACTCAGGGATCGTATCGCCATCCAGACAATCAGTGATTGAGTAAAAATCACTTGGTTAGATTTACTCTGGAGAAGCATCATGTTTCAAATCAACCTATATTCTTTCATCATGAGCCTAATTTATGGCGCGACCCATCTCGCAATGTTTTTGCTTGTCTTTTGGTTAGGGGATTGGCAACCATCTGATTTACTCATGGGTTTCTTTTTAGCGAATATCGTCACGCTCTTCGCCTACTGGCTACTACGTGAAAATCTCTTTCACCCCCAAATCCAGCTCAACAAGAATCTAGCCAAAGCGAATATCCAGCTGGCCCAAGCTATACAAGCGGAACAAAGCACCAAACGTGAGTTGCATGGGTTTTTGCACAGTAGCCCAGATATGATTTGGTCTATCGATTCAGATTATTCGTTCCAAATGATCAACGTACCTGCACAAACATTTCTGCAAAATATCTATCGGATCACGGCCGCTCCCCATTATTCTTTTATCGATCAAATCACACCGATCCAAAGGCAAGAGTGGCAACATCTGTATAGCCAAGCCTTTACAGGGAAACAATTTATCACGGAACGGCTCTATCAATCTCCAGACGGCCAACAAACCACCTATGTCGAATTCATGTTTAATCCGGTTATTGGACCAAACGGGGACGTAACATCTGTATCTATCGTCGGCCGTGACATTAGCCAACGCAAAGAGGATGCCTATCAAAGTTATCTCCATGCGCTCACCTTCGACAACATATCGGAAAGTTTAATCCTGTTAGATATTAACAACTTAGTGACCGATTGTAATCAAGCGACCCTCGATCTGTTGGGCTATACCAAACAAGAAATTGCCGAGCTCTACTTGTCTTTCTTTACAGAAACGGTGCGCGGTCAAGAACTACGCTACGAAATCCCTCGTATCTTAAAGAGCAAAGGGCGCTGGCGTGGCGAAATCGAGGTGAAACGAAAAGACGGCCGAAATGCGATCTTCGATTCAACCGCCTTGCCCCTCATTAATGAGATGGAAGATCAAATCGGCACTGTAATTCTCAGCATCGATATCACTCAATCACAAACTCGCCATCAGCAACTCCAAGAGGCCAAGTTGTCGGCCGAACTAGCCAGTCGGGCCAAAAGCGACTTTCTCGCACGCATTAGTCATGAATTCCGCACCCCACTAAATGCGATTATCGGCTATAGCGAGCTCTTACAACATGACTTAGAACTCCAGCTCAGCGAACATGCCTCACATGATCTCAATCGGGTCGCCATCGCTGGGCGGACACTGTTAAAGCTCGTCGATAATCTACTCGATCTCTCGTCGATCGATATGGATAAATCAAACCTTAACTTAGAACTCATCGATCTCACCCAACTGATCGATCAAGTGGTTTGCGAAGTGGCACAGGGTTTAGAAGAAAACAGCAACAAGCTCATGCTTGATTGTGCCGAAGCACCCCCGATCATCTATACGGATCGTGCCAAGCTAAGAAAAACCCTTTCTTATTTGTTGGACAATGCCACCAAATTTACCCGTCATGGTGAGGTTTGCTTTACGATTCACCGCGAGACATTAGATTCAATTACCTTTGAAATCGCCGACACAGGTCCGGGGATTCCGGCCGATAAACTCAACCAAATATTTGACCCCTTTATGCAAGCGGACACATCACTCGCACGCGAGTATGGCGGTCTTGGGTCAGGTCTCGCACTGTGCCGCCACTTTGTTCATCTCCTCGATGGAAAAATACATGTCTCTAGCAACATCGGGTCCGGCACAACATTCCGCATACGGCTCCCGCTCTTATCGCTCGCCCAGCACGCGCCACCGGCTCACACTCAAAATGCAGCAAGCCTAGCCTTGTCTACCTAACTAATCCGCCATATCTGTCAATCGCTCGCCCAAATAATCAACGCATTGGATTTGCGCCCCTCCTATCAGGATAGATTAAGAGGGAGAGGTACCTTCTCCTCTTAATCTATCCTTTACGAGTCGCCGAAGGCGGCAAAGATGACAACCTAGGCAGACTACACCCAAAATTTCCGCCCCAGAGGTTTGAAGATACATGTTTTTTTGTTGCCCCCTCTGGATACATTGGATACAATGTATCCAATATGATTCAAACCCTATCTCACTCCATCCATCTCACCACGGCCGAGCAAGTCGCCTACGCCGTACGTCAAGAGATCATCAACGGCAAACTCGCGGCCGGTGCCCCCATTCGCCAAGAAGAACTCGCCGCCGCCCATAGCGTGAGCCGCATGCCGGTCCGCGAAGCGTTACGCCTGCTCGAAGCGGAAGGACTCGTCACGATCTACCCCGGCCGTGGCACCTTCGTCAACCGGCCGACCCCCCAAGACATTCGTGAAATCTATGAAATTCGTATTTTGCTTGAATGTGACGCGATCGGCCGTGCCATCCCTAACTTATCCCGTGGCGCACTCGGCACCGCTGAGGACATCTATGACGCCATGAGCACCGCCACCGATGGCACCACCTTTGGCCAACTCGATGTGCAATTTCACACCACCCTCTACACCCCCTCACAACGGCCGCGCCTCTTACAACTCATCACCACCTTGCGGAATCAAGTCACCCAAGCACTTTATTCAACCGCCCCACTCAACACCTTTGGCCCGATCGCCCAACCGGAACATCGCGCCATTCTGGACGCTTGTCATGCCGGAGATGCGGACACGGCCGTAGCGGCCGTGCGCACCCACCTCACAAGCTCCGCCAACTACGTCTCAAACATCTGGCAAACCTAATCAAGTATGAAAGATGAAGTATGAAAAGGCTTCGTATTGCATACTTCATACTTCATACCTCATATTTTTTCCAAACCATGACTCAATACGACATTCTCATCGCCGGAGGCGGCGTAATGGGCAGCGCCATTGCGTACAACCTCATCAAACGCAATCCGAATCTCAAGATCGCCATGATCGAAAAAGATTCAACTTATGACCATTCCTCTACGGTACGTTCTGATGGCAACACCCGTATTCAGTTCAACCTCGAACCCAATATCCGTATTTCCCAATACGGTCTGGAGATGTTAGCCCGCTTCAGTGAAGAAATGGCGGTCGAAGGGCAAGCCCCGATCAACACCAATTTTCGCCAGCAGGGGAATATCTTTGTTATGGATGAAAAAGGGGAAGCGTACGCCCGCACCGGCATGGCCAAACAAAAAGAGTTGGGCTGCGAAATCGAATGGCTCACCCCGCAGCAAATCCAAGAGGTTTATCCTCTCTTTAACCCTGACTCCTGCGTCGGCGCGACCCTCGGCCGCCAAGATGGCACCATGTCACCGCTCGATGTCTTACGCGGCTATCGCCGCAAAGCGGTGTCACTCGGCGTGACCGTCCTCGAAGACAGCGTGACTGAACTCACGGCCGCCAACGGCAGCATGACCGGCCTCACACTCGCTTCAGGCCAACAGCTCCACGCCCCAGCAATCGTCAACGCAGCCGGTGTCTGGTGCAATGCACTCTACAACAGCGTCGGCGTTACTTTGCCTATTACCTCAATTCGCCGTCAAGTCTATTCCGTCGCCATCGACCAAAGCTTTGATTCTGTTTTGCCTATGCTTTTGCTTCCCACCGGCCAATATCTCCTCCATGAAGGGGGGAATCACTTCGTCACCGGCGGTGCCCAACCGACCGATCGGGCTACATTTGACGACTCCGGCTGGAGCAAATCAGACTTTGAAGAAAATCTCTGGGAAGGTCTCATCCACTTCCTCCCTGCATTTGACCGCCTCAAAGTACTCAACGGCTGGGCCGGTCTTTATGCGGTCAACGACTTTGACGGCAATGCGATCCTAGGCGAATGGCCCGAAATCAAAGGGCTCTATATGGTCAACGGCTTCTCCGGTCATGGCTTCCAACAATGTCACGGGGTCGGCCGCTATTTGGCCGAATGCATCCTGCAAGACACCCCAGCCATCGATTTATCTATCTTCTCCCCCCAACGCATTCTCGACAATGCACCCGTATACGAAAATCCAGCAAGACTTATCTAAAAGGAAAAAGGGGAAAGGCAAAAGGAAAAAGAATTTTCTACAGTTCGCGAGACCAAGCAATAACTGCAATCACCATCCTCTTTCTCTCTTCTCTGTCTCTCTACTCTCTACTCTTATGTCAAAATACCGCGTTGGTGCCGATATCGGTGGCACCTTTACCGACCTAATTATCGTCAATAATGACACCGGTGAGTTTTCCATTGGCAAAGTGCTCACCACGCCGCAAGACCCTTCTATCGCTGTTGAAGAAGGGTTGAAAGCGGTTTTAGAATTGGCCGATGTTCCGGCCGAACAGATTCAGCATCTGATTCATGGGACAACACTGGTCACCAACGCCATGATCGAGCGTAAAGGAGCACCGACCGCCCTGCTGACAACGGAAGGGTTTCGTGACTCCATCGAAATCGGCCGTGAAACCCGCTACGATCTTTACGATTTGATGCTGGAACAACCACGGCCGTTGGTACCACGCTATTTGCGCTTCGATGTGCCACAACGAACCCGCATGGATGGCACAGAGTTAACCCCGCTCGATACCGGTTTTGTGGAACAGCTCACGGCCGAACTGGTAGAAAACGGCATCGAAGCGATTGCGGTCTGTTTCCTCCATAGCTTTACCAATCCAGCAGCTGAACAAGCGGCCCGCGACATAATTCAGCGTGTTGCTCCCGGCATGCGTGTCTCCATTTCGTCTGATGTGATCCCCGAAATCCGAGAGTTTGAGCGGGCATCAACCACCATCGCCAATGTCTATGTGCAAGAACTGGTGGAACGATATCTACGCCGTCTTGAAGAACGCTTAGCCGATTCCGGTTTTGCGGGGAATTTCTATTTGATGTTATCGAGTGGTGGTATCGCAACCGTGGATACGACTGTACGCTATCCGGTTCGCTTGCTCGAATCAGGCCCAGCGGCAGGCGCACTCGCCGCCCAAGCCTACGGGGTGGCCACCGGCCGTGACGATGTCATTTCGTTTGACATGGGAGGAACCACCGCCAAGATTTGTGTGATCGACAAAGGGGAGCCACTGATCGCCCATGAATTTGAAGTGGATCGGATCTATCGCTTTAAGAAAGGGTCAGGCTTACCGATTAAGATTCCGGTCATTGAATTGATCGAAATCGGCACCGGCGGTGGCTCGATCGCCCGTGTCGATGCGCTCGGCTTGCTCAAAGTCGGGCCGGACAGTGCCAGCGCGGATCCGGGGCCGGTCTGCTACGGCCGTGGCGGCACCGACCCGACAGTCACCGATGCCAATCTCATTTTGGGTTATCTCGACCCCGCCTACTTTCTCGGCGGCCGGATGTCCCTTGATTTAGAGGCGGCTCGCCAAATCATTAAAGAAAAAATCGCCGATCCGCTCGGCCTAACAGTAGAAGAAGCGGCATGGGGGATTCACCAAGTCGCCAATGAAAACATGGCCAACGCCGCTCGCGTCCACGCCCTCGAGCGGGGCAAAGACCCGCGCCGTTACCCGATGTTCGCCTTTGGTGGTGCCGGTCCGGTTCATGCGTACCGTATCGCCCATTCACTCGGTGCCCCCGAACTCTTGGCCCCACTCGGTGCGGGGGTGATGAGCACCGTCGGTTTCTTATCCGCACCACTCGCCTTTGACTTTGTCCGCTCTTGGGCCGTAGAACTTGCCGATATCAACTGGGATCGCGCCAACCAAATTTTAGGGGGCATGGAAACAGAAGGGGAGAAGTTGCTCATCAACTCCGGTGTCCCCTCGGCCGACATCACCCACCGGCGTGAAGTCGATATGCGCTATGTCGGTCAAGGGCACGAAATCGCCGTACCGATCCCCAATGGCACGCTCACGGCCGACCATCTGGCCCAGCTCCAAGCCAAATTCGAGCAGGTCTATGTCGAGCTATATGAACGTTCCGGCCCCCCGGTCCCCATCGAAATTCTCAATTGGCGCGTCGTCTCGGCCGGCCCCAAACCGGATGTCCAGCTCCAAGTGCGTGACACAAATGATGGGGGAACGGCCGTGGCCGACACCATTAAAGCCAGCCGTGCCGCCTATTTCCCCGAAACAAACGGCTTTACCGATACCCCGATTTATGACCGCTACCTTATGAAACCGAACATCTCTTTTGTCGGCCCCGCCATCGTCGAAGAGCGGGAATCGACCGTCATTATCGGCCCGGCCGCGCAATGCCATATCGATGAGCATCACAATCTCGTGATCAAGATGCCTGCATAAAAAATTTTGTGAAGGTCAACTAAACAATCATTGTCTTGATAACGGCCAATATGCTATCATTGCTATCTTTGATAGCAATGATAGCATATTGGCGAGGTGTAAAATGTCAGCAATCACAGTAAGAAACATTCCTGAAACAACAAAACAAGGGTTAAAACAAATAGCGGCTCAAAATGGGCACTCCATGGAAGAAGAGGTCAGGCGTATCCTAAACCGAGCCGTCAACATGGCCAATCGCCCAAAGCAAATGGGGCTAGGGACTCGGTTGAGTCTTATTATTCCACGTTTAAATATTCCTGATGGCGATCCATTTGAACTCCCACCACGCCCACTTCGTTTGCGTGAACCGATCGATTTCACCAAGTTCGACTTAGAAAGCGAACCAATCCCATGATTTTATTAGACACAAATGTTATTTCTGAATTTATGCGCACCCGTGCGGATATTCAAGTCCGTGATTGGATAAATCAATATCCAGCTACATCTCTCTTCATTTGCTCTATTTCCCAAGCAGAAATGCTATTTGGTGTGGCGAGTATGCCAAATGGACAGCGCAAAGAACTTTATCAACAAGCCGCCGAAGAAATTTTTTCTACATTTACAGGACAAGTTCTTTTTTTTGATAATTACGCGGCCAAAAGATATGCTGAGGTCATGACCACTCGCCGCAAAATCGGCCGCCCCATCGATATTGCTGATGCCCAAATCGCCTCAATCGCCTTAGCCCACAACATGTCTCTCGCAACCCGCAATACCAAAGATTTCACAGACATACCTCATCTGCAACTCATCAATCCTTGGGAATCAAGTTAGAAAATACCTAGTCCTGTCGGATTTGGTGGGAGTTGATCAATTAACGATTGTCATTCCCACGAAGGTGGGAATCCAACTCTGCTTGAGCGGTGGATCCCCGCCTACGCGGGGATGACAACCCTGCAAATCGACTATTTTTAAACGATTTACGCTTATCCCACCCAATTCGGCAGTATCAGGAAAATACAAATCTTCATGTTAAATGCTATCCAACTCGAAGTTCTCTGGAATCGCCTCTTATCTGTGGCGAACGAACAACAAACTACTTTAATCCGTACCGCCTTCAGCACCATCGTACGGGAATCGCTCGACTTAGCCTGCGGTGTGTTTGACACACGCGGCCAAATGATCGGCCAATCGTTAACCGGCACCCCTGGTCATATTAACCCGATGGCGACCGGTGCCATTCACCTACTCAACGCTTACCCACCCGAAACACTAGAGCCGGGGGATGTGCTGGTCACCAATGACCCGTGGATGACAGCCGGTCAGGTCAACGACCTCACTGTACTCACCCCGGTTTTTCGTGGCAACGACATCGTCGCCTATTTCTCCAACTGCTGTCACTCCCCCGACATCGGCGGCCGGATTCTTTCGGCCGCCGCCCACGAAGTGTACGAAGAAGGGCTTCGTATCCCGATCACCAAGCTATTCCGGCGCGGCGAACCGAACGAAGAGCTCTTTAAAATCATTCGGGCCAACGTGCGTACCCCAGACGAAACGGTCGGTGACCTCTACGCCCAAACCTCGTCCAATGCGGTCGGTGCCCGCAGTCTGCTACAAATGATGGATGAGTTCGGGCTCGATACGATCGACCCGCTCGCCGATGAAATTATCGCGCGCTCTGAACACGCCATGCGGGAAGGGATTCGCGCCTTGCCCAACGGCACGTACGAACATGCGATTTACAGCGACGGCTTTGAACACCCCCTGCGCCTCCAAGTCGCGGTCACGATCAACGACGATGATATCGTCATCGATTTTGACGGCTCTTCCCCGCAAAGCGAGCGGGGCATCAATGTCGTTCTAAACTATACGAAAGGGTACGCCTCATTCGCCATGAAGGCGGCTATCAGCCCAGAAGTCCCCCATAACGAAGGGGCTTTCCGGCCGGTTCATATCACCGCTCCGGAAGGATCGATCTTAAATTGTCGCCCGCCAGCGGCCGTGGCCTCACGCCATTTGGTGGGCCACTTCCTCCCCAGTCTTATCTTCGGTGCCCTCTCCCCAGCGATCCCAGATCGAGTTCTCGCGGGTGGTGCCGACCCCGGCTGGATGAGCATTTGGCGCGCCAACTGGCCTCATAATGGCAAAGGGAGCAATTTCACCCTCTTCCAGTTGGGTGGGACCGGTGCACGGGCCACCAAAGATGGCTTGAGCACCACCGGCTTCCCCAGCGGTGTCGGTGGCGTTCCGGCCGAAGTAATCGAAACCCAAGCCCCCCTCATCCAAAAATACCGCGAGCTGCGCCCCGATTCGGCCGGTGCCGGTCAATTCCGTGGCGGTTTGGGGCAAACCACCCGCTTTTCCCACTGGGGAGACGGCCGTTGGAGCGTGTCCGGCATGATCGACCGCACCCAACACCCCGCGCAAGGGGTCATGGGGGGACTCGAAGGGAAAAGCGGCGGTTTCGATCTAAACGATCAGCCCGCCCCGCCCAAAACAATTCTCTGGATGGAAGCCGCTGACGAAATCACCATGAGTCCCCCAGGCGGTGGCGGTTACGGCAACCCGTTCGAGCGGGACCCCGAACAGGTTCTCCAAGATGTCATCTACGGCTACGTTTCCCTCGAAGCAGCTCGTGACATCTACGGGGTCGCTATTCAATTCACCGGCGATCCTCACAAACTCGTCAAAATGCCCACCGCTTATCAGCTCGACCTCGCCGAAACAAAAGCACTTAGAGCCCTATCTTCGTAAATTGTTGGGGCTAGGTGCTAGGGGCTGAATCGCATCCCGATGGAGCGGTATGGCACCGTTGAAGAAGTGGCTAAAACGGCCGCATTCCTCGTCTTGGATGGAGTGGCCTATATCACAGGGCAAAATATACGGGTGGATGGGGGGATTACGCGGTCGGTTTAATGCGGGTCCGTTTATTCGTCACTCTTCATTCCCCATTCCCCATTCATATGATTTTGGGTAAAAAAATCGTGTTTTCCACCGATCCCCGCTATCCTTGCGTCCGGTTTTTGTCACACAAAATTCAAGGAATGGTACAGGATTTATGTCAGATTATGATGCGATAGTCATTGGAGCGGGGCACAACGGCCTGATTTGTGCCGGTTATTTAGCCAAAGCGGGACACAAAGTGCTAGTCGTCGAACGGCGACATAAAGTCGGTGGGGCGGTTGTCACAGAAGAGATTGTGCCAGGATTCAAGTTTGATCTGGGAGGGAGTGCCCATATTTTGATCCACCATACGCCGGTTGTGCAAGATTTAGAGCTCACCCGTTACGGGCTAAAATACCTTGATGTCGATCCCCTCTTTTTCGCCCCATTCCCCGACGGCCGTTCCATCACCCTCTATCGCGATCTTGACAAAACCTGTGAAAGCATCGCCCAAGTCAATGAAGAAGACGCCGAACGATACCGCGAATTTATCAAAGTCTGGGAGCCTCTCGCCCAAGCAACAGTTGAAACCTTTATCAATCCGCCGACCGTTACCAATGTCGTTAAAAATCTAGGGTTTAAAAGCGGTCTTGGCGCTGGCAATTGGGAACGAATGAGCGAACTGTTTCGCGGTTACGGCCAGCTGTTGCGCCAGTGGTTTACCGGCGAAGAGGTCCCCGCGCTGATCGGTTGGATGGCCGCCCAATCGGGGCCACCACCAACTGAGCCACTCTCAGCTCCGTTCGCGCTATGGCACCCGATGTATCATCATAGCGGGCTCAAACGGCCGGAAGGAGGCTCCGGCATGCTAACCCAAGCCTTGCGCAAAATGATCGAAGCCCACGGCGGCACGATCCTAACCTCGGCCCCAGCCGAAAAGATTTTGGTCCTCAACGGCCGTGCCGCAGGGGTGCAAATTTTCAACAAAAATAGTAATAAAAGCGAAACCTATACCGCTAATATCGTCGCTTCAGGAGCCCATATCCACACCACGATGGGGCTAATCGACGAACAACATCTCCCCCAAACCGCGCAAAACCTCATCCGCAAAAGCCGGATCGGCAACGGATTCGGCATGATCGTCCGCCATGCGATCAGCGAGCTACCCGATTATCTACACACCCCCACCCCGCGTGGCACGACCGGCGAAGAGCATATCGCCATGCAGTTTGTCTGCCCCACACTCGATTATTTAGATGCCGCCTATGGGGATTATCTAGGCAAGCGGCCGTCGGCCGACCCAGCCCTCATTAGCATGACCTTTTCGGCCGTCGATCCCACGCTCGCCCCCGAAGGGAAACATGTCCTCTTTCTATGGGGTCAATACTATCCGTATGAACTGGCCCAAAATGAAAACTGGCCCGACATCGCCGAGCGGGAAGCGGATCGCATGCTCGACGTATTGGCCGCATATGCTCCCAATGTCAAAGATGTCATCATCGACCGCCTAATCGAAACCCCGCTCTACCTCGAACAGGAACTCGGCCTCTTACGTGGCAATGTCATGCACTTAGAAATGTCGATCGACCAGATGTTTATGCTACGCCCCGCCCTCACCATGAGCAGCTATCGCGCCCCGATCAAAGGGCTGTATCTGACCGGTGCCAGTACCCATCCCGGTGGCGGCATCATGGGCGCGGCCGGCCGTAACGCCGCCCACACTATCTTGAACGATCAACGTCGCCGCTTGTGGCGCGGCCGAGGATAAACGAGCCTAGCCAACGAAGCATGGCGTCCCGCCCCATCGCCCCATCGACGAGTGTGTCGATTTTTTGTTGATTGGTTCCGCAATTCTGCCCCCCACCATCGACTATTAGCTATTGACAATTTACCATTTACCATTAAATTGTTTCTTAACTGTCAATACCTTCGCCAATGTGGATCGTCTGATTGGATTTGCTCCCCTCCTATGAGGAGGGGTTGGGGGAGGTGGATTACCCCTCTCCCCCAGCCCCTCTCCCAACGGGAGAGGGGAGCTTTTGATTCGATGCGAATTAAAAATAATTGAGCGATCAGCCCGAGATATTTTTAATTCAATGAACAAATTTACCTTAAAGGCAAATTATTTGTCACAGAGGTGTAAAAATGGCGAAGGTATTGAACTGTCCTCACTTCCATTAAATAAAATCAAGCTCAAACAGTACAGGGAATAAGAAAAATGGAAACAATAACCGCCAACGGATTAGAATTCGCCTATATCAGCTACGGAGAAGGGCCACTCGTCCTCTGTCTGCACGGCTTCCCCGATTCAGCCCATACGTGGGACGAACTCGCCCCACGCATCGCCGAGCTAGGTTATCGTGTCGTCACCCCGTTCATGCGTGGCTACGAACCGACCGCCATTCCGCAAAATGATTCCTATGGGGCACTCGACTTAGGCGCAGATGCCTTGGCTTTAATTCAAGCCTTGGGCTACGAAACGGCCGTGCTCATCGGCCACGACTGGGGCGCACTCGCCACCTATACGGCGGCCAATATGAATCCGCAAGCGGTCAACAAGCTCATCACCCTCGCCATTCCCCATCCGCGTGCCCTAACCCCCTCAATCGTTGGCCTATGGCGCGCCCGTCACTTTATCACCTATCAATTCAAGGGACACGCACGACGCTCTTTAACTCGCCAAAATATGGGAGGGGTCGATGACATCTATCGTCGCTGGTCCCCAACATGGCGTTTTCCGGCCGAAGAGACCGCTTATATCAAAGAATCATTTCGCCAAGAAGAGCGTTTAGATGCAGCTCTCGGCTATTACTGGTCATTCCAAGCACAAGCGACCGTCAATCGCAGTATGCTCGGCCGCCGTACCGATGTCCCAACCCGCTGTATCGTGGGGAGTGTAGACGGTGCACTCTCTTTCTCCATCATGGAAAAGACCCCCCAATGCTTTACCGGTGACTATGATTATCGTGTCTTGCCTAATATCGGTCACTTCCCCCACCGTGAAGCCCCTGATTTGGTATTCGACTATATTTCCAGCTTCTTAACTAACGAAAGTTAGCCTAAAACGATACATGGTAAAAGGAAACATTCTGGTAATCAGCCTGTAAATCCGCCATCGTCATCAACTTATGTCGAATCGGTTCAAAGAAATGCACCACAATCTTTTCCTGTGGCTGTCTTTGCCACTCAAAGATAATATTTAGCGCGTGCGCCCCACCATCATGGGTAAACGACCCCTTGGCGATCGCCAAACCGGCCTGTGCCTCATAATGAACCATCCGCACCGCATCCGCAACAAAAATACGGGCGAAATCTTCACAGTCGAACCGTTCTGGGACATAGGGCTGAAGCACAGAACAGCGATCTAACAGGGCATCGATACTCGGCCGTGTCATTACAAAATAACGGCGATCCCCCCAAAACATATGTAAATAACGATCACGCACCCCATGTTGATCAAAATAGGAGATCATCACATTGTGCAAGAAATTCCGCTGGACTTGGGTCCCATGCACGGTAACAGGTTGGCTAGCTATCGGAAAACGGTGAATGTGTGGCATAAGAAGGGGTAGAGAGTAGAGAGTAGAGAGTAGAGAGGGGTTCTGTAGCTCTAGATTTGTGAGCGAAACCCATTCTCTTCTCTCAGCGAAGCGGTTCTCTCTTCTCTCTTCTATTAATTACTGTCCATATTGAGCGCGGAGAACTTTCTTATCAAGTTTTCCGGTGCTGGTTTTTGGCAATTCGTCGATGGCGATGTAGTTATCAGGCCACCAGAATTTGACGAACCCTTGGGTCGCTAAATAACCGTTTAGCTCGTCCTTGTCGGCCGTTTCTCCCGGCACAAACGTAATACCGGCCCACGGCCGTTCACTCCAGCGGGGATCGGGCACAGCAAACACGGCCGCTTCCATCACTTTCGGGTGACCTACTAGGGTGTTTTCAATGTCGACCGAAGAGATCCACTCCCCACCACTTTTAATCAAATCTTTGGTGCGGTCGGTAATCCGCATATACCCATCTTCGCTAATGGTTGACACGTCACCGGTACGGAACCAGCCATCGGCCGTGAAGTGGCTTTCCGATTTTTCTAAACGGAAATATTGACGAACAACCCACGGACCACGAACTTGAAGCTCACCCATTGTTTGTCCGTCCCAAGGCAATTCGTTCCCTTCTTCGTCCATAATACGCATTTCCACGCCGGAAATACCGTACCCTTGGGTCGCTTTAACATCCCATTTTTCTTCGTCCGACAAATCGATATGATGGCTTTGCAAGACACAAACGGTCCCGAGTGGGGACATTTCGGTCATCCCCCACGCATGCAACACATCCACACCGAGCTCTTTCTCATAAGCGACCGTTAACGCCCGTGGCATCGCCGACCCGCCAACAACCAACGCACGAATCGTTGAAATATCCCGTGGATTGTTCTTGAGTTCGTGATACAAGCCGTTCCAAATGGTCGGCACACCGGCCGCAACCGTCACCCCATACTGTTCAATCATTTCCGCGAGCGGTTCAGCTTGGAGGAATTGACCCGGCATCAGCAAATTTGCGCCACAATAGACGGCCGCATATGGCAATCCCCAAGACATCGCATGGAACTGAGGCACAACCGCCAAAACGGTATCTTTTTCACAAAGGGCCATCGAATTCCCCTGTAAAACTCCTAAAGAATGCATATAAGTCGAGCGGTTGCTGTAAAGTGCCCCTTTCGGGTTGCCGGTCGTTCCGCTGGTATAGCACAACCCGCTGGCCATTTGCTCGTCCGTATTGCGCCACGCGAACGCTTCATCCCCCTCGGCGATTAAATCTTCGTAGAAGACCACATTGTCGAGTGAGGTTTCTACATCTTTATCGACATTAAAAATGACGTGATATTTGACCGACGGCCGGTTCGGAGCCAATTTTTCGTAAAGTGGCAACAGCGTCCCATCGATAAAGACCACTTGGTCTTCCGCATGATCGACGATATAAGTCAGCTGTTCCGGCGACAGACGAATATTAAGCGTATGACACACCGCACCCGCGCCCGGAATCGCGAAATAAAGTTCCATATGTTGATGGTTGTTCCACGCGAATGTTCCCACACGATCCCCGATTTCAACGCCGAGCTTGTCACACATCGCGGACGAGAGTCGTTTAATGCGACTATGCATTTCACGATACGACAACTCATGCATCGAGCCATCAGGCAGTTTAGTAATGACTTTTTTATTAGGGAAATTGCGTCTCGCATGTTCAATGATTTTATCCAACGTCAGTTGGTAATCCATCATCAATCCTTCTAACATGGGGTTTCTCCTTTTCTGCAAATTGTTTTGTGCTAGAACTCGGTGTCGAAATGTACCACAGCTCCTACACCACGCAAGCTACTTTGCCACTGTTTTACTTTTTGCTGTCCTTTGTTGGTTAACAGAAATGTCGCAGCCGGAAATTTCTGATTGGTGGTCAATAATTTACGATCAAGTAGCCGCTGAACGGTGCGATAAGGCACTTCTGTAACCAACACTGGGGCCTCTTCTCTCTCAGACGGCCGCCAGAGTTTATACA
Source organism: Anaerolineales bacterium (assembly GCA_011524645.1). GTDB lineage: Bacteria > Chloroflexota > Anaerolineae > Promineifilales > Promineifilaceae > WTJY01. The sequence goes on along the minus strand of WTJY01000166.1, from coordinate 6,893 downwards.
CCTTTCCTCCATCTAGATCCCGATGGGATTTCAGCGTATCCCCCTGAGCGATCGCCAACATCAGTTTTTTTTGATAGTGGGTAATCCAGAACATAAGACAGGGATGTAAGAGCAAGAGCAAGCGTAAGAGCAAGAGTAAGAAGAAGAATGTTCTACGGTTCGCAGGAAGACAGCCGAGGCATTTCTACCTCTGACTCTAAGCGAAGCGTCTCTTACTCTCTTCTCTCCACTTGTTCACGCGCCAGAACAGCCAAAAACCGCCGATCCTCTTCGCTCAGCTCGGCCGTGAGTAGCATTTCCGGCCGTCTTTGCCATGTGCGACGCAGAGATTGTTCGCGTCGCCACCGTTCGATATTGGCGTTGTGGCCGGACTTGAGGACATCGGGGACTGTGTGGCCGCGAAAAGTTTCGGGGCGGGTATAATGGGGCCCTTCAAGCAGGCCGGTGGCGTGGCTGTCCGTTTCGGCCGCCCCCTCTGCGCCCAGCGCACCGGGAATCAAACGGGTCACCGCGTCGATCACGATCAAAGCCCCTAGCTCGCCGCCGGTCAACACATAGTCCCCAATCGAAATTTCATCGGTCACCAGATGCTGACGAACCCGTTCATCGACCCCTTCGTAACGGCCGCATAAAAAGACAAGATGGTTATACTGGGCCAACTCTTGGGCGATTTGTTGATTAAACACCCGCCCTTGTGGAGTAAGCAAAATAATTGGTGCATTTGCCTCGGCCGTAACCGACTCAACCCCCTCAAAAATCGGCGCAGGCTTCAAGATCATCCCACCACCACCACCATAGGGCGGTTCATCGGTCACCCGATGTTTATCCCGCGCAAAGTCCCGAATATTATGCGCTTTGATCGACACCAATTCAGCATCCTGCGCCCGCTTAATGATGCTTTCATCGGTATAGTGCTGAATCATCTGCGGAAACAATGTAAATACATCAATCTTCATGAAAAATCATTTTCAAACAACGAGTGACGAATAGAATTCGCGATATTTATTCGTCACTCGTAATTCGTCACTAAATTTAATCACGCATCGACATCGGCGGCTTAGTGTAAAAATTGCGATCCTCTTCATAGCGTGTATAAAGCGCATCCGCGACATGTGGCGGGACCATACTGCTCACATCACCACCAAGCGATGCCACCTCACGAACAGTTGTCCCGCTCAAGAAAGTATGTTGTTCTTTGGTCATCAACATCACACTTTCGATACCGGGCGATAATCGTTTATTGGCGAGAGCCATCCGAAATTCAAACTCGAAATCAGAAAAAACCCGCATCCCACGTACCAATACGGTCGCGTTAACACTTTGCGCAAAATCAACCAGCAACCCACCAAAGGGAACCACTTTCACATTGTCCAAATGCTCAATCGACTCTTGAATCATTGAAATTCGTTTATCGACCGAAAAAACGATCGATTTAGAAGGGACACGATGATCATAGACCCCCACATACAACTCTTCAAACAAGCCCGCCCCTCGTTCCATTAAATCGATATGACCATGATGAACCGGATCAAAGGTTCCAGCATAAATTGCGCGAATACTTTTATTCATTATTCTCTCTCAGACTACTAGACTTTACCGAAATAAGTTTCCCTTCTTGCATTGAAACAGTCCAAAAGAGCAAAAACACATCTTCACCAAGATTCATCTCTTACTCTTTCCTCTTACACCTACTCGCCTCTTAGCTCACATCGGCCGCGTTATCCCAGAAATGGGAAACCCGTTCACGCAGTGTGGCATGCTCCGGCCGTTCCAAATGGGGATCGGCCGCAATGATTTTTTGCGCTTCCCCTCGCGCAAGTTCAACCATTTCCATATCACTCAGCGATGCGAGTTGTAATTCCGGCAACCCGCTTTGCTGGCGACCGAAGAATTGTCCTGGGCCACGCAGTTGCAAATCCTTTTCCGCAAGTTCAAACCCATCGTTGGTGTTTTCTAATGCGGTTAAGCGCTCTTCTGCATCAGTCGTGGTTTCGTCAGCAACAAGCAAGCAATAAGATTTATGTTGCCCACGGCCGACACGGCCACGAAACTGGTGCAACTGAGCCAAACCAAAGCGGTTCGCCCCTTCAATCACCATGACCGTACTGTTCGGCACATCAACCCCCACCTCGATCACAGAGGTCGAGACCAAAACATCGAGTTCATTGGCATAAAACTGGCGCATGACAGCCTCTTTTTCATCGCCGCTCATTTTGCCATGTACCAAGCCCAAGCGAAGATCTGGGAAGACATCGGCCGATAACCGCTGATGCTCTTCCACGGCCGCGACCGCTTCGATTTTGTCCGATTCTTCGACCAAAGGGCAGATAATATAGGCTTGTCGCCCTTGCTGGACTTGCCCTCGTACAAACGCATAGCAACGCTCACGTTCACGCGGCCGAATCCAATGGGTCGAGATTTCTTGTCGGCCGGGTGGCATCTCATCCAATATCGATAGATCGAGATCGCCGAAAAGAGATAAGGCGAGCGACCGTGGAATCGGGGTCGCGCTCATGACCAAGACATGAGGAGTCAGACGGCCGTTTTCACCAGCTCCCGCTTGCTCCGGCCCTTTATCCCGCAACGCCTTACGCTGGTCCACGCCAAAGCGGTGCTGTTCATCGATCACCGCTAACCCGAGATTGGCAAAAGTAACATCATCTTGAATCAGAGCATGGGTTCCCACCACAATGTCCGCTTCGCCGCTAGCGATCATCTCTTTGGCCGCTTGTTTTTCCGCCGTGTTTAACCGGCCGATCAGCATCGCCACACGCATGCCGAGTGGCTCTAACAATTTACTCAATCCGTTCGCATGTTGCTCCGCCAAAATTTCGGTGGGGGCCATCAACGCGGCCTGTGTGCCCGCTTCGACAGCGGTCACCATCGCAGCGGCGGCGACAACCGTTTTCCCTGCCCCGACATCCCCTTGTAACAAGCGGTTCATCGGCCGCTCTGTAGCCATATCGGCCGTGATTTCAGTCACCACTCGCGCTTGCGCACCGGTCATGGAAAAAGGCAATCCATCTTTAAATGCCTGCAATTTCTTACCCTCAGGCTTGAGCGCACGGCCGGGATTGTCGATCCAATCTTGACGATGCCCCAACATCCCCAATTGCAAAAGGAGCATTTCATCAAATACCAGACGGCGCCGCGCTTTGTATAAATTCTCTGGGCTATCCGGCAAATGGATTTGCAAAACCGCTTCAGACAGCGGAAATAGCTTGTGTCGTTGTAGCGTTTCGATGGGCAGGGATTCCGGCATGCGGGCCGACCAATATGGAACCGCCCCTTTCATAATTTGGCGGATTTTGTGGTTGCTAACCCCTTGGGTCAGGCTGTAAAGGGGCACAATCCGGCCGTGGCGCAATGCATCCATCGATAACATTTCCCAATGGGGAGAATTAAAAACCGGCCGTCCTAAATATTGCTCTACTTTACCCGACAAAACGATCCGGTGGCCCGCCTTAAGCTTTTGCAACAGCCATTTCTGACCATACCAATTCACTGAGACTTTTCCACTCCCATCGCTAATCACCGCTTGGACAATAATCGTATTATTACGCGCTTTACGCGCCCGTACTTCCCAAACGCTACCGATGACCGTCACCTGCTCTCCATATTGCAGCTTGTTAATCTGCTTCATCACCGAGTAATCGTCATATCGCCGTGGGTACATCCGCAATAAATCAAGCACCGTATCCGCACCCAGTTTGCTAAGAGTTTCCGCCATGCGGGGACCCACACCGCGCACCACCATCGTTGACTGCTGTAACCCATCTGGGTCAGCTTGAACCCCTCGTTTATAGTTAGGAATATTTTGTCGTGTTTCGGCCGATTCTGTTCTACGCGTTTGCCCGTCTTTTGTCTGTTTAGGCTTTGGCTTTTTATCTTTTTTCTTTGGCCGTTTCTCTTCTACGGAAGGTGGTGCAGGTTCTACCGGAGGAGGAACTGCGGCTGTGGGTGTGGTCGACGTAGCAGGCTTTACGGGTGGAGGCGTCGATGGTTCAGGCCTATCTTGTTTCGCTACAGATGCCGTTTGCGCGGCACGGAGTTTCCCAACACGCTCTTCCCGCCATGCCAATCGCTCTAACAAACGCTCAATCGTTCTTTCGCGTGCACCGGAACCGGACAGTGTCCCATAGGTAACCAACAGCTCGGCCGTTTGCTCAACAAACGCAGCATCCGCTTCGTCAACAGCTTCCTCTCGGGCTTGAGAAACCCAAAAATTAATAAATTGGCGAATCCCACCGACAACCGCTTTGTTTTTGTACCCTTGAGCCGATTCCAGCTCGAGAACGCTTTGTAGTCTTTTAAATGATTTACTCATGAATGAATGGTTTGAATTGTTCTAAATCGTTACAACAATCTGATTATACCTCTTTGATAAAGACAACCCCATAAACAAAAAACACCCCATAACCTTTCGCAAGATTATGGGGTGTTTCTATACTTGATTAAATTTTATGAATTAACTAGGGAACGACAATCCGCACAATGTGAACTTGACCAGACAAAATGCGAATACTGAAGTTATTAAATGGCTCCAATCGCGGAATACTGATCGTTCCGATATAGGGTTCTAAACCATATTGATTCGGTTCTGGAATCGCCAACCCAGCTTGTTCAACCAACTGGGGCAAACTCACGCTTGTCGTATTAAAGATCGCATTATCTCCTTGGGCGCGTAGCACCAAATCAAGATCAATCCCCGGCTCTTCATAAGCCCATTTCATTGTCAACGCATCTTGCAACGGCATGCTCAAAATCACAAGGTCAGGAGAAATCAAAGCGCGACGATTTTCTACAATCGCTTGCAGGGTACCATAGGTTTCTACATTAATCCCATAGTTCTCCATCAACTGTTCACGCACCGAATCCGGCAAGAATGCATCTGGATCCGCCCCTTCCAAGAATGGATTGTTAGGACCGATCCAACCCTCTTCAAGAGAGGAACGCCAAGAACCAACCCACAACACTTCAAGTTGTTGCATCGTTAATTGGGTTACACGACGGGGAAGTTGTTCAATATTGGTAAATTCACCCTCTGCACCTTCACTGAAATTAACAGGGGGACGTGGCGAAACTTCTGCGACCAAATCAATTTCTGGCACTAACTCTAAGCGCCCTTGGGCGATTGCAGGTAACAAGAAGGGCTCGTTAAGCAACAATGCGGTTTCATCAACCAAACTGACTTGATTCGGTAATGGGTTTTGAAATTCAAGATCGTATTCGATCATATTGAAGCTCATCAACACATCGACTTTGTCACCGGGGCGCATCGCATATGCGGCGCCGATAAAACGATTGATCGGCATGGCGATCGCGACACGGCCGTCTTGAATATGCAAAGAGAGATCGGAGCCGATTTGATCAATATCGCTCGCAGAAAGAGCCAGCATATCGACCAGAACCTCTTTTCCTTGAGGGATTGTTGTTCGGGCGATGCTACCAGCGACCTGTTCAATCGCGCCGATTGTCACACCGGCTCGTACGGCGATATTGTTACTCGGCCGTTTTTCAATCCGAATCAAATCTTCATGGATCACAGCCCCAACCGGAATAGTCACTTGAGTCACGACGACATCGACCAGTTCAGAAACAACCGGTTGCTCTTCACCTTCACCCTCGTCACCCTCCTCTTGTTGAGGTACAGATAATGTAGTGCTATCCTCGGCCGCCAAGATAGTGGTCGCAGATAAAGCAAGCAGAAGAGCGAAGAATAGCTTGAACCCATGTCGAATACTAGACTGTTGTTTTAGATTCATCATCTTACTCCCCTCCCGCTTCGGCCGCAGCTTCTTCATCGACAATAATGACTTGTTGTTCTTCGCTTTCTTCATAGTTGAAGATCCCTTCATCTGTTTGTTGGCCATTGAACAAATTACCATCGGTATCAACGATATAGGTAAAGTTTGGTGGAATCTCTACATTAAATCGTTCCAAAATATAATTAAAAGTGACATTCTCAACCGGATAAAATTGGTTGTCATTATCAGCACGTAGAGCGAAATCGATCGTTGATTCACTTTCAACAGCATATTTCAAGAAAACTTGCTGTTGTGGTGGTAACGCGACCAATAAAACTTCGCTATATGGCGGTCCATTAAACTCATCGATAATTTCATCAACCCGCTCCGCGATTTGATCCAATGAGGTTTCCTCTTCATTGTCTCGTGGCGGCCCATCTTGACCATCAACCTCAGCATCGGGGTCTGGAGTAGGCGTTGGAACTTGTGCAGGCAAGGGAGGAAGCCAAGTCCCCACTTCGATAACCCGCGCATTTTGAATAACGAAAGAAACATGAGTGCCCCGAGCAAAGTTCTCAGAAGGTTGAATCAGTGCTGTATCACCAGTTGGCAAAGTTTCAAAACGCCCTTCCGGTGAAATAATGTACGGCGTACGATTCACTCGAGTGATAACGGCACCTTCATTATTTGGGTCAGGAATCTCTTCCTCTTCCGTTACATAAAAAACCGCCTGGTTATGCAAACGTGTTTGGAACTGCTCATCAACTGGTAGCAAAACAAAACTAACCAAAATGTCGATTGAATCGCCCGGTTCTAGCGCGTAGCCAACACCAGCTAAACGATCCATCGGAACAGCCATCGCCACAAATCCTTGAGGGATAAGAGACGAAGGACCATACTCTTCACGGCCGACTTGTGTCAAGTCGTCAACAAAAGCATCATAAGTGAGTGTTTCACCCTGATAAATCTTGCGCCGAGTAAACTTCCCGATCACGTCATTGACATCTGTAATGACATTCGAGCCTACTTCACTCGCCAAGCGAAGCTCTGTCGTGACTTCCGCTTCTGTCATTTGATACCCACGCCCTTCTTGAATCGTTTGTAACGAAACAACAACCTCTATAAATTCCTGATCAGGTAGAGGGG
>WTJY01000439.1 GCA_011524645.1 Anaerolineales bacterium | reverse complement strand
ATTTAAATGTAGTGGTTAAAAATCGTGAAATTTATGGTTTCCGGTTACCAATCGCTCCGGCCGAAGCGATAGAGCTGGTTGGTGTTCAACCTGCACCTAAGGCGGTATGGCACGATGAGGGACCGGGTGAAATAGTGGGGATGAAATCGGCTTGGCGATCGCTTATTGTGATGACGGCTGATCGTGGGGTACGTAGCTATAAAAATTGGTCCACACAGTTGGGATCGAAGCCTCGCTTAGAGGGGGGCGATTTCTCTTATGTGGCGGGGCATCTGATTGATGCGGTAATGAGCGATGATTACTTGCTTTATGTGTTGTCTGAAACGGCCGAGTCGCAGTGGGTGACAGTTTATAGAACAGATACGCATGTGAGCCAGAATGCGAGCACGTTGGAGGCTCAAGATTGGCAGAGAGTGGATGAAGTCATATTGCCACAAGGGACACGAATCACCAAAATCGATTGGCACGAGCGGCAGCTTTGGTCGGTTGCGCCAGAGGTACGGCCGGTTACAGGGTTGATTACTCAGGTTGAGTTATCACTTTTGCCGAATACGGTTAGGGATCCATCGACTGTCACAGAACCAGCGCAAACGATGACACGTGTTGTTAATCAAATCGGTGGGGTTTCTCGTGTTTTAGGACGCATTGAAGATGCTTTATATATTGGGATGTCCAATGAGCTGGCCGTTTATGATTTTTCTAACCCCGATGAGCCAAAATTGGTCAACAAACTTGCTCTGCCGGAATTTGTATCAGGGTTAGATATTGTGGACAAAGCTGCGATTCTAACGACGAAAGGATTTGAAAATACGCGTTTGGTGTATCTTGACTTAGCCGATCCTTTTTCTCCGCAAGTACTTAAACAGGTGAATCATAGTCCGATTCTCAGCCCTATTTCTCTTAAAAATGGGGTCGCTTTCGCTGAAATTGGTGTTGAGCAAAGAGCTAGCTTTCAATTATTTGACCCCACAACTCCGGCATTTGAGCGTCTAACGGCCGATCATCCGCTGTTTCAAATTTATACACTGGGAGCGAGCCAAATTGAGGTCGATACCGATGGGCGATACATCGTGCCGGATGACCAGCATGATTCGATATATCAGGAATTTGTTTTGCGTGGGGATATGCTAATAGTGAATTGGCGGAATGAATCGACTTGTGCGGACCCGAGCATGTGTCAAACGGGCCTGATCGTCTTTAATATCGCTAACTTCTTTGTCCCACAAATCATTTTTTCCGCTTTTTATGAGGGAAACCCAAGCCTCAATCTGGGAGAGTTTTCAAAGGATGGCATTTTAGACGTTTTCCGTACCCCTAACTGGGAAGAGGTTAATTTACGGCCGTTTATACCCCAAAACTTAGATATTCAAACGAATTATGAAATCCGGCCGGAACTGCCTGTCATAGAAGCGTTGCTGATGTTCGATCCATTAGCCGGTGCGCGGAGTAAAGACATTGTAGAAGTGGGTGAATTCGCTTACATTTTTACGGCTGATGCGGAACTCTACATTGCTGATCATACACAGCTACCTGAGTTGTCTGTGGTTGATCGACTTGAGTTGCCATCGGCCGGTCTGGAAGCGATGCATGTCGATAACCTGATGCTTGTACGCTTTTTTGATCAAGCATCGCTTTATGATGTGACAGACCCGAGACAGCCTGAGCTAACTCGTCAGATTCCGATTTCTTACACGCGAAATAATACGGCGATATTGACTGAGCAAGTTTTGGCATATGGAATAAACCATGTGTTGCATCTACAGTCATTGCATAGCGGTGGCTGGGGGTCGATTGAATTTCGGGGCATTATCCGTGCCTTGCTCGGGCAGAATGGGGATTATTTTTATCTTTTGCTTGAAACGGTCGATGAGGGTTTGGTACTGGTTACGCTTGACCTAAGCGATCCAGTTCAACCGGAAATTGTAGGGTCGGCAGTTGAATTTCAGCCAGATGATCAAGCGTATGTCGCCTATGGCCGTGCCGATATGATGCGTGATGGCTACATCTTTTTTGCTTGTGGTGTGCGTCGGATTTGTATTTTTGATATTGGTACTAATCCAGCCCGCCCTACGCTGTTTAAAATTTCGGATCATTGCCGTTTGATGCCTACGGTGATTGAACGGTCTGATTTGTCTTATGTGGTGAACCTAGACCGGCCGGTTCGCGATGCCGATATATTGGCTTATTTACAGATTAGTCGTGAGCTTTGCGCCGAAGAACTAAATATGGGACACAGAACCGAACTCATCAATGATCTATTACTGACGATTGATGGTGCATCAAGAATAGAAATAGAACAGCTATTGCCTGATGTGAGACCAGATCTGTCCGTTGGGCTTTTCGATTTAGGGTATGTTGTTAGCCCTATGGAGGTTGTGATGCACCTAGATAGATGGGTGTATGTGGGGATTGGTGAAGAGTTTTTGATTTATGATGGGAAACAAACACCCCCGATACTCACCACGAGATTTCCATTGACTGATAAAATTAAAGATATTGTTGTCGTCGATACGCGGGCCTTTGTGGTTACCGAGGGATCAGATTATGTGCTCAATTTAGACTCTCCTGCAGAACCTTTGATCATGCAAGTCCTTGATGTAGATATAAGTGAGGCGACCCAGCATGGCAATTTAATTATGGCCTATCAACAGGGCGAAAGGGCTGGGGGAATCCGATTTTGGGAATTAGGGTCATACGGGTTGCGCCCGTTGCCCCAAGATCATCCGCTAGAAAGTGCTATAGCGCAGATGTTGGGGTCTGAATTGGGGACTGGGGTGGATGTTTCACTTCAAGATGTGAAAACGTGGATCAATCAAACGATCATTTACGGAAATTTACTGATTTTAAGTTACCGAATGGAGAGCTATTACGTGGCGGTGATCGATTTATCTAATGAGCAACCCGCTTTAGTTTATCTTCTTCAAACTGAAGGCTCTGGTTATCGTCATCTGTCATTTGGCGAGAATGAACATCAGATAATTGCCCGATTATTTGAGAATGAGATCGAGATTAATTTAGCAGACGAGCTATCTGCTGACTTGTTGCCTACGGCTACGCCGACCCCATTAGCGGTAGAGATGTTGATGAATGACTTAAACATGATGTCCCCTACCGAGATCGAAATCTCGCAGGATTTAATTTATGTGCAATCAGAGGAACAGGTTATTCAGGTGTTTGATGCGAGTGGTTTGATTTTTGCGCAACAGTTAGCTGACTTGTCGTTGCCGAGTCAAGTAGAGGATTTTGTGATACGGGATCAACTATTATTCTCTTCCGATTGGCAG
>WTJY01000436.1 GCA_011524645.1 Anaerolineales bacterium | reverse complement strand
GCCCCTCACTAAAAGCGTTTATGGAAACGGTTGGTCAGGTGGGAAGTTATGAAGAGTTGCTGGCGGTCGCGGATAGGTTGGGAGTGGCGAGTAACGAGTGATGAATGGGGTGGTTTGGCGATACGAATTTAATCTTTATTGATTACAATGGGGGTATGTCTGAACAAAATCCCAATATTTATGCGGCGACAATTTTTGTTGCCAATTTAGTACGATCCGGTTTAAAGACGGCCGTGATTTCCCCCGGTTCTCGCTCAACCCCTCTGACACTAGCTTGTGAAGCCCACCCTGATTTAGAGGTTGTGTTGCAACTAGATGAGCGGAGTGCCGGCTTTTTTGCACTCGGCCGTGCGTTGGTGACCGACAGACCGGTCGCACTCATTTGTACATCAGGAACGGCCGCCGCCAACTATTTTCCGGCCATTGTCGAGGCGTATATGTCCCATGTGCCACTATTGGTTTTGACGAGCGACCGGCCGCATGAATTACGCCACAGCGGAGCCAATCAAACGATTGATCAGGTGAAAATGTTTGGGGGGCATGTGCTTGATGCCTATGATTTATCGGTGCCTTCGGCCGTGGATACGGAACTGGTTTGGCGCAATGTAGCGACCACAGCGGTGCGGGCCTATGCGACCGCCAATGGGGTGCGTAAAGGGGCTGTTCAGGTTAATTTCCCCTTTCGCAAACCGCTACAACCGGCCGAAGCGGCCGAATGGCTGCGCACACGGCAAGACCGAGTCGTGCCGGAGATACGGCCGCAAACCACGGTGGCGGTTGGCTCTCTTTTTCCCAACCGTGAGCAAGCTGAGTATTTAACCCAGCTGATCAACCGGAATGAGCGGGGGATTATCGTGTGTGGGCCACGTTGCCCGAGTGGCGATTTCCCGGCCGTGGTGAGCCGCTTCGCCCAAGCGTGTGGCTATCCGATTTTTGCGGATCCGATTTCGCATGTCCGGTTCGGCCCTCATGCGCTATCCGCGCCAATTATTTCAGGGTATGAAACATGGTTAAATGGACAGGAACCGGATTGGGAGTCCCCTGATGTTGTGATCCGATTTGGTGCGGTTCCCACATCGAAATGGTTGAATGATTATTTGGCGAAGATCGAGCCCCATACGCGACTGCATGTGCGGGGAAGCGGGGTTTGGGCCGACGATAGCCACTTGACGAGTCAATTTTGGCAAGTTGATGAGTTGGCGTTGTGCCGATTGGTGCAGTCGATGATTGCCCGTCAACCGGCCGCGTGGTTTCAACAGACTTTGGCTTGGGAAGATCGAAATTGGGAGAGATTAACGGCTGTTATGCCTGAACAGACCTTTGACATTCCGCTGGTACAAACGATTTTGGATCATTTGCCGGAGCGGGTGAACTTTTTTGTCGGCAATAGCTTGCCGATTCGCCATGTTGATCAATTCGGCCGGTCCCGTGCGGACGACTGGCGCGTGTATGCCAATCGTGGGGCGAGTGGGATCGATGGGGTGGTGTCGAGTGCGCTGGGCATGGGCACGGCCGAACCGGATGTACCGGCCGTGTTGTTAATTGGCGATGTCTCTTTTTTCCATGACATGAACGGGTTGTTGTTGGCCAAAGAGAGCCCTAATTTGACGATTGTTTTGTTGAACAATGATGGCGGGGGGATTTTTAATCGCTTGCCGATTGCGCAGTTTGGGGAGCCATTTGAGCGATTGTTTACGACACAGCACGGTTTAGATTATCGACATGTCGCTGCGCTATATGGGTTGCGTTATACGGCCGTGCGAACTGAAGACGAATTAAAACAGGCGTTGTCTGATGCGTGGGGAGCAGGGGCTCGAATTGTAGAGGTGTTTACTGATAATGGGGTAGATGAGGGGTTAAGGCGTGCACTGATCGGGAATTGGCGGCAGGTATAGGTAAGCACACAGTTACTTAATTGGTCGCTGTCTATGGCGATGCATGAAAAATTTAAGTCAGCCTGTATTCGCGGGGACCACCAGTGAAGACAGGCCGACTTCCGGAAATCGCTCGGCCAGCGGCCGAATGACTAATCTTCGTCTTCCTCATCATCGTTATAGATTGCGTCACCGGCCGCTTCGTCAAAAGCATCACGCAATAATTGATAGGTGGCTTCATCTAAATTCTTTTCTTGTTGGCGCTGTTTCCAGAACCCTTTGAGCTTGGTGTAATGCAATGCAGGGACATCTGACCCTTTTAGATCGAGCGTTCCTCCGTCTTTGGTGGTAAAGACGATGACGGCACCGATCGGTAGCTCTTGCTCCGCTAATTCTGGCACATGACTGCCGATAAATTTAGCCACCTGTTTTAATTGATATTCCGCTTCGATTGAGGGGTTGCCGAGGTTTTCTTGACCAAACATACGGCGTGTAAAGCCGATATTGGTTTGTTTCCAGTTGTAACCATCGACGGTGATGTCGCCGGATTGATATTTGCTAACAATGGTGATAATGCCCGCACGCGACAAGATAACGTGGGGAACCGGCAAGACATAGTGATAAAGGCGACCCCCTTTGACGTTGCCCAGCCCTTCGTCGATCCGCTCGTCCGGCCGTGGGGAGCGGACAAACCGGTTGGCGAAATAGAGCCCGATTTGGGAGAAAAGCCAACCCAAGGGCAAACAGAGTAGCGCGATTGTGATGTATTGGGGGTTGTTGTTGAAGAAGGTGAGAACCATCCCTCCAATCAAAACCCCGAGACCGAGAAAACTGGTAATTGTGCCGATGCGGGCACGTGTGGCGATATATTGTTCGTTGCGAATGATTTCCATAGCGATGTTTTTGTTTTTCTGAAGCTTTATGTAAATAATGCGATAGGGATAAATGATAGGGATAGGGAGACAGCTTAGCCAAGGTGCTGTCTTAGCTCCTATCTTTTATCGGTACCCAAGGTTTACATAATTTTTTAGTAGAGTCTAGGCTCTTTATGCGTTTCAAGGAGCTACAGATTCAAGCGGTTTTGCTCCCCTCTCCCTTGAGGGAGAGGGGCTGGGGGAGAGGGGAAATTCTTTAAGATTCCACCTCCCCCAACCCCTCCTCATAGGAGGGGAGAAAGACAACTGTATTTTTATGTCAATCTCCTTGGTTGCCATTAAGAGCCAAAGTCTATTTACACAATTCCTGACCGGTTCTATGCTTGCTGTTTGCTAAACCTTTTCAGCCGTTTGAGGGGTGTATTTTTTTAAGACGAGACAGGCGTTTTGCCCGCCCATGCCAAATGAGTTGGACAGAATGTGGGTGAGTTCCTTTGGCCGTGCCCCTTCTGGAATATAGTCTAGATCACATTCTGGATCAGGGTTTTCATAATTCCAAGTGGGAGGCATTAGGTTGTTTTGCAAGGTTTTAACGGCGACGACCGCTTCCATTGCACCGGAGCCACCCAAAGCATGTCCGGTTAACGCCTTAATACTACTAATTGGGGTCTGATATGCCAACTCCCCAAATAGTTTTTTGATGGCACGTGTTTCGGTAACATCGTTCAATATAGTCGATGTGCCGTGAGCGCTGATATAGTCGATGTCTTGCGGTTCGAGCCCTGCATCTTGGAGCGCCCAGCGCATGGCGCGCGCTGGACCGGCCGCTTCTGGGTCGGGGGCGGTCATGTGAAAAGCGTCGGCGCAATTGGCTTGACCGACGATTTCGGCATGGATATGGGCCCCGCGAGCGATGGCGTGGTCCATCCGCTCTAGCACAACGGTCGCTGACCCTTCACTGAGGATAAACCCTTCACGGTCGATATTAAACGGCCGACTTGCCCGCTCTGGGTTATCGTTATAGCTGGTCGCCAGAACCCGCATGGCACAAAAGCCGCCAATCGATGCGAAGTGAACCAACCCTTCAACACCACCTGCGAGCATGACATCGGCCCGGCCGCGTCGAATCAGCTCTGTCGCTTCTCCAATCGTTTGGGCCCCAGTCGCGCACGCGGCGACGATGGTGCTAATCGGCCCTTTGCATTGGGCCGCGACACTGACATGATGGCTGACCATATTAGGCAGACAACCGACCAAACCGAACGGTTTGACCCGCGCCAAGCCATTGTGGTTGATATAGGCCATGACATTTTGCTCGGCGAATTCAAACCCCCCCATACCGGTCCCGATAATCAAGCCGAACCGCTCTGGATCAACGACCGGCGTTTCGAGCTGGGCATCTGCGAGGGCTTGTTTGGCGGTGGCGACCGCCAATTGAGATGAGCGTGCCATGCGTCGCGCCTCTTTGTGGCTCATATATTCTTTGGGATTAAATCCCTTGATTTCTCCTGCGATTTTGCAGGTCATATGAACGGGGTCGAACTGGGTGATAGGGACGATGCCGGAGCGGCCGGTTAGGACCCCATCCCAAGTATCTTCAACTGAATTTCCTAAGGGATTGATCGTGCCCATGCCGGTAATGACAACGCGTGGCTCCCCACGATGATCTAAAAATTGAGACATACTGCTGTTGGGATAGAGGTAGAAGGGTGGGTGAGGGGAGATTTTATTCTTCCCCCCTGATGCTGAATCTTGGTTTCTACCATTGTGTTTGTTAGTTTAAATGGGTGGCTGTGAAGTTGAAGCATTGGAGTGAGGATGAGCCAAGCCAAAGTGGTGATTTAGGCTTTTGCTGGGTCGTATTTTTTGAGTACGATACAGGCATTTTGCCCGCCTAATCCAAACGAGTTAGATAAGACATGGGTCACCTCTTTTTTGCGCGGACCTTCGGTAACATAATCGAGGTCACAGGCGGGGTCGGGTGTTTCGTAGTTCCATGTAGGAGGAAGAATCCCGGTTTGCAAGGTTTTGATCGCAAATGAGGCTTCGATTGCACCGGCGCCACCCAGAGCATGACCGGTTAACGCTTTGGTGCTACTGACCGGAATTTTATACGCTTGTTCTCCGAAGAGCTTTTTAATGGCGAGCGTCTCGGCTGCGTCATTAAGTGGGGTGGATGTGCCATGGGCATTGATATAGTCGACTTGATCCGGTTCGATTCCGGCATCTTGAATGGCCCATTTCATGGCCCGCATCCGGCCGGAGCCATCTGGGGCGGGGGTCGCCATGTGATAGGCTTCGGCGCTGTTGGCGTGGCCAATGATTTCAGCATGAATATGTGCCCCACGGGCTAACGCCTGATCGAGCCGTTCCAATATAAATGTGCCTGACCCTTCGCTGAGCAAAAAGCCTCTACGATTTTTATCAAAGGGGCGACTCGCTTGGGTCGGATTGTCATTAAATTCGGTGGGCATCGCTTTCATGGCGCAAAAGCCGGTAAACGACGATTCGTGAATAAGTCCATCGACCCCACCGGTAATCATAATATCGGCACGGCCGCGTCGGATATACTCGACCGCTTCACCGATCGCTTGGGTTCCCGAAGCACATGCGGCCGCAATGGCGGTCGTAGGACCATAGCATTTGGCTAACATACCGACATGGTGACTCATCATGTTAGGTAAACAGCCGATCAGCCCAAACGGTTTAACCTGTTTCCAGCCGCCACGACGATGGGCGACCATATTATTATCGGCCATTTCAAAGCCACCGATGGCGGTACCGAGGCAGACCCCCATGCGTTCGGGGTCATACCCGCCATTGGCAAAACCGGCATCGGCGAGAGCTGTTGTGGCCGAGGCATATGCGAGCTGTGAGGAACGTGCCATTTTGCGCGCTTTTTTGCGCGGGAGATAGTCATGAGGATCAAAGCCGGTGACTTCGCCGCCGATTTGGCAAGACATGACAGAGGCATCGAATTGGGTGACACGATCGATGCCGGATCGGCCGATCATGATACTTTCCCAAGATTCAGCGATAGATAATCCGATGGGGGTGAGGGCACCCATTCCGGTAATGACCACACGCGGTTCGTTACGGCGATCTAGAAATTGATTGTTCGTCATAATTGGAAACGAGCAATTAACTAAATTAGCAAAAAGTGATCAGGTCAGATTCGCTTTGTGGTTGGTCCCAACCAGCGCATAATGATCATTGTTTGCTAATCACTAATCACTAAGCTAGCGAATCCCCTCTCGGATTGTTTCGACAATATTGTGCTGGACAGCGACACGGGCTTGGCCGACCGCTTGATGGACGGCGTGGGCATTTGAGCTACCATGCCCAATCAAAACAACACCATTTACCCCTAAGAGGGGTGCGCCACCGATTTCATTGGGATCGAGTTGGGCGGCGACGCGACGCAAGGCGGGGCGTGCTAGACCGGCTCCGATTTTGGTGATGAGGCTTTTGCTGACCTCTTCCCGAATCGATTGTACAAGCAGTTTGGCGGTCGCTTCGGCCGTTTTGAGCATCACATTGCCGGTGAACCCATCTGCAACAATGACATCCGCTTGGTCAGACAAAAAGAAATGTTTCGGTTCCATGTTACCGACATAGTTTAGAGGACTGTCTTTGAGCAAGGGGATCGTATCTTTGACCAATTGGTTCCCTTTGCCATCCTCTTCTCCATTAGAAATGAGGGCGACACGAGGATTCTTTTTGCCGACGACGGCGGAAAAATAGAGGCTACCCATGACTGCGAACTGATGCAAGATTTCTGGTGAACAATCGGCGTTGGCCCCGTTATCGAGAAGCATGGGGCGGGTTGGGATAGGGAAAAACGCGCCGATGGCGGGGCGCTTGACTCCTTTGATGCGGCGTAAAGTGCCGAGCATGGCAACGGCGAGAACGCCACCGGTGTTACCGGCCGAGAAAAAAGCATCGGCATCGCCCGATTTGACCAAATTCATGCCGACATGCATAGAGGAGTTCGGTTTGCCTCGAACGATATCGCTGGGTTTGTCGGTCATACCGATGATTTCAGAAGCGTGTTCGATGTGAATCGGTAAACCGGCCGTGTCATGTTTGCCCAGCTCATTTTGAATGATCGCTTTGTCTCCCACCAAAATAATATCATCTCCCCATTCACGGGCTGCTCGGACAGCCCCTTCTACGTCTGGGGCGGGAAAATTATCACTTCCCATCGCATCTACGACGATTTTCATGGTTTCACTCTCTAGAATTTGATCGGGGCGGGAATCGCCCTAAAGTTTGCGGGATTGTGTTTGGAATGACCCGTGTATCGGGTCGACCTGATGCGGAAATATACCACAGATTGAGGGGGGATACGCTTAAATGGATCGGCTTGACTCTCTTTTCTGCGCGTGATGTCGATATTTGCAATTAGTTGTTACGCCTATATAATTTTCATCGAAAGCGACTATTACTAGGTAATTTACACAGAACCTAAATTTCCTTGCCACCTTATACACCATAAACACACACAAATTTTGCAGATATTCTTACATGTATTTGCTCCATTTCTAGCTCATATTAGTTTAACGACAAACAAATATCATCTATACACACGAGGTCACATCATGTTCTCTTCCCACTTTGCATCTACCTCTTTGCGTGCACGCTATTTGCGCCCCTTTTTGTATCTTTTTTTATTATTTGGCTTTGCTCAAGCGGTTTCCCCCCTTGAAAACAGTTGGATGGTGACACCGGCGGAAGCGGTTGTGGTATCCACTGGTCTCATGAGCCATCAACCAGAAGCGGTGACTTTGCTCCATGATCTATGGAGTAGCCATGCGCAATATATGAAGGTTGCGTCTACAGAAACTGCGATGTTTCAGGCTGAAGTGAATCTTGACCAAGATAGTATTGTTCCTTTCAATGACGGTGCGGTGAATCTCTTTGTTGAAGAGGGGACATTTGCGGACCCTGTTTTGCTGCAATTCGAACCTGTTTTGCAACAAGGTCGTTCAACTGAATCGCGTGATGGGAGTATCACTCCTTATGAAGAGAGTTATTTTCGATTTAGAAGGGGCACCGAATCGAGGAATCATGCAGGGGTGTCCGACCGGCTACGACCGTAGTTCACCGACCGCTTGGTATGTGACCACCATTGAAGATCAGTTTAATAATCGTGTGGTCTATGATTACGTCGACGATTTCGCTTCATTTACCAATGATGATGATGGTTTGATCAGTAAAAAAGTCCGTATCGCTAACATTACATACAACCATGAAGTAAGTGATCCTAGCGAAGCGGGGAGCCAAATCGCATTTCGTCCTGATACGGTCGATCCGATTGAAAGTATTTATGTTTATGGAGCTGGCAATGCGGGGAATTCTGTCCCGATGGGTGAATACCGTCTGGCTACACATGAGGAAGGATATGCGAGCAATGCTTGTATCAACAATGATAAGGTGCCTTCCACACAAAGAACGACAGATGCTACATTGCTTGATTCGATTACCTATCATGTTAACGTAGACGATGACCACACAACGGCCGATGCTGGCTATTCACTGCCCGTAACCACCTTTGACTATGAATGGTACTTTCACCATCATCAAGGATCTACGACCGATGCCGCCTATGGTTGCTTTGCGTTTCCTTACTTGACTGAATATGAGAACGGGTACAGTGGTAGCGTGACCTATACTTACAGTTCAGACAATCGTTCTGTGGGTGAGTATGCTTATAATGGATATAACGATTATGACTGGAGCTTGGGGGACCAACGCTTGGGCCGGTAGCGGCTCGTTAAGTACGATCCCAGGTACCGGCACCCTGCGCGCTCAGTCTGGGTTTGTGGTCGATACCAATTCCGCTCCGTTTGTACAGGCGACTCATTCGCTGGTTGAATTTACGGGGAATCGGGAACGGCCGAATCATGCTAATTCGGTAGCCAGTTCGGTGGCCCATTTGACCGGTGATCTGAGCCGGACAACCACAACGGCCGATGTTGCTGATGCTGCTATAGTAGGGCCACAACCTCTGTCATCGAGCAAAGTATTGGCTCGCACGGCCGATGGTGTATTGGGCGCCCTCGATAATATCACCCTGAATCTCACTGACGATACGAGCTATAAACGGTACACCCAATGGACATATACTTTGGGCGCAGCGGCGACGACGCCATCACAAGCGAGTATTGCCGGTTGGTGGCAAGTCGATCTCGGTGGTGCGCATCGGATTGACCGGATTCGTGTCTACAATCAAGGGGATGGCTCGGACCTAAATGGGTTGACCGTGTCTGTGACCGGTGGTGGTGCTAATTGGCATTACACCCATTCCGGTGCGATTAACAATTACATCGATATTGACGTGGGGAGTGAGATTGGAGAAGTGGTGCGGCTGGAAACGGTCGGCGGCGGTAACTTCCTCGCTCTGGCCCAAGTGGAAATCTTTGGTAATTTGGCTTTGGCTGAGCCGGATGTAATGGTGCGTAAGACCTATTCATTGGCTGGGCAACCGATCGCGACGCGGGTTAGTGGGCATACGGATGCGAACCAAAACGGCCTCTTCTACGTTTACACCGATCATTTAGGTGGTGTGAGTAGTGTGACAACCGGTGCGGGTGAAGTGATCGATACGCAGCGATTCCTGCCCTTCGGTGAGTATCGTACGGCCCCGAGTACAGAGATCACAGAACGTGGCTTTACCGGACATCGTGAAAACCGAGATATCGGGCTAACTTATATGAATGCGCGGTATTATGTCCCATACGCGAACCGTTTTGCGTCGGCAGATACTATCGTACCGGACCCGACGAACCCGCAGGCATTTAATCGATACTCATATGTTTATAATAACCCACTGAATTTCGTTGATCCTGATGGTCATAATCCAGTCAATACAAAACCTAGTAAACTCTTAAACGCTATTCTAGATCGGGGTAAGGAATTAAATGATAAACTAGAGACGGACACTGGACGCATCTACCGTACTACAGTTGGTACATTTACAGTAATCGGTGGTTTTGCTGGTGGTGCAGTGGGAACATCTATTTGTGCCGCCTCGGGTGTTACTGTTGTAGGTTTAGCGTCTTGTCCGTGGCTTATAGGCGGTGGTAGCGCAGCTGGTGCAGGTAGCGGTGCAGTTGTTGGCACTGTGGTTGCGAACAATTTTGCTGATGACATTGCGGGGTTTTTCTTTAATGATACTGAGTTAATCGATGATTTTAACCAGATTATGGATTTCATAAATGGGAATTTATTGATCAGCGATGATACAGGTATCGTACAAATTGCTATAGAGGGTGTATATATGGTTGTTTCGGATGTTGATTGGACTCTAGATGGAAATATGCTTACGATTACATTCTATACAGATTCTGAGGAGTTTGTGACTAAAGACTTTGAGCTTAGTGACTCTGGTGTAGATGAATTTGAAGATTTACTTGATCAGAATTTTAGCGGTGAAGATTCAAATCATGATGATGAGATAGCTTGAGAAAATATTTATGATGAATAAGTTACATGTGTTTGATTTTATAAGGGTATCTGGTTTCCCCTTTCTTTTTAGTGTGTTGACGTATTTCTACATTAATGCTTTCATGATACATATTGTACCAATGTGGGAAAAGTCAGAGTATACACCAATTATTGTTTTATCTATCCTGTTAATAGCTGTAGGATTAATTGCGAGCTTGTCCATATACTTTGCGAAAACTCCTAATTCTGCTAATGCTTTACATGCAATAAAGGTGTTAGCTATGTCTTGCTGTTTTGGTTGGGCATTTGCTTCTTGGGCAATACTTTTGCTTAGTTAGGAGCAGAAAATGTAGTCCTGGCCACTTGTGGTGCGGTATTCCCCGAACGATCTGTGGCCGGTCTCTGACCGTAGCTACGGGTTGAAATCAAGTGCAGGGCGGCGTCATAGGTGGGATGAAAAATAGCAGGTCTGTGACCAGCACAATTGTAGAAATTGCCGTC
>WTJY01000138.1 GCA_011524645.1 Anaerolineales bacterium | reverse complement strand
CAAAACCCCCTTGGAGGGTAAAAAAATTTTGATGACAACTTGTTCGTGGACCCCCTGACACTTGTGCCGTTTCACGGTGCTTGTTTTCTGTTAAGATTGTTTGTTGCATGTTACCATGCATTTTTCTAAAAAATTGTGTAAGGACAATAAATTTTTTGTGACTCATTCCGCTTCTGGCAAAAAAAAAGCCCCACGAAACCGTACACTGACACTCAGTCGTGATGAACTTGCTCGTTATCGCCGATCATTGATGACCGTTACACAGCCTGTTGTGGCATCGGCCGTGACCGATCAGGTTTTGTACCAAGATACATTTGCGGCACTCCCGTTGCTGCCGGAACGGTCGGTCGATCTTTTATTTGCTGATCCTCCCTATAATTTGACGAAATCTTTTGGTAAACGGACGTTTAATGCGATTTCGAGTGCTGAGTATGAGCGTTGGTTGGATAGTTGGGTGAGCTTGTTACCACGTTTGATGAAACCGGCCGCTTCTATTTATATTTGTGGCGATTGGCGGTCGTCGGGGGCGATTCAGCGGGTAATGGAAAAGTACTTTGTGGTACGTAATCGGATTACATGGGAGCGGGAAAAGGGGCGCGGTGCTAAGACCAACTGGAAAAATTGTTCGGAAGATATTTGGTTTGGGACGATGTCGGATGACTATACATTTAACGTCGATGCGGTACGACTCAAGAAACAGGTTTTAGCACCTTATAAAGTGGCTAATCGGCCGAAGGGTTGGGAAGAGAGCGAAAACGGCCGTTTTCGCCTAACCGCACCTTCCAATATGTGGACCGACTTAACGGTCCCTTTCTGGTCAATGCCCGAGAATACGGATCATCCGACACAGAAGCCGGAAAAGCTGATGGCCAAAGTGATTTTGGCTAGTTCAAACGAAGGGGATCTGGTTCTAGACCCTTTTCTGGGATCGGGGACAACGGCCGTGGTGGCCCAAAAATTGGGCCGCCATTTTATGGCGATCGAACAAGAAGAAGAATATGCTTGTCTTGCCCTGAAACGGTTGGAAATCGGCCGTGAAAATAGCCAGATTCAGGGCTACACCGATGGCGTTTTTTGGGAGCGAAACACAACACCACCTAAACCCTCATCCTCATCCTGAGCCTATTTGCTTACACTTTGTTTGGTGTGATATTATTTCGTTTGAATTATTGTATATTTCTGATATATCAGCACTGTTTATGCCTCAAATTACCAAATCTCTCAGCCAACAAGCCTATGAAACGATCCGACATCGAATTGTGACGCTTATCCTCGCACCGGGGGATGTGATTGATGAAGGGGCATTGCGCGATGAGCTTGGCTTTGGACGTACCCCCATCCGTGAAGCCTTGCAGCGACTCTCTTTGGAAAAGCTGGTCATGATCGTGCCTCGTCGGGGCATGTTTGTCACTGAAATCGGCATGATGGATCTACAACGATTGTTCGAAGTCCGTCTAGAAATGGAAGCACTTGCGGCACGTTTAGCTTGTCAGCGAGGGACAGAGGCGCATTGGACCAAAATGGAAATGCTTCTGGATAGTGCTGATGACAGAATAGAAACGGGTCATGAGTCCTTGATCGATATTGATGAAGCGTGCCACCGCATTATGTATGAAGCGGCCGATAACAAATTCTTATTCGATTCATTGACGATGATGTACGCGCTTAGTTTGCGTTTGTGGCACTATTCGCTACCCGGTGTTGGGCATATGGCTACGGCCGTGGCCGAACATCGCATTATCCTTGATGCGATGCGCCAAGGTGATGAAACCCTATCGTATGATTTGATGGCGCAACATATTCGCCATTTTCAGGAAGAAATTCAAACCGTTATGCTGGGAACATCCTAGTGAACCACTCATTTTATTGCAACCCATGAGGTAAAACTCCCATGTCAGATGCTCGTTCAGCACGCCGTAAAAGCCGTCGCCAGCGCGGTGGTGGCCAAAGTGCGGCCGAAGTAGAAAAAATTGCCAAAGCGGCACAACCTGTGGTCAATATCCCCCCTTATGCACTCGCGAGTGAAGAGGCGATTGAAAAGATTCACAGTAGCTCGTTGGAAATTCTGTCCGATGTCGGTATCGACTTTTATGACGAAGAAGCGAAAGATATTCTTAAACAACATGGTGTGAGATTGGAAGGGGATACCGCCTTTTTTGATCGGGAAATGGTTGATGAATATGTTTCGAAAGCACCTAGCGAATTTACCCAAATCGCCCGTAATCCGGCTAATAATGTGAGAATTGGTGGATCTAACGTCTGTTTCGCTCCCGTTTACGGCCCTCCGTTTGTGTATGACAACGATAAAGGGCGGCGTGAAGCGACGATGGAAGATTTCATTAATTTCATCAAGTTGGCTAACGCGACGCCGTACTTGCATAGCCAAGGGGGGACGATTTGCGAGCCGACTGACGAGCCGGTTCATACACGCCATTTAGACATGATTTATGCCCATTTAAAGTATGGTGACAAGCCGTTTATGGGATCGGTGACTTCAGAAGAAAATGCTGACGACTCGATTCGTATGGCGGAAATCGTTTTCGGCAAAGAAGCGATTCGGGAAAATCCTGCGATGATCTCCTTGATCAATATTAGCAGCCCGCGCCGTTTGGATGACCGGATGTTGGGGGCGTTAAAAGCGTATACGCGGGCCAATCAAGCTTGTATTATCAGTCCGTTTCTCTTTTCTGGCGCGATGTCACCGGTCGCCTTGGCGGGAACATTGGTGCAGATGAACGCGGAATCATTGGCTGGGGTCATGTTTACTCAGATGATGAATCCTGGTTGTCCGGTGATTTTCGGCACGTTCCAAACCAATATCGATTTGCAAAGTGGTGCGCCGGTGTTTGGCTCACCGGAAAGCCAAATCGTCTTGTTTGCGGCCGCACAGTTGGCGCGTCGTCATAAACTCCCATTCCGGAGTGGTGGCATGTTTGCGAGCGCGAAAGTGGCGGACGCACAAGCGGCCTATGAATCGGTCAATGTGATGTTACCAGCGGTCATGGCACGGGTTAATTTTGTGCTTCATGCGGCCGGTTGGCTGGAAGGTGGCTTGGCGGCCGGTTACGAGAAATTCGTGATGGACTGCGAGATTTTAGGCAACTTCCATAAATTGCTGGGGGGGCTCGATATGAGCGACAACGGGATGGCGATGGATTCATTGCGTAACGTCGAAGTCACTGACCATCATTTAGGCACCGAACATACGATGAAGAACTTCCGTAACGCATTCCATCGGGCGGAAGGGTTTAACTATGATTCGTACGAAAAATGGTACGAAGAAGGGGCACTGACGGCCGATCAAGTGGCCAATGCCCGCTATAAAAAGATTTTGAAATCATACAAAGCACCTGCGCTTGACGCTGGTGTTGATGAAGCGTTGCAAACCTTTATGGCGCAACGTAAAGAAGAAATTCCACCAGAATTTTAGGAAGTGACGAGCGACACGTGACAAACATCATTGATGCGTGTCGCTAAAAAACGTCCGATCACTGGAGAAAAGATATGGCAGAACGCAGATTACCGTTACACGATATACATTTACGCTCGGCCGTGCGTATGGTCAAAGGGGGCGGGGGATATTTGTTCCCGGTCTCATACGCCTCCCCTCTTGATGAGCATGTTAATACCCGTAACAACGTCGGTATCCAAGACTTGAGTTCGATGAGCCAAGTCGATATTAAGGGGCCCGGTTCGGAGCGATTGATGGCACGCTTGTTGGTGAACCGCGTACGGGACATGCACCCTGGTCAGGTCCGTTATTCGACAATGTGTGACCCAGAAGGGTTTATTATCGATGATATTACTCTCTACAAATTCCATGATGAGCATTTTATGCTGGTGACCAGCTCTAGCACCCGTCAAAAGACGATTGCTTGGATGAAAGATCATGCGATGGGGACCAGCACTTATTTGACCGATTTAGGTGGAGCGGTTGCATTGCTCACGGTCCAAGGGCCACGTTCGCTTGATCTGCTCGGTTCTGTTGTACAGGATTTCGATCTGAATCGATTGAAATTTTTCCGTTTTACCGAAGCGACCATTAACGATACCCGCTTGATCATTTCTCGGACCGGCTATACCGGAGAGTTGGGCTTTGAACTTTATGTTCCTAGCGAAGAAGCTGGCTCGCTTTGGGAATTTTTGGAAGCGGCCGGTAAAGAATATGGCTTGATGCCTTACGGCGCGGCCGCCATGCAGAGCTTGCGCATCGAAAAAGCGTTGCCGTTGGCTGGCCCCGATATTGACGGAAATCAAACGCCGTTCCATGTGCATCATTTGCATAAATATATCCAGTTCAAAAAGCGGGAATTTATCGGCCGTGAAGCGTTGCTCGAATGGCAAGATCGCGGCCTGGATCAACGCTGGGTCGGGCTGCACTTGGATGGCAAAAAACCGGCCGTGAATGGCGAACGAATTTACTCGATCGCTGATGTTAAATCATTCCGTTCAAAAATGTATACGGGCAGTGAAGCGGATGGTTACTTTGATCAAGAACGGCCGGGGATGCAAGAAATCGGCTATATCACGTCGAGCGCCAAAGGGCATTCTGTTAAAAAGATGCTGGCTCTCGCCTACATGAATGTGAGCCATGCTTATGATGGTGCGCGCGTTTTGGTCAATGTCAGCGGCCGTCCCACCTTGGCAACTGTTGTCCCGATTCCATTCTTCGATCCTACTGGCGCACGTATGCGTTCTAAAGGGACTCGGAAAATCTAATGAGATAGAGAAGAGAGACAGAGACAGAGTTGCTCGGTTCTAGATAGGCGAATAGGTCAGATGGGATTCTTCAAGTTTGAAAAATTAGATGTGTGGCATCGTAGCATAGACTGGACCAATTTACTCTATGATGTTGCTGATAGTTTGCCACAGAAATATCAGTTTTCGCTGGGTGAACAGCTACGTCGGGCGGCATTAAGTGTTCCGACAAATATTGCGGAAGGAACAGGTCGAAATGGAGGAAAGGAAAGTAATTACTTCTATCGAATTGCAAAAGGATCGGTTTACGAAGTAATTAGTTTGTTGGTAATGATTGGAAAACGTGGCTATCTTGATCGAGATCTCTATCGATCTCTTTATGATGAAGCAAATGAAATAGCTGCAATGCTTTCGACATTAGCAAAATAAACTATATTTCTTTTCTCTCTTCTCTGTCTCTTTTTCTAACTGAGGCTTTATGGTTGGTTATTCCAAACGATTTAATGTGATTGTTGTTGGTGTGGGGGGCATGGGTAGTGCGACCTGTTATCACCTTGCCAAACGCGGCCAGCGGGTGTTGGGAATTGAAAAGAATGATATTCCGCATGACTTGGGTTCGTCTCATGGATATACGCGGATTATTCGCTTGGCTTACTACGAGCATCCATCATATGTGATGTTGTTGAAGCGGGCCTATGAATTGTGGGATGAAATCGAAAAAGTAACCGGTGAGAAAATCTTTTACCGGACCGGATCGATCGATGCGGGTCCGGCCGATAGCTGGGTCTTTAAAGGGTCTCACCAATCGGTGGTTGAGCATGGGATTTCCCATGAAGTATTGACCGGTATCGAGTTAGCCAAACGTTTTCCCGGCTATCAGTTGCCATTTGATCATATGGCGCTGTATCAGGAAGATGGCGGTTTTATTGTGCCGGAACGCTCGACCGTTAATTTTGTTGAAGCGGCCCATGCGCACGGCGCGGAGATTCACGGCCGTGAAGAGGTGCTTGAATATCACCCAACACCGGAAGGTGGGGTGAAGGTGATTACTAATCGCTCCGTGTATGAAGCGGATCGCTTGGTGATTACGGCCGGTGCTTGGAATTCTAAGCTCGTCCCGATGCTCAATGGGATCGCAACCCCAGAACGACAAGCCTTGGCATGGTTCCAGCCGGAACGGCCGGAGTATTTCCAACTCGAAAACTTCCCTGTATTTAATCTTTTGGTTGAAGAAGGGCGCTATTACGGTTTCCCGATTTACGGCGTGCCCGGTTTTAAGATCGGTTTGTATCATCATTTCAAAGAGCAAGGGGTTCCTGAATCGTTTAATTGGGAAGCGGACTTGGTCGATGAAGATGTGTTGCGCGATTGTGTTGATCGTTATTTCCCGATGGCTTCGGGGCCGACAATGTCACTCAAGGTCTGCATGTTTGTCAATTCGCCTGACGGCCATTTTGTGATCGGCGCGTTGCCCGGTATGGAGCAGGTTTATTTTGCGGCCGGTTTTACCGGTCATGGCTATAAATTTGCCAGTGTGATCGGCGAAGTGATGGCTGATTTAGCTGAACGTGGCTATACCCGTCATGATATCGATTTGTTCCGGCCGGATCGCTTTATGGGTGGTGGTCAATTGCAATCTTATAGTGATAAAAAGGACCGTCGCCGTCATCCGGTTGATTCAGATGAGCGGATTATGATGCGGCGTGAGCGATTGCTGCGTGAACATGGGTACGGCCGTGGTGGCCGTGGTGTCGGCGTGTCGCGACGCGGCCGTGGTGGTATGGGCCACCGGCCGAGTGGCAACCATAATCCGGGACAACGCAGAGGACGCGGTGGGTATCAAGACACCACCAACCCATACTACTGGAAAGACAAAGACAAAAACAGCCCTTGGTAATTGTCACACAAAAATAGAGCAGATCGTTTTTTCTACGGCCGGTCTGCTCATTTTAAGAAGTTCGCGATATTGCTTGGGTTTATGACCTCAAATTGCGCTTCAGGGTAGCTTTCTGCAAATTGTTTAGGCATTGATGCCTTGCTTTTCTTAGACCACTTGAACTCAAAAGCAAACAACTGGCCATTCTTTTCTTCTACATAATCGATTTCTTTTTGAGAATAACTGCGCCAAAAGTATTGATTAACAAAACTTTGGTTGTAGTTATGCCATTTCAACCTTTCCAATAAACAATAATTTTCCCATAGTGCACCTAAATCTTGTCGTAAGTGAATGGGTTGGAATGCTTGAATAATCGCATTTCGTACCCCCAAATCATAAAAGTAGATTTTGGGCTTTTTACTGATTTCCTTACGTGGATTTCGACTAAGTGCATTGAGTTGGAAAACGACGAAAGCTTCCTCGAGTAAATGAATATATCGTTGGACTGACTTTTTATCTAAACCGATTTGTTTGCCGATTTCATGGTAAGAAACTTCGGACCCGATTTGAAAAGCCAGTAGCTGCAATAGCCTTGTTAGTACTGTTGGCTTGCGCAAATCTTGGAATGTGAAAATATCTCGATAGAGATAACTGCTTGTAATTTCTGTTAAAAACTGCTGTGCCTTTTGCTCGCCATTTAAGGTCACTTCAGGATAGCTCCCAAAGCGGAGTGCAAATTCAATCTGGCTTTGCTGATCTGGAAATGATCGCCCTTGAGTGAGTTCGCCATATGAAAATGGGTAAAGACGCATAATTACTTTACGACCTGTTAATGGCTCATTGATTCGATTTGAGAGTGCAAAGCTCGATGATCCGGTTGCGATTATTCTCTTATCAGGATACTGATCAATTAAGATCTTGAGTACAATGCCGATGTTTTCAATGCGTTGCGCTTCATCTAGTACGATTAGATCAAGCTGGCCGATGGTTTGGGATAGGTTATGGGCATTTTGATAAGAAAAGAGTTCCTGATTTTGTAGTAGGTCGCAATTAAAGTATTGCCCATTCTGTTGGGTTTCAAGAACCTTTTTGACAAGTGTTGTTTTGCCGATTTGCCGAGGCCCATAAATGATTAGGATTCGGCCGTGATAGGCGGGATCTGCAAAGTAAGAATCAATAATTTTGGTTGCTTGTCTTTGTAAATATTTGTTCATGGTATAGATATTTTACAAAAAACGAGAACATAATCCCAAAATTTATTATATTTTTGGGATTATGTTCTCATAATTTTAAGTAAAACGAATGTAATTATTCACCAATAGTCGTTTTTGTTTTGCTCCCCTCCTATGAGGAGGGGCTGGGGGAGGTGGATTTAAATAAATTTTCCCCTCTCCCCCAGCCCTCTCCCTCAAGGGAGAGGGGAGCCAAGAATGTTACTGAATCATTACAAACGATTAAAGATAATCATAAAGTAAGACGAGGAGAACAAAAAAATGCGTGATAATGCGAAAATCGTCATCGTTGGCGCGGGGATCGTCGGGTGTAGCATCGCCTATCACCTAAGCGAGCTTGGGTGGAAAGATATCGTTGTAGTTGATAAAGGCCCGTTGTATGAAACGGGTGGATCGTCTTCACATGCGCCCGGTTTGATCTTCCAAACTAATTTTTCTAAATTTATGGTCCAATGTGCCAAATACTCGGTCGATTTGTATAAGGATTTGGTTTACGACGATTTCCAATGTGCTTATCAAGTGGGTGGGATCGAAGTTGCTTACACCGAGGCACGGATGCGTGATTTATGGCGGCGCCACACGGCCGCATCGAGCTATGGCCTAGAATCCCATATCATTACCCCACAAGAAGCGGCCGACATGATTCCGATTTTGGAACCGAGTGTGATCAAAGGGGCTTATTATGTGCCGACCGACACCGATGTGAGTGGCTGGCGCTGTGCGGGCGCGCTGGCGGAGAAAGCGATCGCCAATGGGGCTGCTGAATTTTACGGCCATGTGACCGTTGATGATTTCTTGATGGAAAACGGCCGTTGTACCGGTATCACCACCGATAAAGGGGACATCAAAGCGGAGATGGTGCTTTTGGCGACCAACGTGTGGGCTTCTGTGTTGCCGGAAAAAATCGGCTTACGCTATCCGATCCTTGGGGTTGAGCACCAATATGTTATCACCGAGCCATTGGAAGAATTGGCCGAAGACAAAGACCTCTATGTTAAACACCCTATTCTGCGTCACCAAGATTTCTCAATGTATTTCCGTCAGCATGGGGATGCTTATGGGATCGGCAATTATCGCCATAAATCGATGATGTTTGAAGGGGGCTATGTTGGGGCCAAAGCTGAGCGGGAATTTACCCCTGAAGATTTCCAAGTCGCTTGGCGGGCGGCTAAAGAGTTATTGCCTCCCTTGAAAGCGAAGAAATTTGTGCGTGAATTTAACGGGTTTATGGCGTTTTCAGACGACATGGGACCGATTATGGGAGAAACAGAAGTTCCCGGCTTGCACACTTGTCTTGGCGTGTGGGTGACCCATGCGGGGGGTGTCGGTAAAACGATGGCGGAATGGCTAGACCGCCAAACGACCGAGTTTGCGATGGCGGAAGGGTGGATTAACCGCTTCCAACCGCAAAATTACACCAAGAAACATATGTATTTGCGGGTTGATCGTCAGTACCAAGAGGTGTATGACATCATTCATCCGTTGCAACAGATGGACAACCCACGCAATGTGCGTGTGGCCCCTTACCATGCCCGTTTAGAAGCGCAAGGGGCCCATTTCCATTCATCGGCCGGTTGGGAAATGGGGCATTGGTACGAAGAAAACGTGCGCCTGCTCGAAGATTACGACGAAAAAGTCCCACACCGTGAAGGGTGGGAAGCGATGAATTGGTCCCGTATCGAAGGGGCTGAGCATTTGGCTGTCCGTGATAAAGTGGGCATGTTTAATATCGCTAACTTCGCTAAATTTGAAGTTAGTGGACCGGGTGCGACCGCTTTCTTGAACTATATGGCGGCCAATAATATCGATAAGCCGGTCGGTAAAATCGTGTATACCGCACTGTGTGATGCCAGCGGTGGGATCAAAGCGGACTTGACGATTACCCGTATTGCGGATGATCGCTATATGATTTTGACCGGTGGTGGCACCGGTCCGGCCGATCTCGCTTGGCTCAAAATGCATGCCCCAACCGATGGGGCTGTGGTGATCGAAGATGTGTCATCCAAATATACCGGTATCGGGCTGTGGGGACCGAAAGCGCGTGAAGTGCTACAAGCGGTCTGTGAAGACGATGTGTCAGATGAAGCGTTTGGTTATTTTACGTCGCAAAATCTTAATATCGGCGTGATTCCAGCGTTCGCCTTGCGCTTGTCGTATGTGGGTGAGCTGGGGTGGGAAATTTATTGCCCGAGTGAATTTGGCTTAAAATTATGGGATGTTTTGTGGGGCGCAGGTTTGTCTCACGGGGTGTTCGCCCTTGGTGGCGGTGCGTTTAACTCGTTGCGTTTAGAGAAAGGGTATCGTGCGGTCGGTGCTGAACTGACAACTGATTATAACCCGTATGAAGCGGGGATCGGTTGGGCGGTTCGCTTGAAGAAAGGGGATTTTCTCGGCCGTGATGCGCTGGTTCAAGCGAAGAAAGAAGGGCTTAAACGGAAGTTGGTCTGTTTGACGTCTGATGATCCGGCCGCGATGGCACTGGGCAAAGAGCCGCTGTTCTTGCCGGGTGAAGATAGCGCTGTGGGGTATTTAACGGCCGTTGATTATGGCTACACGGTGGGTAAGCTGATCGGCTTCGCTTATGTGTCGATTGAACATGCGGTAATGGGCACTGAGTTTGAGGTTCAATATTTCGACAAACGCTTTAAGATGGTTGTGGATCAAGATCCACAGGTTGATCCGAAAATGACGAAGCTGAAGAGTTAAAGGGAAAAGGAAAAAGGAGAAAGGCAAAAGGGTGCGCGGGAAACCGTGCACCCTTTTTTGTAAGGTGGGAGGGGGAATGGTGAAGGATGAAGAAGGGGGACACTGACGACTTGATAAGCTGCGATTTTGACTTATTTGATTGTGATCAAGTTGATTAGACGCGCAAAACGAATGACATTATGACTCAAGAAA
>WTJY01000289.1 GCA_011524645.1 Anaerolineales bacterium | reverse complement strand
ACGATAAAATCATGCGGGCCATCGAACTACTCGGCACCAAAGTCGCGCCGGTCGTCCGCGCTGAAATCGCCAAGAAAACGGCCGTACCCGCCTAACATCCCACCTCACCCCGTAAGGGCTCGACAAATCGCCGTCCCCACGTGACCTCATAAAACGATCACGGCGATTTGGCTAGCCTCTATTCTCCCAGCCCCCAGCCTCGAACCCCACAGTCCGCTATAATCACGCGATATGAAATACTCTCAGTCCCGCAAAAATTTCGCCCAAAACTTTCTCATCAACCCCAAAACAGTTCACCAATTGGTCAGCCACGCCCACTTCACCCCCCAAGACCATGTTCTAGAAATCGGGCCGGGCAACGGCATCATCACCAAACAACTCGCCCAAACGGCCGGTCAAATTACAGCGGTCGAGCTCGACCGCAACCTCATCCCCGACCTACACAAAACCTTTGCCCGTCATGACAACATCGAGCTAATCCAAGGGGACATTCTACAAATCAAGCTTCCGACACCACCGTATCAAATTTTCGCCAATATCCCCTTTAATATTACGGCCGAAATCATGCAGCGCTTCTTTTGGGCCAAGCAAGGACCAACACACGGCTGGTTTATCATGCAGCTCGAAACGGCCGAAAAATTCATCGGAGAGCCTATCTCAACCGAATCCTCAATCCTCTTTCAGCCGTGGTACTACTTTCAAATCGCCGAAAAAATCAACCGCTTCGAATTTCGGCCGGTCCCTTCGGTCAATGCCGCCCTACTCCACATGACCCAACGGCCGAAACCACGACTCGACCACAAACACAAATCGCTCTACTACAAATTTGTCTCGTTCGGCTTCCGTAGCTGGAAAAGGAGCCTCAAAATCGCCTACAAACAGGTTTTTACCTATCCCCAATGGAAACGGCTCGCCAAAGAAAACCGCTTTCATATCGATGCGATCCCCAGCGATCTCAATTTAAACCAATGGCTTGCCATCTTTAATTACTTTCTAGTCGGCGTCAACGCAGATAAAAAACAGTCGATTTCAAGCTATAAGCCTACCTAAATAAGATTGATATCTCGCTACAAAATATTCTATAATCACAGTTATGAATCGTATTGTCTTCGAACTCCCTGTAGCAACTTACAGTCAATTAGAAAAATTGGCAGGCCTATCATCACGCACCATACATGAGCTGGTCCAAGAATGGGTTTTAAGAGAAACATCTCAATTGCCTCACCTGCCCCAAGGCTTAGAAACCGAACTTAAATCATTTCAAGCATTATCAGATGAGTCTCTGGCACTAATCGCTCACGGAACACTGAACCAAAAACAGCAGGAACAGCTTGAATATTTCAATGCGCAATCCAATACGGGGCAAATCACAGAAAACGAGAGAGAAGAACAAGATAATTTAGTCGATATTTATCAAAAAACGGTCTTGCGCAGAGCTGAAGCGGCCGGCATCTTGAGACAACGAGGCCGTACAGATTTAATCCAGCTAAAGAAATAATATGGGACTACACATCTCAGACGAACTACGCCTACAAATACGTCACGATAGTCAAGCGATGTGCGGCTATTGCCAAACACAAGAAGCGATTATCGGCCTCCCACTACAAATCGATCATATTTTGCCAACTTCAAAAGGAGGTGGCACCATACGTGAAAATTTATGGTTGGCTTGTGTCACCTGTAATCGGCAGAAATCAAATAGCACCCACTATCCTGACCCAGAAACAAATACAGAATCCCCCCTATTTAATCCCAGACAAGATTCATGGGGAGCCCACTTTCAATGGGACGATAGCAACATTCGTATAATCGGAATAACGCCCACAGGGCGCGCAACCATAGCATGCTTAGATATGAACAACGCGTTGATTGTGCGGGCTAGATTTCGATGGGTCCAGGCAGGTTGGCATCCACCAAGCGAGTAAGCTTTATGTCCGGCAAAATCCCCTCTAACATCATCGGTTTTGACGATGCCCCACACCAAAAAGGGCAAACGGCCGCCGTTCCCATCGTCGGAACGGTGTTCGCCAAAACACAATTCAACGGCCTGCTCATCGGCGAAGTCACCAAAGACGGCCGTGATGCTGCCAACCAGTTAATCAAACTCGTCACCAGCTCCAAATTCGCCGAAAACCTTCACCTCATCATGCTCCAAGGGATCGCCTTTGGTGGCTTTAACGTCATTGATGTCTTTGCGCTACACGAAGCGTTACAACTCCCCGTTCTCGTCGTCGCCCGCAAACAACCCAACATGTCGGCCGTCCGCAGCGCACTCCTCACTCGCATCCCCCACGGCGCGGAAAAGTGGGCCATCATCGACAAACTCGGCCCGATGGAACCGGTAGACAGTGTCTTCGTGCAGCGGGTCGGCCTAGACTTGCCCCAAGCCACGGCCGTGGTCCGCCGCACCGCCATTCATGGCAACATCCCCGAGCCACTACGTACCGCCCATCTCATCGCCGGTGCCCTCACCGACGGGCAAAGCCGCGGCCGGACCTAGCCCAGCGCACCCCGCCTACACACCCTCGTATCTCATTCGTGCATGTCATGTGCATCCCACGCACTCATCGAGTGCTTGAGCCGATCACGCCCATCATTCAAACTATCTCCATCGTACCAATCACACAGTGAGCCCCCGCTCAAACATGGAGATCTTTTATGAATAACAAACAATCAAACCTCATATCAATCACCCTTACAGTCTTGCTCAGCATCATCGGCATCATCTTCCTACTCAGTCTACTCGGCACCACATCAGCCCTCTAACAATCACCCACAACAAAAAAAGGGCCCGCGCCAAAACAAATAGCGCGAACCCAATCTAAAATCAAAAATCTAAAACCGAAAATCCTAAAGCGCGTTCACCCGCTCCGGTGTCATCGGGATTTGGCGAATGCGCTTACCGGTCAGGTTAAACAACGCATTCCCCACGGCCGCCGCGACCGGCCCCAGCGGGGGTTCCCCCATACCGCGCGGCTTGCCATCTGATTCCAGCAAAACCACATCGATTTCAGGGGCGCGTTCCATCGTAATCAGCGGATACGTATCAAAGTTACGCGGCCGGACCACCCCATTGGTAATCGTCAACTCTTCGATCAACGTCGAGCTTAACCCCATAATGATATTCCCTTGGGTTTGCGCAATCGCCCCATCAGGATTCACAAAATAGCCCGCATCAACCGCCATCGTCGCTTTATGGACCGTAATTTTTCCCGTATCATCGACTGAGATTTCAGCGACCATCGCCACCACCGTATCGACA
Organism: Anaerolineales bacterium; assembly: GCA_011524645.1. GTDB lineage: Bacteria > Chloroflexota > Anaerolineae > Promineifilales > Promineifilaceae > WTJY01. The sequence goes on along the minus strand of WTJY01000289.1, from coordinate 7,461 downwards.
TCGGGGCTACAAGCGATCCCATGAGCATGTCCTTCCGGCAAATCTTGGCCATAGCCCGCTTTCTCGGCCGCCGCCGTCAACACCCCTTTCATCCGCATCCCAAACGCATCATCACCGAGATGGTCGAGACGGAATTGCAGTGGGTCCGCACCGGCCGCATGGGCCATTTCGTCCATAAAGCTTTCGGTCGCGAAAATATTAGCCAACAAGCCCAAAGAGCGCCACCAACCGGTCCGGACCGGTAAATCGGCCAAATAAGCGATCGTTTCCCGATTCTCGATTTTGCTATAAAAGTTAAGCGCCCCACGCCATGAGCCAAAGTCAGCCCCGAAAACCCCTTTTAGAAAAGGTGGGAAAAATGGAAAGGCGACTTCACCGCTCGATTGGCGATGCTCAATCGCCGCAATCCGGCCGTTTTCGACCTTACCGCGCAGCACGCTCCGTGTCGGCGGCCGGAAATACCCCTGCCGCATATCGTCCGGCCGTGTCCAGCCCACATGGACCGGATAACCGGTGTTATAAGACAAAAATGCCGCTTCCATCGCCGTTTCAATGCTCAAACGACGGCCGAACCCCCCACCCAAATAGGTGGGCACAACTTGAACCGTTTCCGCATCGATTTCAAGCAAATCGGCCACCGCACTTTGTTCAGTATTCGCCCCTTGGGTCGATCCCCAAACTTTGACAATCCCATCTTTGTAGTCAGCCAAAGCCGCTTGCGGTTCTAAATGGGCATGAGCCGCAAAGGGGGTTTTAAATTCGGCAGAGATGATACTCGCATCATCATCAAGCATCCGACTCGCACGGCCGTCACGCTGGATCGAAATCCCTTCACGCCCTTCGGTGATCAACATCGCTTCAATCTCTTCTTGGGACCACAAATACCCTTCGTCCCATTCGACATTGAGCTTGCCCACACCGGCCTGAGCCGCTTGGCGTGTTTTGGCAATCACGCCCGCCATCCCTTTGTCAACATTGATCACCACATCGATGACGCCGGGAACGTCCATCGCTTCACCGGCCGCAGCGCGCACCATCGTCGCCCCAACGGTCGGTTTGTGCGCCACCGCTCCATAAACCATCCCATCAACCCGCATATCGTAACCATACACGGCCGAGCCGGTCAGCTTGCTTTCAAAATCAACACGGGCCATCGATTGGCCGATAATTTTATGCTCACTACTCGGTTTAAGGGCCGGTTCTTCGTCAAGCTCTTGCCATTCATCAACGGCCGCTACAATTTCGCCATAGGTCATACTCTGGCTTGGGTCAGCGACGACACGAATCGTCCCCGAAACCGCTTCAACATCAGCCAAAGCAACCCCCATCAAGAGAGCCCCTTCGCGGCGCAACATTTCACGCATCGATGCAGCCGCCAAGCGAAGCGGATCATAAGAAGACGCGACCGAGGTGCTACCACCGGTCCCAAACCCATCGTTTGGTCCATAATGGGTCCCCCCTTGGACCACCGTCAATTGTTCCCAATCAACAGCCAACTCTTCCGCCCCGATCTGGGCCAGTGAGGTATGTACCCCTTGCCCCATTTCGACTTTGCTACTGATAAACAAAATTTCGTTATCAGGTGTAATTTCAAACCACGCGAACGGATTACTATCGCCACCGCTAGGAGCACCTTCACCGCTCGATAGCATCCCCGCCAGAAAGCGCCAAAACGGCCGACGTCCAGCCACCACACCGACCGCTAAACCGGCGCAGGTCGTCCCCAGCCCGATCAAAAAACCGCGTCGTGTCACGCGCCAGCGACGTCGTCGTGGTGCCGTTTCTTCATTCGTGATCGCTTGTACTTCTTCTTCCGCCATTACGATACCTCCTGCGCCAAGTCGGCCGCGTGGGCGACCGCTTCTTTGATCCGTACATAACAACCACAACGACAATAATTATTTTTCATCGCATCGACAATTTCTTCGTCACTCGGCGCAGAATTTTCCTCTAAAAAGGCGACAGCTTGCATCACCTGCCCCGACATACACCAAGCACATTGTGGTACCTGTTTATCGATAAACGCTTGCTGAACCGGATGCAATGTCCCATCGGCCGCTTGCAGCCCTTCTAAAGTGCGAATCTCTTTACCAACTACCGCTTCAACCGGTGTTACACAAGAGCGGGTTGCCACCCCATCGACATGAACCGTACACGAGCCACAAATACCGGCCCCACACCCATAACGGGTCCCGATCATGCCCAAGCCATCGCGAATCGCCCAAAGCAAAACGCCATCTCCATAGGCTTCATCTAACTGGCGCACTTCGCCATTAATATTTAATTCCATTACATTCTCCTTTGGGAATACACATTTGATCGTTGCCGATATTTGCAGTGACTCACTCACTTCATCAACACCGTCCTCAAGGATCAAAGTTAATAGGCTCACATTATTTATCCGTTTGTACAGACAACCCGACAGTCCCATACGCCGATAATCTGATCCTTGTCTAATATCTCCCCTCACCAGGGTGCGTGGATCTTTTGTTGACGCCTTTTGTTTTGCCGCGTTTTGGGGTTGCACAGGCAACCCCAAAACGCGGCATGTTTAGAAAGTCCCTCCCTTGGGGGAGGGATTTAGGGTGGGGGTGGAATCGTAGCGCTTACATATCATCTAAAAAGATACTTATGGGTAAAACTAAGCCCCAAGGGAGGGACTTTTAAATAATGCGTAAATTTGGGCATCAACAGAAAGCCCCCTTCCTAAACCCCCGTACGGGTGCGACAAACGGCCGAAAATACGCCACACCACCAACAAGCCAACGGCCGTTTGGCTCACCCTCTGATCACAATTTCTCCAACATCAATCAATCAAAAAAACGCCACTCAAAAATACTGGGCCGTACCGCTACCAAGGGCAAGCCAAATCGCCGTAATCACACATCAAGAGGTGAAAATTTCGGCAATTTGTCATGCCCCTACAGGAACCCCGCTATGCTCGGTTAACCGGCAAATCAATCGTAAACGTGGTCCCAACCCCAACCATACTCTCGGCCGTAATCTCACCACCATGTGCGCTAACAATCGACCGCGCAATCGCCAACCCCAACCCTGAATTCCCTTCCGATTGCTCCCGCGACTTATCCGCCCGATAAAAGCGATCAAAAATATGCACCAAATCCTCGGCCGGTATCCCCGAACCGGTATCCCGCACCTTAAAGCGAACCAGATCACCAGCGGTTAACTCGGCCGACAACCCGATCACACCCCCATCCGGTGTATAACGCAACGCATTGCTCACCAAATTCCCAAAAACCTGCGCCATACGCTCCGCATCGACATTCACCAACGGCAACCCCTCCGCTAAATCCAGTTCGAGCTGAATACCGGCCGTTTCAGCCTGCCCCGCATGCCCCAGCAAAGCACGTTCCAGCAGTTCTCGTGGCGGCAACGGCATCCGATTGAGCGGCAACTCTCCCGCATCCGCCATCGCCAGTATGCGCAAATCATCGATCAACCGCTTAAGCATATTGGCTTCCCCATGAATCGCGCTAAAAATTTCCGGTGTCCCCGGCAATTTCCCATCAGACATCGCTTCAGTGTATCCCAAAATAATACTGAGCGGGGTGCGTAAATCATGGGCGATATCGGCCGTCATTTGCCGCCGTTGCTGGGTCGCTTGGGCCAAATCATGGCTCATTTTGTTAAACGCGGCCGATAGCCGGCCGATCTCATCTTTCGAGCGTACTGTAACCTCTTGCTCCAAATTCCCTTGCGCCATATCTTGGGTCGCCACAGTCAGCTCTTGCAACGGCCGGGTAAACCCTCGGGCGAAAAAGAACGCCGCCAACCCCGAAAGCACCACCGCCACAATGGTCGTAACAAAAATGGCGGCCCGTACGCGGAACAAAAAGACCGTTTCAATCGCGTTATACTCCCGATCACTTAAATTAATCACCGGCTCAACCAAAATCCAGCCGATCGTCTCCCCGCGATCACGCAAGCGGATCGTTTCATCCCAATTATCCAAATCGACTTGCTCGCCAACCAAAAATTCCCCATCCGAAAAAATCACCCGTTCATCTTCATCAATCAAAATATAGTTCGACTCTAGAGGGTTATCCGGATTACCACTCGGCTCTAAAAACAGCTCTTCCATATACCAAGCTTCGATATTGTCCCAGCTTTCATCATTCCGATCATAATACTCTTCTAGCCGGTTTGAAATACGATGGTGGTTTTCATTGTCTTGAAACCGGCCAAATTCCAGCACAGTCAGACCACCCACCACAATGGCGATAAAAGCCGCCTCGACCAGACTAATCAGGACGAAAGCGATAATCAATTTAAATGTTAGAGATTGACGAAAACGAACCATACAAACCTACACAGAAAAGAGAAGAGAGAACCGCTTCGCTGAGAGAAGAGAAAAAGACGCTATAAACGCCACTGGAATCGCAGAAACCCTCTCTACTCTCTACTCTCTACTCTTTACTCTCTTCCCTGTCTCTCTTCCTACGCATTGCGGAACCGATACCCGACACCATACACCGTCTCGACGTATTTCGGTTCCCCTTTTTTCTCAATTTTGTTACGCAAATTACGAATATGAACATCAATCGTCCGTTCATACCCTTCATAAATTTCCCCATCTTGAATTTTGTCTAGCAATTCAAAACGGGAGAAGGCACGGCCGGGGTTGCTCATAAAAATATTGAGCAAATCAAACTCGGACGGGGTTAAATTAATCGTTTCACCACGCGCCGTAACCTGACGGCCACCCCGATCCAGCACCAAATCGCCGACCCTCAGCAAATCGGTCTCTGATGGCGCTTTGCCGGAGCGACGCATAACAGCACGAACCCGCGCCGTCAGCTCGCGCAAACTAAACGGTTTGGTCACATAATCGTCCGCACCCAGCTCTAAACCAAGCACTTTGTCACTTTCTTCTAGTTTCGCGGTAATGATAATAATCGGCGTGTCCGCTTCACGGTTATACGCCCGAATAAAATCATATCCTCCCATTTCCGGCATCATCAAATCGAGCAAAATCAGATCCGGCTTGGCCGTCCGCGCCACAAACAGCGCCTCACGGCCGTTGGCGGCCGTCACCACCGTAAACCCTTCTTGCTCTAAATATGCTTTTATCATAAGCCGCATTTGGCTTTTATCATCAACTACTAAAACGGTCTTAGCCATAGTACACCTTGATTAATTTGTTCTCATTATAGATAGCTTGTGTAAAGAAAATATGAAGAAAAAACGGAAAAGTGACGAGTGACGAAAAGGGCTTACCTATCGCTCTAAGATCACAACTGAACGCTAATGGGACAATGGTCAGAGCCTAGAATGTCGCGGTAGATTTTAGCACCGTGTAGACACGGCCGTAATGCCTTACTCGTAAAAATCATATCGAGACGCCAACCGATATTTCTTTCCCGCACCCCTTTACGATAGCTCCACCACGAGTAGTGCCCTTCTTGATCAGCATGCAAATAGCGGAACGCATCATCATAACCGGCCGCAAGAAAACGATCCACCCACGCCCGTTCCTCGGGCAAAAAACCGATCGTCTTTTTATTTTGCTTCGGCCGTGCCAAATCCAACGCCGTGTGCGCAATATTAATATCCCCGCCAATGATCAAAGGCTTCTGAAACTCATCTACCAAACGGTCACAATAGTTCTGCAACGCCTCTAAATAATCAAACTTAAATTCCAAACGCCCCCCTTCGCGGCCGCCACTGGGAACATAAGTCGTCACAAAAATCAAATCGTCAAATTCCGCCGTCAGCGTCCGCCCCTCCGCATCAAATCGCGCCTCCCCCAGCCCAACACGCACCTCCAGAGGTTTAATTCGAGTATAAATCGCCGTTCCGCTATACCCCTTCCGCACAGCCGGTGCGAAAAACACCTCATATCCATCCGGCCCACGCAATTCCGGTGTCAACTGTTCCGGCATACACTTGATCTCTTGCAACCCCAACACATCCGGTTTTTCCTGATCAAGCCAATCGAGAAACCCTTTACGGCCGACCGCCCGCAACCCGTTTACATTCCAAGAAAAATAATGTGTCATAATTCACTGTCTCTCGCTAAAATTTACGGGATTATTGTTTCTTACCAAGGACTTCTTTATGCGCTTACGGCAACAAAACAAATGGCTCATCGCATTACTCTGGGCCACCATTCTTTTTTATTGTGTCACCATCCCGTTGGCCGCAATCAAAGACGGCGATTTTATCCATCTCTGGGTCGCAGGGCGAACAGTTGCCACCGGCCAAAGTGACGACCTATACACCCCAGAAACCCACTATGCGATTTTGGAAGAAACGGCCGAGCTAGATGCCGAACAATTTTGGGGAGAGCGCTACGACCTCTTAGGTGTTTTCTTTTATCCCCCTTTCGCCGGACTATTTTACGCCCCATTCGGTTATTTTTCACCGCTTATCGCCCAAGGGATTCATGCGGCCGTTACGATTTTATTGACAATCACAGCTACGTATTTTCTCTATCAACTCAGCGACCAGCGCATCTCATGGGTCACAATCGCCTTGCTTCTATTTTGGTATCCAGCCACATTCTACAATTTTGTCCTTGGTCAAAACGGCCAGTTAACCCTTGTGCTTGTGCTCGCCAGTTGGTATTTCCTCAAGCGTAATCAGACATTACTCGCTGGCAGTTTTCTCAGCTTTTTAGCCTATAAACCGAATTGGCTCCTCGCAATCGGCTGGCTACCACTCATCGAAAAACGTTGGCACGTCATCGGGAGCATGGTTCTGAGTGGAGTGGGGTTCACGGCCGTCACCGCCCTATTCCTCGGCATCGATCCCTTTTTCGACTATGTCGATCAATTCTTGGCCATCGCTAATCTGCATGAACAACCCAACTACCCACTCGCTTCACAATACAGCACCCGCGCCCTCTTCTGGCGATGGTTCGGCCTAACAAACAGTGTCAATATCGCCGGATGGCTGTTCATCATCCTAATCTGGCTCATTTCGGTCTGGCTGATCTACCGTATACAGGAAAATAGAAGCAGCGCCTTTATAAAAATCGCGGGGCTGACCTGGGTCACGGCCGTCATTCTCAACCCCCATCTCCACCACTACGACCTCCCACTCACCGGCGCGGCCGTCATTCTCGCCTGTACCGACTGGCCCAAACTCATCGCCAGCAAGCGGCTCCAGCTCATCACCCTCGTCATATTTCACCATCTCGCCTTTGTCCTCACCGACACCTTTGATCTATCCTCATTCCTCCCCCTCCCCACCTTCGCCACCCTCGCCGTCTGGCTCTGGTTCGCCATCGACCTCTATCACCATCCGCAACATACCCCATGACACAGACAACAGTTTTACGCCCAATTTTTAGATCACTATAAAAGAAAATAAACTAGTCCTGTCGGATTTTGTGGGAGTTGATCAATTAACGATTGTCATTCCCACGAAGGTGGGAATCCAAGTCTACTTGAGCGGTGGATCCCCGCCTACGCGGGGATGACAACCCTGTCAATCGAC
>WTJY01000021.1 GCA_011524645.1 Anaerolineales bacterium | reverse complement strand
GCAAAACCCCCTTGGAGGGTAAAAAATTTTTGATGACAACTTGTTCGTGGACCCCTTGCTGGTAGACCGGTTGACAAAACATCTGGCCTCGCTAAAATGAGCGCGAATTGTGGCCTAGATTTCCATCTGACACAAGTAAGAATCGGTTAACAATCCCCTATTTTTCAGGTATGTTTGTGCCGAGCTTATAAAGTTCAAATATTTGTCAATTTACTTCTCTATTACTTTAAAAGGAAGGTTAAAAATGATTAAGCAACTAATCGAAAATATGTTCCCCGCAACCGAAGTTAGCGCACACTGCGACGGCCCTTGCGGCGTTTATGACCCTGCTCAGGCTCGTGTCCATGCGGAAGCGGTTCTTTCTATGACCAAAAAAATCTTGGCCTTGGACCCAGCTGATGGGTCACATGCGACCGCGAACACCTTGTCTCGCTACATTGCGATCAAGGAAGAAGAAGCACATTCAACCAAAACCCACTTGTTGGTTTTGTGGACCGACTTCTTCAAACCACAACACTTGGAACAATTCCCAGATTTGCACGACACCTTCTGGCAAGCAGCTAAATTGTGTTCGGCTTGCAAAACCGGTGTCAGCCTTGAAAATGCGGAAGCGTTGATGGCTACTGTTGAAAAAATCCACAACATGTTCTGGGCGGCTAAAGGACGTGATGTGGCATTTGTTAAAGCTAGCTAATCGCTTTCTTTAACTCGTTAAATGAAAACGTTACCCCAGAGTAGATTTCCGATTTTGCTCTGGATGTTGGGGCTCCGTTGGCGCATTCGCGTTACCGGAGCCTCAATGCTTCCTCTGCTAAAAGAGGGGGAGATTCTCCTATACAACCCGAGAGCCTATCGCCATAGATCCCCACAAATTGATGATATTGTTGTCGCTCGCCATCCGATTTCCGGCATAGAAATTGTGAAGCGGGTGCGTGATGTACGTGAAGACGGCCGTGTTGATTTACGCGGTGATAATATAGGCCCGAGCGAAGACAGTCGTCATTATGGGCCTGTCGATCCAGGATTGATTTTAGGCCGTGTTACCGGCTACTTTTAGCAAAAAAAAGCGGTAAAATTGACATTATGTCACTTAATAACGAGTTAATGACTCGCTTTCAAGAATGTTATCAAAAATTGCCGCAAGTTGAGATTAAGGTCCCCTATCGCGTAAATCCGTTGGGCGCGCATGTTGATCATCAGGGTGGCGCCGTGCTTGGCCGTACGATTGATCTGTATACCACCTTGCTTTTGACCCCAACGGCCGAATCGCATGTTAAATTGGCTTGTTATGGTCACCATTGGGACCCTTCACGACTTACCTTGCGTTGGACCCAGCCACAAAAAAGTAGCGGATGGGGGCGCTATGCTCAAGCGGCCGTTTCCGCTCTGCATGCATACGCGCCGGACCGGATAAAATATGGGTTTGAAGGGGTGGTGCATGGTTCTTTGCCGGGGGCCGGTTTAAGTTCTTCCGCTTCTGTGGTGTTGACCTATTTGACCGGTCTGGCCTTTGTTAACCAGCTTTCACTCAGTCAGAGTGAATTGGTTGAATTGGTACGTCATGTCGAAAATAATTACTTGGGCCTAAGCAATGGGGTCCAAGATCAAACTGCGATCGTCTACGGCCGTCGTCAGGCGATGGCGCATATGGACAATCTCAATCGGATCGTGACCGATATTCCGGATGCCGCGCAAATTGACGATGTTTGCTGGTTGTTGACGTATTCCGGTTTTTCGCGTGAGCTTTTAGGCAGCGGCTTTAATAATCGTGTTGCTCAATGCCGTGAAGCGGCCGCTTTGCTCGATTCGACGGCCGAGATTTTGTGCCAAGTGCCACAATCTACGCGGAGTGAGGCCCATTTACAAGCGTTGCCAGAGCCGCTCGGCCGTCGCGCACGCCACTTTTTTACAGAAATCGGCCGTGTCGAAGCGGGGCGGACCGCATGGGAAGCGGGGGATTGGAACCGGTTTGGTGAACTGATGAATCAATCATGCCACAGTTCGATTACCCAATACGAAAGTGGTAGCCAACCGCTGATCGATTTGCATGAGATTGTTTCAGCCCAAAGCGGCGTGTTTGGCAGTCGCTTTTGTGGTGGTGGATATGGTGGTTGTTTGCTGGCACTGGTTGAAAAGACGGCTGTGCCCCATCTGATTCCGGCGATTGAACAAGGATATTTGCGTCAATATCCCGAAAAACAGGGGATCGCTCGCTCGTTTGTGGTCACGGCCGAGGAATCATCCACGATTACGGAGATTTCTTTATGATGAGACAACCGAAAACGGCCGTTTTGCTAGCGGCCGGTCGTGGTAAACGGCTAAGACCCCATACCGATCATACCCCTAAACCGCTGTTGCCGGTCAATGGACGGCCGACACTTGATTATGTGCTTGAGGCGATCGGCCGTGCGGGGATTGAGCATGTGTGCTTGGTCACTCACTATTTAGAAGAGCAGATTATCGATTATGTAGGTGATGGGTTCGCATGGGGTATGAATTCGTGTTTTGTCCATCAGCCAGAAATGCGCGGGACGGGGGATGCGTTGCTAATCGCTATGCAAAAATACCCGGATCTTTTCACGAATTCATTCTTGATGACCGCGACAGACTATATTTTTGAGCGAGATCATGTGACACAATTGGTTGAATTTCATCGGAATCACCAAGCTGATATGAGTATCAGTTTGAAAGATATGGGGCTAGAAGCCCTTTCCGGCCGTAGTAGTGTGCGTTATACGGCCGATTTTGATATTCAAGAAATTGTGGAAAAACCGAAAGCGGGGCAGGCTCCTAGCCCCTATGCGACCTCTTTGCTGTATGTTTTATCCCCTGACATCCAAGGGCGGTTGGCGATTCTCCCCCCATCTCCACGTGGTGAGGTTGAGGTGCAAGGTGCTTTTAATCAGCTGTTGGTAAATGGGATGACTGCGAAAGGGTTGGTGCAGCCTGTACCGGCCGAATGGTCTTCGGAGATCGCTTTAGATATTGGTCGCAAGGCTGAGTAAATGACTATGTTGACAATTGGGCAATTGGCTAAACGGGTCGGTATTCGTACATCGACTTTGCGTTACTATGAAAAAGAGGGTTTGGTGCAACCGGCCAAGCGAACAGAGGCGGGCTATCGGCTTTATGAGTCGAAAACGATTGAGAAACTTCGCCTAATTCAGCGGGCGCAGCGGGTCGGCTTTTCCTTGGCTGATATTCGCCTGTTAATTGATGGCTGGGAACGTTCAGATCTAAGTCATGAGCTACTGATTAAAACGGCCGAGCAGCGCTTTATCGCGGTTGAAGAAGAATTGACTAAGCTTTCCGTCATTAAGCATGAACTCACCCACTTTCTACAAGACCTTTATGCTCATAAACGACAAGAAACAGCTAAAGAAGATAATGCTTTTGTTGAGTTGGTCGATAGAATCTGCCCCCACCCTGAAGAACGCTCTGCGACTGTGGTTGCCTTAGACAAGCTTAGTTATTACGATCGATGTCAACTTACTTCTGCTCAAGCTAATAAAATAACTAGCAAGTTGAAAAATCAGCATGTTCATATCTGGCGAGAGCGAGATGAATACCACATTTTAATCATCAGCAATGATGCAGAAGTTGGTGAAGCACTCGAGCTGCTCGTTTATATGGAACAAACTTGTGAGGTTCATGCCGACATGACGAGATCGATTACGCATGATCAAGAAGGTTTTTTGCTAACTGTATCGGGGGAAAATAGCTTTTTATATGCCCAGCTCTTTTTGGCTTTAGAAAATGGCCGTTTTGCCCCTTGACCTTCAACCTAGGTTGAAGGTTTACAATCGGTCCATCATAGAAATGAGGTCAAAACAGATGATGGAACAACTAATTAAAAACCAAACTTTTCAATTTCGTATCGGAGGGATGGACTGTGCAGGATGTGCCCAAAGCATTGAGAATGGGGTGGCGAAGTTAGAGGGGGTGCAATTGTGCGAAATTAGCTTTGCTCGCGAGCTACTAAATGTTTCAGGGACAGTGTCGGCCGATAGCGTGACTCAACGGGTTGAAAAACTCGGCTTTAACATTGATTTGGTCGAAGATGAGACCGCCACGCCTGCCGCGACACCCGCAAAGCCACCCCGATTTTGGCATTTCATGTGGAACCGTAGGGAAACACGTTTAGTCATTGTGGCTACGCTTTTGATTTTGCCTAGCTTGATTTTGCATGAGTTTTTACCGATGCTTTCGGTGGAAAATATCTGGCTCGATGGGCTAGCGATTATTGCAATCGTTTTGGCTGGATATCCGGTGGCACAAAGTGCTTGGCGCGCCCTCTCGATTAATCGGGAAATCAATATTAACGTCTTAATGACACTGGCCGCGATCGGGGCGTTGATTATCGGGGAATATGTGGAAGCAGGTGTGGTGATTATTCTTTTTGTGCTTGGTGAAGCGATTGAGGGGTTCACGGCCGAAAAAGCGCGCCACTCGATTCGTGTGCTTATGGAATTGGCCCCGACTGAGGCGATTCGTTTCAGCGATGCCGGTCAAGAGTCGGTGCCGGTATCAGATCTCAAGATCGGTGATCGCATCTTAGTCAAGCCCGGGGCGCAAATACCGATGGATGGAACCGTTTTGGCCGGACAATCGGCCGTTAATCAGGCTCCGATTACGGGAGAGAGTCGGTTAGTCGATAAACAGGTGGGGAGTCAGCTGTTTGCGAGTTCGGTTAACGGGGAGGGGGTGCTGGAAGTGGAAGTGACCCATTTGGCCCAAGATAGCACCATTGTCCGACTGATTAAAATGGTTGAAGAGGCTCAGGAAAAGCGGTCGCCAACGCAGCGTTTGGTCAATCGTTTTGCACAATATTACACACCGGTCGTTTTATTATTTGCGTTATTGGTTGCCGTTATTCCTCCATTGTTCTTTGATCAGCCGTTTTGGAATGCCTCGGCCGTTGAAACAGGGTGGTTTTATCGCGCTTTGGCTCTTTTAGTTATCGCTTGTCCTTGCGCGCTGGTGATTAGCACACCCGCCGCGATTGTGAGTGCCATTACTCATGGGGCGAAGCATGGGATTTTGATTAAGGGTGGAGCAATCTTGGAAGAATTGAGCCATGTGCGAGCGATCGCTTTTGATAAAACCGGTACCCTGACCGCTGGCGAGCCTCAGGTTGTGGGGGTTCACACGCCACAATGTACCTGTGTGGATTCTTCAGTAGATTTTTGCCAATCGTGTCGCAATTTGTTTGCGCTCGCGGCCGCTGTTGAAGCGCAAAGCGAGCACCCGATCGCGCGAGCGGTTGTTGAGTATGGCAAGAAAGCTGGTGTCGAAAGGTTAGTGGCGCAGAATGTGCGGGCGCAGGTCGGCCGTGGCATCGTTGGTGATGTATCTGAGACTGAAATTATGATTGCCAGCCATGCTCATTTTCATCAGCATCAGCTGCATCACACGCTTGATTGCGCAACGATACAGACAGCAGAAGAACGAGGCGAAACCGCTTTTCTTGTTTCTCAAGATGGTGAGTACCTCGGGTTTATGGTGTTGGTCGATCAGGTGCGGGAGACGAGTAAGCATGTTGTTTCTCAACTTAGAGGGTTAGGTCTAGAGTCTGTTGTGATGTTGACCGGTGATAATCAAGCGACGGCTGTAAAGGTGGCTCAAGATGTGGGGCTGACTGAATTTCAAGCCAATTGCTTGCCTGAAGACAAGGTTGTCGCTGTACAGGCTTTGATAGACCGTCATAAAACGGTTGCCATGGTGGGGGATGGCATTAATGATACCCCTGCGCTGGCGACCGCTTCGGTCGGTATTGCGATCGGCCGGACTGCGCAGGCGATGGAAACGGCCGATATTAGCTTGATGGGAGAATCCTTGATTTCATTGCCGTACCTGATTCTTTTAGCCCGCCGTGCGATGAATATTATTCGCTTGAATTTGCTGTTTTCTATAGGGATTAAGATCATGTTTATGGGGTTTGTGCTGGCCGGTATTGGCACGATGTGGATGGCTATCTTAGCGGATGTGGGAACAACAATATTGGTAACATTGCATGCGCCTCTTAATTTACGCCTATTTAGTCGGAATAGGGGATAAGTGCCATTGTCATCGCAATAATAAACAGCCAAAGCGATTATTTTGCGATATAGGCGGACAGGTGGGTGACCGGCTCCCAGTTCCCTTCAGGAGGAAATTTTTGCAAATGGATACAGCGTTTTAGGTAGATTTCTGTCGGCCGGTCATCAGGATACTCTTGGCGAATTTGTTCGAAAATCGCTTGCCCATCCGCCCAATCTTGAGCGATATAAGCATTAAACCCGATGATAAATTGTTTGATCATGTCGAGTCGCTTTTGCTCTACTTGACCATGCAGGCCCACTAATTCATATAGCGAAACAGGGGTGCTACGACCTTTCACGGTGACAATATCGAGCGGCCGGAAATAAAATTCGCTTTTCGCTTGATCATACGTTTCCTGTGAAACCAAAATGTCGGTGCCATAGAAATTGTTGGCCCCTTCAAGACGGCTGGTTAGATTGACACTATCACCGACAACGGTGTAGTTCATGCGCTCTGTCGATCCCATGTTGCCGACCAGCGTTTCCCCCGTATGAATCCCGATCCGTGTTGGGAAACTGACTTCCCAGTTTTGGTTAAATTTGGACAAGGCGTGGCGCATGCCCAACGCTGCATGACAAGCGCGTAATGCATGGTTTTTCTGCTCTAACGGAGCGCCCCAAAAAGCCATGATGCCATCCCCCATATATTTATCGACTGTCCCTTCGTTCTTCATGACAACGGTCGCCATATCACCCAAATAGCTTGATAACTGTAGCATGAGCGCTTCTGGTACCATATTTTCGGTGATCGTGGTAAAGCCGATAATGTCAGTAAACAAGATGGTCATCTCTTTTTTGCTACCACCCAGTTGTGCTTCCTCGCCACTGTTGACGAGCTGGCGTACAAGCTCGGCCGGAACATATTTCTTAAAGGCGCGTAAGCTGGTTCGCATGGAAGAGATCGATTCACTGAGCGCGTGTACTTCATTAATTGGGGAGTTGATTTCTTCGTTGCTGGCTAAATTGAAGGATTTGATTTTTTCTGTTTCGACGGTTAGTTTGACAATCGGCCGTGAAATTGAGCGGGAGATCAACAGGACTGACAAAATAGCTAACGCCAGAATCGCCATCGAAATCATGAGGGTGATCTGATTGGTTCGCTTAATCGGGCCGACGAAATCGTCACGCGGGACGACCACACCGATTTGCCAAAATGTATCGAGTCCGGCCGGAAATTCGATGAAAGAGGCGATGTAAAGTTGCCCATCAAGCTCGAATTCAAATCGTTCTTGTGGATCGGCGACAAACTGGTCGTATGCGGCCGTGACCCAATCGATTTCTAGCTCGCTGATTTGTACCGGCCGAAATGATTCCCCATCTGCCGTCGCGAGTTCCGTGTCAGGAAAAGCGACCAACTCTTCATTTTCATTGATGATAAAGGCGACTCCGTTCTCGCCGATCTATTGTGTTTTGAGAAAATTAGAGAGCTCGTCAAGGGCGACATCGATTCCGATGACGCCAATGAGTTCCTCTTGATCATCTTTGATCGGGTAAGCGGCGGTAATGCCCGGCTTTTGATCGGTAAAGAAGATATAGATGTCGGTCCAATATTGGTTGCCACTTTCGGCCGCGCCGCTATACCACGGCCGTTGGCGCGGATCATAGGTGAAATCTGTTGTTGTTTCGACCGATTCGATGCTACCAGTGATATTGCGATAGGTCCACGTGCGTTCCGGTATTTCGAGTGAGCGGTCAATGACTTGAATATCGACACTCCCGTCTGTATCCCGCTTGGTAAATACGAAATCCCCATTTTTGTTGCCGATAAAAAAGCCGGACAATTGTGGGTATTGGCGAATGACCTCTTCACCGTATTCTTGCAACTCTTCATTGTTGACGAGTGATTGGCCGGAAATGTCAGGGATTTGGGCACTGGTTTGGGCCATTTGGGCGGCCGGTGCCAGATAGTTTGTGGTTCTTTCGAGTACGTTGTTGTTGATTTGGTCGATTAAATCATCGGCAAGAGTGAGGACGGCCGCTGTGTTTTGCTGATAGGTGTAGGTCACAATGATCAAAACTGTGGTAATGAGGAGGGTTGTGAAGGCGACTAAAATATTGACTTGTAGTGTGCGTTTTATGCCTGAAAGCCACTCAAAAGCACTCATATTTACTCCGCAGGAACACCTAACTAAACTGAAACTTCAATAATTAGAGTGTTGATTTCCTCTGTTCCTATGATATGCCAGAATAAATCATTGTGCATGCTTTTTGTGTTGGTTCGGTTTACGAATAAATTGTAGATATGTCGTGTATTTTTGGCCGTAATTGTTTACACCGAAAAAACCTAATTTAAGAAAGGGTTGCGCGGCCGTAGACCGCACAACCCTTTAGACAACATATACGACAATTATTTAACCGTTATTCCTAAGCGGTTTCCGCAGCGGTGATGACCGGTTCAAACGATTTGAGCGTTTCTTCTGGCAAGTGGCAGAAAACACGGTGACCATCTTCGAACTGACGCCAAACTGGAATGTCGGTTTCACATTTCTTGCCGCCGTCTGCCATTAATTTGCGACGTGGGCAGCGAGTGTGGAAGCGACAGCCGGTTGGTGGGTTCATTGCACTGGGGACGTTCCCTTCCAAGCGGATACGTTTTTGTTCGACGGTTGGGTCTGGGATCGGAACCGCAGATAGCAACGCTTCGGTGTATGGATGATAGGGGGGGGCGTAAATCGCATCGGCCGGACCGATTTCCATCACTTGGCCTAAATACATCACCGCTACGTTGTCTGAGAAGAAGCGAACAACTGATAAATCATGGGCGATAAAGATCATGGTAGTGCCATGTTCCCGTTGAACATCGATCAAGAGGTTCAATATCGCTGCTTGGACCGATACGTCTAACGCACTGACCGGTTCGTCACAGAGAACGAGGTCCGGCCGACTAGCCAAGGCGCGGGCGATACCGACACGTTGTTTCTCACCACCACTGAGCTGGCGAGGCAAACGGTCGTAATAGTTTTCACCAAGACGCATTAGGTCGAGAATCTTGACAACTTCTTCGCGGACCTGATTTTGTGGCACGGTGCCAAAGCGGATCATCGGCCGTGAAATCTGTTGCCCTACGGTGTAAGAAGGGTTCATGGTCGAGTCCGGATTTTGGAAGACCATTTGCAGTTCTTGAATGATTTGCTCATTTCGTTCGCTAATGTCATCGTTGATGTCAAAGCCTAAGAACTTCGCTTCCCCGTCGGTGCTCTTTTCTAGCCCGATAATCGTTTTGATTAGGGTACTCTTACCACAACCTGATTCACCCACGATCCCGAGTGTGCTACCACGAGCCACGTCGAAGGTGGCATCTTCCACCGCTTTGACGTATTTGACTTCCCCCTGACCTAAAACGTCACGGATGCTATTCCCCACCACTTCGTAATATTTTTTGAAGTTGTTGAGGCTAAGAATCGGTTTGTTTTTGGTGACATCTTCTTTGGCCGGTTTGAGCTTGATGTCATCAGTTGCCACCCAGTTTGCTGGGTCGATCTCTTCGGCGAAGTGACAGCGTACAGCGGTGCCGTTAGGCATGATACGCAATTGCGGCCGTTCGTCGATACATTTTTGCTGTGCGTAGTCACAGCGTGGCCCGTAGATACAACCGCTAGGACGATTGTTGGGTGGGGGCACACGGCCGCGAATCGGATACAACTGGCTACTCGCTTTATCAGCACCCAATTTCGGCACACAGCGGATTAACCCTTGGGTATAAGGATGTTGTGGTTCCGCATAGATTTTTTCTACCGGCGCACGTTCGACCATTTCACCGGCGTACATCACACCTACTTTGCTACAAACACGGGCGACAACGCCCAAGTTATGGCTGATGTACATGATGGCGGTGTCAAATTCACGACGCAGTTCAGCGATCAAGTCAAGCACGGCCGCTTCAACCGTTACGTCGAGCGCGGTTGTCGGTTCGTCCATGATTAAGAGAGCCGGATTGTTGAGCAACGCCATCGCAATAACGACACGTTGTTGTTGCCCACCAGAAATCTGGTGCGGGTAACGCCCCATGACATTGGCCGCGTCCGGCATGTATACACGAGAAAGCATATCGACACAGCGGTCTTCCGCTTCTGCATTGCTCATGCCGCGATGCACGGTTAACACTTCTCGCATTTGGTCGCCCAATTTCATTGAAGGGTTGAGTGCTTGCATCGGGTCTTGATAGACCATGGCGATTTGGTCACCACGTAGCTTGCGTAGTTCTTCTCCTTCTTTGCCGACCAATTCTTGGCCTTGGAATTTAATGCTGCCTCGTTTGACATACCCGTTGCTACCGAGGAAGTTGAGAACCGCCCACGCCATGGTGCTTTTGCCACAACCGGATTCGCCCACGATCCCTTGTGATTCACCACGGCCGATCTCGAATGATACATTTTGCACCGCTTCGATTTCGCCGCCGCGAATCTTATATGCTACCGCCAAATCCTCTACTTTGAGAACCGGCGTTTCTTTTTTCAAATCGTTTGCCATAAGTTTTTCTCCCAGCCTCTTATTTTTGGTAACGGGTCAATTCTTCACGTAGGCCGTCGGCAAATAGATTTAGACCGATAACCAATGTTGAGATCGCTAACGCTGGCCAAATAACCGCGTTGGCGCTTGAGAAAATGAAACGACGCGCGTCGTTGACCATTGATCCCCAGTCCGGTTCTGGTGGTTGGAGACCTAGACCCAGGAAACCCAATGTACCGATCGTAAAGATCGCATACCCGACGCGGAGCATGGCGTCTACCAAGAGTGGACCGGTCGCATTGGGTAAAATCTCCCGATACATAATGTATGCGGTGCTTTCACCACGGGTTTCGGCCGCGCGAATATAGTCACGTGTCTTGATGTCGAGCGCCAAACTGCGGGCGAGGCGGGCGATACCGGGCGCACCGGTAATCGTAATCGCCAGAACCATAACCAAGTCACCTTGGCCCAAGGCTCCGATGACGACGATGTAGAGAACGATACGCGGGAAGGCGATTAGCGCATCAAGCAACTGCATCGTAATCTGATCGGTCCAGCCCCCTTTATAGCCTGCGAGTAGCCCCAGGCTGGAACCCAAGACCAATGACCCGACCACCCCCCAGATCGCTACCCCGCCGGGGATATTGAGCTCTGACCGATCAGGGAAGATACTTTTGAGGAATAACCCTACCCGAGAAACATCGGTGGCATCTTGGGTGACATCGTCTTCCGGTAAAGGAACACGGGTTTTGAGCAGGATCACTTGCGTGCCCGCCATGAGGCGGGATAAGAGGTCACGGCCGAGGTTGTCTGTGCCGAGAAGGTTTTCTGAGCTTCCCCCTTCGATCCAAGCGGCCGGTAGGTTTTGCGTAAAAGCACTTTCGTTTGGATCGTGTGGGGTCCAAAATAGCGACGTAAATCCGGCTAGAAGCCAAAGACAAACAATGCTTAAACCGAACATCCCGACAGGAGAGTCAAAGACAAGAGCAAATGTTTGCCAGGCCCGTCTTAAGCCGGATGATCGTCTACTTCTTTGTGGTGAACTAGTTGTTGCTGCCATTTGCTTTCTCCTTATGAGTAACGAATCCGTGGGTTGAGTAATGTATAAGCGAAGTCGCCAATTAAGCGGGTGGCAACCGCGATCATTACAGTGACCATTGCGGCCGCTTCCACCGCGTTCGGATCGCCAAAGATCGATGACTCATAAATATATAGCCCTAATCCCGGATAGCCGAAGATTACTTCCACGACGACGACACCACCGACCAAGTAGTTGATGTGCAACATCATGATCGTAATTGGAGCCATCAAAGCGTTGCGGATCGCATGGCGGAATACAACACGGCGGAAAGGCATCCCTTTAATGATTGCGGTACGAATATAAGCGGCGTTCATCACTTCAACCATACTGGCGCGGGTCATACGCAAGATATAACCGAGCTCGACTAGTGTGAGTGTCATCACCGGTAGGGCGAGTAGCTTCGGATTTTCGAAGATCGCATCGTCCGAGGTAAATACAGATACGGCCGGAATATTTAGGAACTCTCCTAGCCACTCCGGTATTGTCCCCGCGTCGACCAGCCCCGGCAGCGTATTGATCGACCAATATATCCCTATCACCAGAATCAGCAGAACCCCCGTGACAAATTCAGGCGTTGCCGTAAAGGCTAGACCGGTAATCGATAGGAAGCGGTCGATAAATCTTCCTTCATTGATTCCGGCAATAATACCGAGTAGTAGTGCGAGCGGCATAACGATAATGAAAGCTGTGGACGCTAAAACTGCGGTGTTGCGTACACGTGTCGGTAGGGTGGCCGAAACCGCACGGCCTGTTTTCAGCGATGTTCCCGAGTCTCCCCGAATGATCCCTTTCCTTAATGGAACCCATTCGACCGCTTGACCGCTGAGGGTCTGGACCCCTGTCTGTGTCGCGACAATCGCGGTTGAGCCGGAGTCCCTGATCCATTTGGCTGCACGGCCGCGCTCATCAACCCCCCAGAATACGATTTCCCCATCCTCATTTTCTGTTGTGGGCCAAAATTCTTGTGACGGAATTTTTACGGTTGACCCGTCTGCTTGACGGACCCACATCGTTAAAATTTCTTCTTCTGTTTCGTCGTCCGTTTCTACAGACCAGCGAACAGTCTCCCCATCAACTGTTTGCCACCATTGTTGCTCGCCCGTTTGTGGGTTTTCAACTTGGACTAAGGGGTAGCCGATATCGTCTCGCATCCGCCAATCGTTGCCAATTAGCCAATCGGTGTATCGTAACCATGCGGGTTGATCTAGACCTAGTTGCTTGCGTAGAGATTCCTTTTGCTCCGGTGTGGCAAATACTCCCAAGATTTGAATGGTGACATCTTTCCCACCAATTTCAATCAAAAAGAATAGTAGTATGGACACCACGAGCATGGTGACCACAGTAGAGATTACACTCCTGATTAGAAAACGAGCCATCGAGCATTCCTCCAAAAGTAGATGGTTAGTGGGTACTGGTCAGTGGTTAGACAGGTAATATAGAAACGCTAGTCACTAATCACTAATCACTAATCATCAAGTCATCAAATCTATGTAAAAGTAAAAGAGGGTACGGCCATTTGTTGATGGCCGCACCCTCTGTCTATTTAGATTGGGCGCTAAGCGTTAAGCTTATGCTTCGATCCAAGTTTCGTTCAACAAGTCGTAGTTTGTTGGATGGGCTGGCAAGTTGTGAACTTCTTTGTTCACAATACGCCATGCACTCTTGAAGAATGCTACACCGATCGGGCCACGTTCTTGGAAGATGTCGATCAATTGTTGCATTAATTCTTTACGAGCTGCTACGTCAAGGGTCGCTTCCGCTTCTTTCAAGATTGCAGAGAACTCTTCGTCAACGAAGCGGGTTTCGTTCCAAGGGACTGGTACGCCGTCTGCGTCACCGATGTAAGCCAATGGCAATACCATGGTGTCCAATGGACGGTGGGTCCAAGCGGTGATACCCAATGGTACTTCCGCCCAACGTTCCCAGTAACCGGCCGCTTCGGTGATGTCCAAGTCGAAGTCGAATCCGCCAGGAAGAGCCATTTCTTTCAACGCTTGTGCGTATTCAGCTTCACCTTCGTTGTTTTTGGTAACGATGGTCGCTTTTAATGGCAATTCATTGCCGGTGTCCGCAGCCCATTCTTCCATGATGGCCAATGCGCCTTCTGGATCATAAGCTGGAATATTTACGGTGTCTGTTGGATAACCTGGGTGTACAGGAGCGATGTGCGCGTCCGGACCTTCGTCCCCTTCACCGAACCATGACAATTGCAAGATTTTTCCACGGTCTTGGCACATGCGAAGTGCTTTCATGACGCGAGGATCGTCCCATGGTTCAAGGTCAACACGAGAGCGCAAGATCAAGGTTTGCGCGGTACCGGCCGCTTGAACAACGAAGTTTGGATTGTCTTTTAGTGCTTGCCATTGAGCTGGTCCAGGTGCATACATGGTGTTGACCTGACCTGATTGCATACCGGCCAAAGCGGCTTCTTTGTCGATAGAAACAAAGATGACTTCATCAAGGTATGGCAATGGGTCGCCATCTTCGCCTACGCCCCAATAGTCTTCGCGGCGGGTAACAACTGCACGTTCGCCATCGGTGTATTCGGTCAAGGTGAATGGACCGGTACCGATCGGTTGTTGCAAGAAGTCCCCTTCGAAGCTGCGGTGCATGATCGCGGCTGGGTAGTGGAACAAATGCTCTGGAACACCGATGTTGCCGCTGGTCAAAGTCAATTTGATGGTGTAGTCGTCTACTTTTTCCACGCTGTTCATGCCGTCAAGGTAGGACAATAAACCGAGCATAGATGAACCAACTTCTGGGTCCAACCATTGTTCGAAGTTGAACATAATGTCGTCAGCGTTCATTTCGTCGCCGTTGTTGAATTTGATACCTTGTTTGATGTTCAAGGTCCATTCAGTGACATCTTCGTTCGCTTCCCAGCTTTCAAGTAACCATGGGTGGGTGATGTTGTCTGGATCGGTTACGGTCAAGTATTCAGCGACTTGGCGTACAACGTTGGCGCCTTCTACCCACGACAAACGTGCTGGGTGGTCAAGCAATTGCAATTGACCGCCGATGGTCAAGGTGCCGCCACGGGTGATACCCATGTCGTCCATAGCTTCTTCTTCCATGGTTTCTTCTTCCATGGTCTCTTCTTCCACGGCTTCTTCTGCACCTGCGTCATCTGTTGCTTCTTCTTCTTCAGCGGCTGGTGCTGGGGCATCTGGGCCGGCACAAGCTGTTGCGAGTGCGGCAGACATGCCGAGCAAAGTTGCGAAGCGGATGAATTCGCGACGGTTAATTTTCCCTTCTTTCAATTGATTGAAAGCGTTAGGAATCATTGGATGGACTTGTTCCATCTCTTCTGGGGTCATGTTCTCGTTGGTCACTTGGAATCTCCTCCGTTACAAGTTTTGAGATTGACGAAATGAAAGTGCTTGCGGGTTGTTGGTAATAAAAGTTGTTGATCGCAAGTCACTGATCTAAGACAAGCAAGGTTAAACAACCCTGTGAGGGATAGCTTAAACGGCTTGGGGATCACAAAAATAGAGTTGCTGAGTTTGTGTAGGTGTTCTCTCTTGATACAACCATGAAATCACTATGTCGAAAGGAAGGTTGCCATGAAGTTTTCGTTGTGAAATGTTGCATATTTAGTCGGAAGATTGACAGACACGCTAGGCTTCATTTACTTTATATAACTGTTTGCAATTTATTAGCGTAACTATAACCCAGTTAACAAAATGATAGCATGACTTTCAAGGCCTGCCAAATGAGAGTGCGCTAGATTTCTGAGACGCTGTAATTACCAAATGTTGCCGTAATATGATCGATGTCACTGTACTACGGTAGCAGGATTGTGGGTTAAGCTTTTAGGCGTGCTTGATCTTTGTCGTAAAGTGGCTCGGCCATGACGGTCGCTTTGTATCGCTGGCTAAAGTATTCGACTTCGAGTTTTGTGCCGGGTTTGGCATATTGGTTGGGCAAATAGGCGAAGGCGATATGTTTGCCGACTGTGTAACCATAGTTGGCGGTCTTTACATGCGCGATCATTTTCCCATCGGCAAAGATCGGTTCATAGCCAAAGACCATTCCGCCATCGGTTTCTGTTTCGATGGTAATGGCGCACATCTTTTTCTTGATCCCTTTGTCTTTTGCGGCCAGTGTGCCTTCCCGGCCGATAAAGCCACCCTCTTTCTTGATTTTTGCGGTCCAGCGGAGCCCCGCTTCATAGAGGTTGTATTCGGTGTAAATGTCACCCCCCCAGAGGCGATACCCTTTTTCTACGCGCAGGGTGTCCATGCAGGCTGCACCGGCCGCGATCATGTCGAATTTACGCCCTGCTTCCCAGATCGCATCCCAAACGGGGAGGGATTGATCGGCCGGAATGTGCAATTCCCAGCCGAGTTCACCAACGTATGAGATGCGCATCGCATAGACACGGGCGGTGCCGATTTCTATCCAGCGGCCGCTGTAATAGGGGAATCCATCGTTCGACATATCATCCTCGGTCACTTTTTCCATGACTTTGCGCGCGTTTGGTCCCCAAACGCCGACGGCCGAATATAAATCAGAGACATCATTGACTTGGACGGAGCCATCTTGTGGCGCGTGGCGTAAGACCCAGTCACGGTCTTGTGGCCGTGTCCCTTCACCGACGAAGAACCAGATCGTGTCGGCCGACATGCGTGCGGCCGCGAGGTCACGTTTGATGCCACCTTTGGGTGTGAGCCAGCAAGTGTAGGTGACAGAGCCGATCGGTTGATCCATTTGGTTTGTGCAGAGCTTATTGGCGTAATCGATGGTGCCCGAACCGGTGATTTCGATGATCGATAGGGGGGTTAAATCGAACATGCCGACATTGTTGCGGACTTCATGATGTTCGGCCGCTTGGATCGGGGACCAGAATTGAGCGGCCCAACCGGACCGTTCTGGGATTTGATCGTCATATTTTTCGAGCAGGCGGCTATTTTCTTCATACCAGTTAGGTAGTTCTATACCGGCCGCTGGGGCCATATGCCCCTTTAGATCGGCGTTACGGGCATGGAAGGGGGACATGCGCACATTCCGTGGAATGGTCGATGGGCGGCGTGGGTGGACGATGTCATAGACCTCTTTGTAGTTACAGCAAGTGATTTGTTGGATATAGCTACGGGTCCCTTGGTATTCATGGAAGCGATTGACATTACATGCTCGCAAGTCCCACTCCGATTCGCCGTAGACGATCCATTCCGCAAGCGATTTAGCGACACCACCGGCATGGGTGATCCATGTGCCGACACAGGTCCAAATCCCGTTAATCGGCGTTTCTCCCATGAGTGGGTAGCCATCGACGGTGAAGGCGAACATGCCGTTGTAGGCGGTGGTGATCTCTTTGCCGGTATAGCTGGGCATCATTTCATTGGCTAGGCGACGCGCCTCGACATAGTCTTCGGGGGTGAAGTCGTGCATGGCGGTTTGGCCCAAGGTGTATGGGTTGACCGGAATCGCACGATGCCAATAGCTACCGACACCGAGCTTGTCCCAATGGTTACGGTAGTACATGGTGACATCTAAGTCGCGAATAAGCGGGTACATCGCTTCTTGGTCCCGATTGTTCGGGTCCCACTGGCTAAATTCAGCCATCGGTTCAGAAATGGTGTATTGATGTTCGAAGGCGAGTAGCGGGATGGGGATGTTTAGATGATCGCCGAGGATCGGTCCCCAGATATTGGTACATAGTACGATCATATCGCAATCGATTTTTGGCAGGTCTGGGTTGTTGGTGTGCACGGCCGTGACCCGATTATTTTCCACATCGACTTTGGTCACCATTGTGTGGGAGTAAACTTTGCAACCACCGGCTTTGATCGCTTCTGTGGCCAATGAACCGGTGACACCGGTGCCTGAAACCAGCGCAGAACTGGGGCAAAGCAAAGAACCTTTAAATGCATCTGGGTTGATCATCGGCCAGATATCTTGGGTCTCTTTTGGTGTCAAGAGCTGGGTTTCTACACCGAATGCGGTGGCGGCACTGTGTAGCCGCTTCATGTCTTCCCAGCGCTCTGGGGTCCGTGCGAGTTCGAGCCCACCGACCGCATTGTAGGTGCGGCGGGGTTGATTGAAATCGGGTAATTCTGAATAGAGCTTGCTGGCATATTGGGCGAAACGTGTCATCAATTGGGAATGATTGATGGCACCGACCCCGCCCGGAGCATGGGAGGTTGACCCGTCATTGTGGTACAGGTTACCTTTGTCGAGCAAGATGACATCTTTCCAACCGAATTTTGTGAGGTGATAGGCCATTGAGGCACCGACGATACCGGAGCCGATAATGACCACGCGGGCTTTTGCTGTCATGGGAATCTCCTACATTTACCTTAATTTAAATAGTAGGTCGAGCGATTTATGCATTGTCTCAAAAATCTTCTGACTTTTTAGAATTGATCTGTTTTCCCCCCTCTCCTGTTGGGAGAGGGTTGGGGGAGAGTGGAATTTATAAAATCGACCTTCCCCTGCCCCTCCTCATGGGAGGGGAGAAAAACGACAGAAGCGTTTTGAGACGATGTAATTAGTCTGTGGGTTTGATCAAGATTTAGTTGCAAAACGCTCGGCCGACCGTTTTGTTGATGAGTTTTTAAGTCGAATGAGGGAATGTTAGCCAAATATCTGAAACAGTCAAGGCTGACTGTTTTTGGGCAGCAATTCACAACCTGACTCAAAGGAATCGCTTTTTATTGTCGCCGTAGGCGGGCGTTGTCTCAAATGGGTGTTTTGCCGAAACATCCATGCTAAAAGTACCGATGTGAGGCGTCGCAATTTTTAGACTATTTTGTACTTTATTTACACAGGATATCTACATGATCAAAACTTTATCACGCCTTGTCGGTATAGCTCATAATAACAATATTATTATCAATGTTTATCATATGCCTGCTCATGGTATTTACAAATAAGAATATATATCTAGGCTCTAGTGCTGAAATATTTATTTGCTCTGTCACAAAAAGGCTACCAATTTTGCCATTTTGTGTTTGCTTTTACTTATTAATCACAACACATCAACTTGTTTGTATTTTTGTCTTACCACTTGTCTTTGGCCTAATTTGCACTGTTTATCTCGCTAAAGCACACACTCTCTAACTAAATAAAAGGACATCACATGACCTACCTAGTCACCCGCGCACGGGCATCTCGGATGCTTACTTTTGCTATTTGTGTTTTCGGCTTCTTCCTGCTGATCGGCGGAACACGCACCCAAGCGGCCGAGCCTGCTCAGATTACCTATCCGATCAAAATCAACTTCCAACCGGCTTCTTCCCCATTGGCCCCAGACTACCTAATGGATAGCGGTGCTGTGTTTGGTTTGCAAGGAAACGGCCTGAGCTATGGCTGGAGCCAAGACATTTCAAATGCGGCGAAGGAAAGCAATAATGCTTCTTCCCCAACTATCCCACACGATACCTATCTTGAGATGACGGATCTGTGGAAAGGGATTATCGCGGAGTGGGAAATCGAGCTAGATAATGGGAGTTACGATGTCCGCTTGGTTGTTGGGAATGCTGGCACCAATATCAGTTATTATGATGTCCTAGCAGAAGGGGCGCAAATCGTAGCGGGTAAACCGATCAATGGGATGTCTTGGTTAGAGACCACGGCTGTCGTCACCGTCACCGACGGTCGTCTCACGCTGAGTAACGGCCCCGATCAAAAATTCCACCGTATTAACTTTATCGAGATCACCCCCCATACCGAGCCTGCACCGAGCTACACCCAATCGATTAAAATCAACTTTCAGCCGCTAGATGCACCGGCAGCAAACGACTACCTCGTCGATGCGGGCATGAATTACGCCACCCGCTTAAATGGCTACACCTACGGCTGGAATATCTACAACGGCATGTATGCGCTTGATCACAATGATGTGACCGCACCAGATCAGCAATCAGATACGGTTATCGATATGCAAAAATGGGGTGGGTTTGCCATTCAAGATATCTGGGAGATTGAGGTCCCGAATGGCAATTACGATGTCCGTTTGGTCGCGGGAGATACGAGCAATCGCTTCGGCTTTTATCGGATCAACGTGGAAGATGTGTTAGTCGTCAAAAGCAACGGTTGGGTCAGAGGGCAACTGCTCGACCGTACGGCACAAATCGAGGTGACCGACGGCCGTCTCACCATCTCTCGCGGGGAGAATGGGGCCAAAAACCGTTTGGCGTATATCGAGATTACCCCGATTTTACCCAACACAGATCCTGTTCCCAGTAATTCCAGCAGTAGCTTTCTCGAAACCTTTTCAACCGCTCCGCCCCCCCCTCAAATCTGGTCTAGCCCCTACTGGGATTGGACCGTACAAGTGGGCAATAGTGCCCGCTTGATGGAAATGATGGAGACCGATTACAACAGCGATTGTACCGATATCAGCAGTAGTCATACGACTAACCAGCTCAACGAGAGTGTGTATAGCTGTGAAGGGCGCTTGTTGACGGCAGTGAATGGCACCAGTGGCGGCGTTGGGAGCAATTACGGCATGGTCTATCTTACTCCTAACCGCCGCATCGACCCGAACGCAGATTTCAGCATCACTTGGGATATGTCAACCGAACGTAGCAATTCCAGCGGTGATTGGGTTGAATTTTGGCTCATGCCATATGATGCCCATGTGATGTCCCCGACCCAAGGTTGGCTCAACGGTGGGCAAGGGGAACCGGATAACGGGGTTCGTTTTGCGCTTAATAGCCGGAATCGTTGGGATGTATTTGCCTATGAAGAAGGGGTTAAAACTACCTTGCCCCTTAATGCTTATGATGCCTATCCACTTCTTTCTAAAACAACCTTGACCCGTTTTGAGCTGAAAGTGGTGGGAGATACGATGCATTTCGGCCTGCCAGATGAAAATGTTTGGTGGTATCTCGGTGCGGTGCCTAGTGTGATTCGCAGTTGGGATGACATGATTGTCTCCTTTGGTCAACATAGCTACTATCCAGATACCAATTGTGGTGGTCGGTGTGGGGCCAACACGTGGCATTGGGACAACTTTAACATCACCCCATCAGATCCGTTCGCTATTATTCAACCGGATAAGACGGTGGTCGCCGCATCAGATAGCGATCATACCTTCAATTTTGAGAGCACTGCCCCCGATGATGCCTCTTATTTACGCTTTATGGCGGTTGGGTATGATTTAGAAATCAGCTATGACGATGGGGTCACTTGGTTTGCGCCTACCCCACAAATCGCGGGGCAAGACATCAACACCTTCCGCTATTTCTGGACCCCAATTCCACCACATATTGATCAAGTAATGGTGCGGGGGAACAACTGGTGGGGTGGCGATTGGGTGGTACGCGAGATGTCGATTTGGAGCAAGACTTATCTTGCTCCGGCTGCTTTTGACTGGCAAGTTGAAGGGGGAGAGGACAATATGCGTTTCGGCTCAGCCATAGCCAATGTTGGGGATGTAAATGATGATGGGTTTGATGACCTCCTTGTGGGCTCTTCTGATGCAAATGATCAGCAAGGTCAAGTTGAGCTTTACTATGGCAGTCTAAATGGTCTTGAGCTCTTGCCACGCTGGCAAGTATCTGGTGTGCGTTTAGGCGGCCGCTTCGGTTACAGTGTTAGCGGAGCAGGGGATGTGAATGGAGATGGTTACGCAGATGTCGTGATTGGTGAGCCACAAAATTGGATAACTGGTATGGGACGAGCTTACATCTATTATGGCTCGGCCGATGGGTTAGGTGATACTCCGACAATTTTAGAAGACGGAATCGATTATAGTAATTTCGGTTTGGTTGTGGCGTCTGCTGGGCGTGTCGACGATGACGAGTATGATGATGTGATTGTGACTGCGCCAGATGCAGGAGCCGGTACGGTTCATATTTACTATGGCGGTGCAGATGGATTGGATTTGTCGCGTACGCCATGGCAGGTCAGTGGGGAACAAGCCAATAGCCACTTTGGTTCTTCTGTGGCTATGGCCGATGTGGATAACAACGGCCGCTTAGACTTGCTCATCAGTGCGCCTGATTTCACCACGGAGGGGGTAACCCATCAAAGTGGGCGGGTTTATCTTTATAGCAATCACACCGGAACAGGAATTGATAGCACCTCAGATTGGACCTTTACGCATAACCAGCCTGGGGAAACGTTGGGCTATGGCGCTCGGGTTGTTAGTATCGGTAATGTGAATGGTGATGATTTTGATGATATCGCACTTGGATTGACCGGTTACAGCGGAGATCAAGCTGAAGAGGGGCAGGTGATTGTGTTCTTTGGCTCATCTGATGGCTTAGGTACGGCCGAACGTCAACCGGATTGGCGGGTTGATGGTCAACAAGCTGGCTCAGGTTGGGGGCATGCTATCACCGCGTTAGGGGATGTCAATGGGGATCAGATTGATGATTTTGCTGTGGCTGGTCACTTGTATGATCAGTTGGGGCAGGTGGATAACGGCCGTGTGGCTGTTTTCTCTGGCTCTCCGATAAATATGTCATCAACCCCTATATGGCATAAAGCGATTAATGCACATGTCTCTGATATCCAGTTCGGTTACGACCTAGTAAGTTTAGGTGATTTTGATCGTGATGGGCTAGCAGATCTGCTTGTCGGAACACCAAACTATTCCAATGTGGAACATCGAGAAGGTGCTATTGAAACCTTTTTAGGATCTCAAATATCCTCAGATATATTAACTGGGTACTCTATCTCACTTGAGCCATTCGCACCGGTAAGCTCAGAAACCATCTTAGGTAATGAAATTTTGTACACTCTGCAAGTCATTAATACAAACCTTGTCGAGATAAAAAACCTAACCCTTTCGGCACAACTCCCCTTGAGTCTGACGCAAGTAACAGGCGGAAATTCGTGGGGTGATCAGTCATCTCAATGGTCTATCGACACGCTTGCGCCGGGCCAACAGCAAGATTTTTATTTAACTGCGCGATCAAATGACGTTGGAGATTTGGACCCAGTTACTTACCTGATAACGGCCGATAATATTAGTGAATCTGCACAGACGAACGAGACAATCACAGTTATTGAAAATGATGCACCACCTATCATAGGGGGCGGAGATGAGCCAATAACCCCATTTACTTGGCAAGAATTACCGATAGGGATTGGTCTGGGTCAATCATCACCAACTCTGCCTGTTCAGGGGTATAGCATGGTTAACGACTCAATTAATAATCGAATCTTAGTCTATGGCGGTGTAGGTTCCAATGGTACATACCTGACTGATTTGTGGGCTTATGATTATCAAGCTAGTAGCGATATTGTATCTTGGGACAAAATCCAGCTATCGCAAACCCCTAATGCTGTTCGTAATATGGAGATGGGAGCCCTTGGGGACCAGATCGTTTTGTTTGGCGGAACGAATATGCAAAATACACCGCTCAATGAAACTTGGTTGTTAACAAATGGGGCTTGGGTCAAAGGCGATTATACAATTGCGCCGACAGCACGGACCGGCATGGCTGGAACGGATGACAAGGTCAGTAAGTTTTGGATTTTTGGTGGATACGATAATAATACACAGTTTAATGATCTGTGGGTTTTTGATAGAAATTTAAATGGTTGGAGTCAAATTTCAGCGTTGAATGCACCACCTTCCCGTGCTTATGCTTCATTGTCTTATGCAAATGGCTCTTTATGGCTTGTCGGTGGGCAAGATACCAATGGGACACTACTTAATGATGTTTGGCGTTTCAACGATGGTGTTTGGACAGAAGTTGTTAATGATTTTGTTGGAACCGCAGAGGTTCCCTATAGCCACTGGCCAATCTCGTTTACGAAGCATGATGCGACTTATTATCCAGGCCTCAATACGCTGGTTTTGTTTGGTGGAGGTCGTAATTATATGGTTAGTTATTTGCATCGTAACTACTGGACCAACAATACACCATTCTCAATTACCCCTCAAGGAGGTACCGATCATGTGGAAATTGTTTATGCTGATGTAGATGATGGGGCGATGTTTAGTTTAGTTGATGGACAAATGTGGAAATTGCAAAAACGGTCGAGTGTAGCGAATCAAACCGAGTTTGTTGAAGAGGTTGCACTGCCGGAGTTTACGGCCGATGCCATAGTCGGATTAGCCCCATTTAATGTCAACTTTACGAACCTAACTCAATTCCCTATAAACACCCAATACCAATGGGATTTTGGTGATGCTACATACACTCAAAATGACCACGTGCATCTGAGTATGATTAACCACATTTATTCTGCCCCTGGCCTTTACACGGTTACATTGACTGCTGAAGTTCCGGCTGCTGGCAGTTTTGTCGGGGCAACTCGTACTATTTCGCAAACTAATTTTATCTGGGTGACATCCAATAACCTGACACGATTGCATGTAGCACCAGAATCGGTAGGTTCTGGGAATTGTGAGGGGTGGGAAAACGCTTGTTCGCTCCAAATCGCCCTGAAAAATGCACAAGATGGTCAAGAGCTGTGGTTGAAAGAAGGCGTTTATACCCCTTCGAGTACAGATGTGGAGACCTATTTCTCGATTTCAGACAATATAAGTTTGTATGGTGGTTTTGCTGGGGATGAAACAGAACTCACTCAAAGAGATTATGAAGTGTACCCCACTATCTTGAGTGGCGATATCGGCCGAGATGATTCAACTCTGGATGGCGATATTATTACTGATATTAGCCAGATAGTAGGTAGCAACAGTAAACAGATCATCTACATCGATGCGAGTTATGTTACTCTTGATGGTATTACAGTTACTGGGGGGAAGGGTGATGGAGGAATTTGGTTTGAAGTACCTACTGAATCTTTGGAAAATCTCCTGACCATTCGCAATAGCATAATCAGCGGTAATTATGCTTCGCTAATAGGAGGAGGTCTTACAGTCATTGGCAATGCAAATCTACAGAATGTTACAGTTCAATACAATAAATCGAGAGTTGACGGTGGTGGTGTATTTTTAGCCCATGATTCAAACATTTCTGTAACCCATTCAAAATTTATAGGTAATGAAGCGGAAAATAACGGTGGAGGGTTTGCGATGCAGTATACATCTGTTGAAAGTGTCGTAGAAGGAATTGTATTCGATGAAGTTTTATTTGAGGGTAATATATCTTCTAAAGGCTTCGGGGCAGGAATGCTAATCAACTCCCATGAAGAAACACCTGTATTGATATCAAATGCTGTTTTTGAATCGAAT
This sequence comes from Anaerolineales bacterium, assembly GCA_011524645.1. Taxonomy (GTDB): domain Bacteria; phylum Chloroflexota; class Anaerolineae; order Promineifilales; family Promineifilaceae; genus WTJY01. Next base: position 5,164 of record WTJY01000021.1, on the reverse strand, counting down.
TGGGGTAGTTATGCAGGTGGCGGAATACATATTACATCAGGCTCTATAACTATAACGAATAGCGTTTTCAACAACAATCGTGCAACAGTTGGGGCAGCCTTTACAAAGTGGCATGTAGGATCTCTATTTGGTAGCAATTTGCTAATTACTAATAACTCTACGGCCGATTACACAATTAACACTGGTAGGGAGGTGGAGTCAGATACATCAGTATTTGGCAACTATTTATGGGCTGCCTCCATTATAGACCTTAGCTCTGATGATCCGATCACTCTAACCAATGTAACGCTTGCTGATAATGATAGCTCCAGTGGATTGATTTCTATCGATTCTAGTACCCTGCAAATCGATAACACAATTGCGTGGGATAACACCTACTCAAACGGAATTTCTATGCAAGATGGGCATTTGTTAACCATTAATGACACATATATTGCAGGTGAACCGCTCATTGATGTTAGAAATAGTATTTTTCAAAACGGGTTGGCGAATAATGATAGTTATCTGACAAAAACATCTGTCAATCGGAATGATCCCTTGTTAGATAGCTTGTATCAACTTGGTGCAGGATCACCTGCAATTGATATGGGCTTGTTAGAAGTTTGTCCGACAAATGATTTAAATCGGGAATTGCGGCCACAAGATGGGGATGGCGATGGCCATGCGATATGTGATTTGGGGGCTTATGAACATGAATTACAGCCATTAGAAGTTGACTTTGCTGCTCAATCTCAGTTGTTGGGTGTGGCCCCCTATGAGGTGTATTTTGAAAACTTATCCCAAAATGGCGTTGCTTTTACATGGGATTTTGGAGATGGAGTAACTTCTACAGAAATTTCACCAACACATATCTATTCGAATACGGGTATCTATACAGTGACCCTTACTGCGCAACATGCGAATGGATTTAGCGATACAGTGCAAAAGACAAACTATATAACAGTCGTTTCGGGAACACAGACATTGCCTACTGAATGGTGGGATGATGATTGGTTCTATCGCTCGGCCGTTGAATTGACCGGGGCGGTTGATGCGAACCCCTATCATACGATTTCAATGACTGTAGCCACGGCCGATCTCATCAACACCGGCAAGCTCCAGCCTGACGCCGATGACCTACGTATGACCTATAAGGATGAGCTTGGTTGGCATGTGTTGCCTATGGTTGTGGGGGATGTGGTTTCACCTTCGGTGACAATTACGTATTTGATGCCGACGGCCGTGCCAAGTAGTGCTGAGTACTATCTATACTATGGTAATGCTATTAGTGATGCGCCACCATACTTTTCTGCACCAGCTTTGAGTAATTCAGATATTGTCACAAGTGTGATGGGTATCCCCACCGTGACGCCGATATTTGAGCTAGACATACAAAATCGAGAGTTCTGGGTTGATCAAGCAATTACACTGACCGGATCGATCAGCCCAACCGATATAGCCCAAATTGCGTGGGATTGGGGGGATGGTACGGTACAGACTGGGTTAACTGTTACCCATCGTTACACAACTGCTGGGTCTTATCCTGTGACAGTTACCGTTATATTGAATGATGGGGCTCTCTATAGCTGGCGTTACAGCCACCTTCTGAGGATTTATGAAGACATAACGCCTCTGGTGGCCAGCAATTTGCAATCTGAACAAACACCTGTGGACAATGCTCAGTTTGTGCCTGGGACGCAAACGATTTTGACATCACAAAGTAGCGGGACTGAAATTTTAATTCCACCTGATGCTTATGATGCTGAAATCACCATTACTTATACGCCTTATCAAGCGACAACAGAACAAAGTGAAGGAACTTTGGAACGTTTTGTCACTAGTGCGTCGTCTGAGTCGGGCCAAGAGATTCAAACTTTGAATCAAGAGATTCAAATCGCGATCGACCTGAATCAACTAGATGTTGATGCTGAAGATTGGCCGACTGTAGAGGTGTATCAACATAATGAGACTTATGGTGCTTGGGTCCAAGTTGCTGCATCTATTGACCTAGTAGCTGGTACGGCAATTGTACAAACTCGTAACCTTGGGGATATGGCATTGACAAATGGAGGGGCGACAAATGCACCCCCTGCTGCACGTCGCTTGCCTTCAGTAGCACAAGGCAATGTCGATTTGTTTACGGGGACATCAACTTATGCTTACCCGATTCAAGTGCCACCGGGAATTAATGGAATGCAACCGAACCTAGGCTTGGTTTATAACTCTGGCACGGCCGATACACAGCTCGGCCGTCAGGCTGGCATTGTTGGGCATGGCTTTGAACTGGCCGGTCTCGGATGGATTGAAGTAGACCAAGCGAGTAGCTTATTTGAATATACACAGTTTATTCTTAACTTAAATGGGCAGAGCCAAGTTTTGATTCGTGATGAATCGAGTACTGTGGGCAATACTGTCGCTCGTTATCAGACACAGGATGTAACGGGATGGCTGATAGAACTCAAGTCAGGTGGGGATAACCAGATCGAAGGTGATCCAGAAGATGAAGAGGATAATGGACTCTATTGGGAAGTGACTACTAAAGATGGCACAACCTATACATTTGGAAAAACGGCAGACTCTATTAGCTACATTACTACCGCAAAACCTAATTTGGGTGCGGTGTCTGAGCCTTTTTTCAATGTAAGACAGGATCCATATCGCTATGACCTCAATCGCGTTGAAGATATTTATCAGAATTCGATGACAATTAAGTATAAGCAGCATTTTAGTGAGAAGCCGGTCTACAATGTTTCTGTTCCTAGTTTCGATCGCGTGTATTCGGAAGTCCGAGTTTCATCGATCAGACCAGAAGAGATCATTTATACGATAAATGAGAACCACGGCATTGGAGAAGATGAAGCGACTCGACGGATTCAATTTAGCTATACACAAACTCACAGAATCAATGCTGAGGGTCAACGTATTGACTACCCTATAGCTAACTTCGACTCTGTTTATCAAGGGCCGACATTTACCACATTTGGTTACCCAGAAGCACTCGAGTTTATTGACATTTGGGTTGGCAATACCCAAACGCGCCGTATCGCTTTTGGATATGACTATTACACTCAAAATGGAGCAGCCCCTGAAGGTGATGGTGCTGTGCATAATCAGCTTATGCTTGCAAGCATTCAGGAACTTGGTTACAGCGAATCTGGGGTGATGAACGGGCAACAATTGCCTAAAACCCGGTTTTCCTATCACCCAACTGGCCACTTGCATAGTATCGACAATGGGTCGGGTGGGAACGTTGCATTTACATATGAGCAAATTGCTGGGGATAATCCACTCGGCTGGAATCTAATATGGCGTGTTAATCAGTACGGTACCAATTGGCGTCCCTTTACAGAGAGCCCGGATACGGCCCGATGGCGAGTTATTGAACAGGTTATCAGTGATGAAAATAGTAATTCATACTTGCCATACACCTATGAATACACCGCCAACCAAGATGGGGATAGCGTTCTATTTATGGATGGACAATTTATGGGGCATGGTAGCGTCCATGTGACAGACCCCAATGGAAATCACACGACAACATGGTTTTCGCAAGGTTGGTATTACTATGATCGCGCTAAAAGTGTATTTACCAAAAGTAATGGTGCCATTAATTATGACGATACTTTCGGCCGAATCACATACCAAGAGTTTAGAAAGGATTATTCCGGTTCAAACACGCGCATTTTAGGTCGTCAAATGTTTTATCATGATGTGTCTGGTAGCGAGTTCGCATTGCTAAAATGTGTTAGGCAATTTGGAAAGTATTATGGTGACTTACATAATGAGGCGTGTTATGAGTACGATGATTACGGCAATGTGATCAAGCAAACAGAGGAGACGATTGATGAACAACGTTCAACAACAACCTCATATTTTCCACTCGACAAGCTCGATCATTATATTGTGAATTTGCCATATGAAATGACGATTTATGATGTTGATGCCGATATTTTGGCGCAAACTATTTATGATTATGATCGCGCTGTTCGTCATATCTCTACCACCCAAAAAGGTGAATATGGTATTTATACAAGCCCAGATATTACAAACCATGTGGTATTGGGGGCGTTCGGTTTGATCACAGAAACATGGACAGGAGATCTTGACGATACCAATCGAAAAACCTTATATAGTTATGAAACGATACACAATACCTATGTGAAAAGTGTCGAATATCCCCATAATATTGTGGAAACATATTCTTTCGATCCACGATTTGGAACAATTCAAACCTCTGAGAGTGCGTCTGGCCTAACTTCGATCACAAATTATGACAGTTTTGGGCGTGTAATAGACAACCACAACTCATTAGGGACCCAGACAACATATGATTATGATGACAATGAAAATCAGGTTTATATGATTTACAATACTCCTGACGCAATCAATTTCATTGTAGATGAACGTTACAATGGATTAGGCCAAGTTGTTACCTCAACGTTTATTTCTTCAGTCGGGACCCATATGTCTACATTTGACTATCTAGGAATAAATGAACAACAAACCACATTGCATGATGTCGCTTTAGGTGATGGCACTGATGAGGATGCGATATCAACGCAGACGGTCGATATGCTCGGCCGGATTGTACGTACAATCGACATTCATGGTAGCGAAACACAATATAGCTATCCTGATTTATTCTCTGTACATGTGTTAGCGAATCCTGATACGGACTCTGAACAAGAAAGAGGCTATGAAGTGGATGGTTTTGGTCGCATTAAGTCGACGATTGAATATAGTGGCACGGAACAGTTCATAACAAGCTATAAATATGATCTGCTCAATAATTTGATCGAAGTGCAAACACCTACTGGCCTTATAACAACAATTAAATACGACAGTTTGGGGCAAAAACGCTTTTTACAAGATCCAAATCAAGCGAGCCATTGGCTATATGAGTATGATCAATATGGCAATCTAGCTTTACAGGTTGATCCGCGTGGTGTGATAACAACGCTTGAGTATGATGATTTAGATCGTCTGGTTTACCAGGATTATATGACCGATAATGCGCCCCAAGTCGCGACCACATCGGATATTGTCTATAAATATGAAGAGGGCTGGAACCCAACCTCTGTGACCGATGGGGTTAATACGATCACATGGCGATATGATGAAGCTGATCGGGTAAGGCCATTCATGTGAAATAATTACCCGTTTTCAGGCATAGAGGGACGGATTG
>WTJY01000144.1 GCA_011524645.1 Anaerolineales bacterium | reverse complement strand
TAAATTTTCCCCTCTCCCCCAACACCTCTCCCTCAAGGGAGAGGTGAGCCAAGAAATCTACTGAATAATTACGACTTAAGAATAAAAACTTCAACTCTTATCAATGGTATTGGCATACACCGAAACCGTCTCACCGGCCGTTTTCTCCCAAGAAAACTCCTTCACACGTTCTAACCCCCGCTGACGTAAATCCTGAGCCAAATTTTCTTGCAACACAGTCGCAATAATCGCCCCACCGAACCGTTTCTCTTCATCCGGATCAACCGCCATCGCCGCGTCCCCTACAATTTCAGACACCCCCGGGGCAGTTGTCGTCACCACCGGCGTCCCACACGCCATCGCTTCCAATGGCGGCAAGCCAAACCCTTCATACCGGCTCGGGAAAATAAATGTCTCCGCTTCCCGATACAGCACCGGTTTATCCGCTTCATCCACATACCCCAGCCAGCGCACATGATCCTCAAGCCCCAATTTTTTGATATACGCATCGTAATCAGGAATGTGCGGCCCGACAGTCGTCGGCTTTTTTCCCGCCAAAATAAGCGGGTAATCATCCCCCAACCCTTGGTTGACATAAGTATAAGCCAAAAGCAACGTCGTTATATTTTTATGTAACGTGTACCCGCCCAAATAAAGCGTATAAAAATCAGGCAAATCATATTTCTTGCGCACCGCCATATCGATCAAAAAATTATCTTCGGCCGAAAAATCGGGCGAAGGCGCCAAATAAACAGTCGTCACATCTTTTTCAGGGATTTCAAGACGAGAAATAATATCAGACTTACTCGCATTCGAGTCGGTCAGCACATGGCTCGCCCCTCTAGCCGACGCACTCACCAGCGCATTGTAAAGCTTTGCCGATGTCGTCCGATGATATTCGCGAAAAATTAGCGTAATCAAATCATGAATCGTCACCACTACCGGCACCGGCGAACGCATCGGGCTTCCCCAATAAGGGACATGGGCCAATTCCGCCCCCACTTCACGGCAAGCCCGAGGAAAACCATACTGCTCAAAAATCACCTTCCCCAGATTCCCCAGCCGTGTTTCGACCCCTTTCACCCGTACGCTCGGCGGTACATCGTCTAACCCTTTATTCGCTTCATTCAATGGAAATACCAAAGTAATGTCCAGATCGGACACAAAGCGATTCAAGTGATAAACCAATTGTCGTGTGTATTGTCCACTCCCCGTAAAGGGTTGATTCCAGAAAAAGGCGTTAATAGCTACATGCATGATGGGATGTTCAATTTTCGGTTTTAGATTTTAGATTTTAGATCGCGTAACAATCCAGTGGAGCAAGCATAGCAAAACGGCAAAGAGGATACAACAACGCTAACACGACCCCCAAGTAACGAACCAATCTCCCCACCGCCATCAACACCTGTAGGGGCAAAAGGGGTGCGATAGGAAAAACGAGACGCACAGACCGCTAGAGCAGTCATTCCTTTTGCCCTCTGACAACACGTGAACCGAGTGACCAGCGACGAATAACGAATGACGAGTCAAAAACCAAAGCCACAAAGCAAACCCCACCACTCTTCTCTGTCTCTGTACCCTCTACCCTCTACCCAAAACCTAAATTAAACCCTAGAAACTGGGTCCAACCGCCCCCCTTGTCTATAATTGTCAGCCTATGAATAAGTTGTCCCAATTCCTATCAATATTGTCAAAACTCTGGTTTATTCCGGTTTTAATCGGACTGGTCGCTATCTACTTCGCATGGTTTGCGCCCCCTACTCAAAATCAAGCACAAGCGGCAAAAACGATTATCATGCCTGATTATCAGTTGTTCCAAGCGCCCTACAGCGAAGATTTGGCCTGGGAACTGTTCTCAACCGAACCAACAGTCGCAGACCGGCTCGATACGATTGAGTTTGACTTTATTCAAGCGGTCCCGCTCGCCCACGGGGAAGCCGGCCGCTGGGCGGAAGAAGGATGTTGGGAAGAAACCTGTGCCCATGTCTTACTCTATAACTACACCGATCGTGGAACAATCGAAGGAGTCGTAAACTTAGAGCAAGAGCGAGTTCTCGATGTCTGGGACAACGAAGCGAACCGGCCGCTCTCTAGCCCCCGAAACCTAGACACCGCCATCGAAATCGCCTCGGCCGATCCAGAGGTCACGGCCGTTCTAGGCGACTTTACGGCCGAAGATATGATGATGGTCCCCATGAACATCTGGCTCCTAGACGACGGCTGTAACGATGCATGGTGCGTTGACCTCACTTTCCACGACCCGACCGACAGCGGAAAAATCTTCCATGTGACCGTCAATATGGAAACCAAAGAGGTCGCCCGAACCTTTTACACACGCGGCCGCCCCGAAATCCCCTACCGCGACCTCACCCCACAGCGCGACGCCTTCTCTGATGGCTGTCATGAAGCGAATGGCTGGGAAATCTGTTGGCAAATGACCGCCCACGATGGGCTTGAATTCTTCGATGCGAAATACGAAGGAACCACCATTTTTAGCAGTGCCAAAGTCGGCCAAGTCGAGGTTTGGTACCCCAGTTGGCCAGGAGGCTATCGGGACGAAATCGGCCATTCCGCTTCTGTCCCCCCCTATTTCGACACGACTATTGACGAGGTCGAAGGTGAAAATGGTGCAAGTGGCTTTAAGATCAGCCAGCTCTTCACCGAATTTACCCGTTGGCCCAACTGCATCTGCTGTTACCGCTATGATCAAACGATGGCCTTTTATGAAGATGGCACATTCGAAGCTCGCTTCGTCTCACACGGCCCCGGCTGTGATGACTTGTCGATTTATCAACCGATGTGGCGCATCGATTTAGATCTAGACGGCCGTCTCAATGATGAAGTCTGGGTCTGGGACAACAATCAGTGGCTAGAGGTCAACGAGGAGGTGGAGCTAGAGCTCATTGCCGATGACAACATCTCCCCCGATGGGGAGAAATTCGCCACCTTCGACGATGAGATCCACTATCGCTGGAGCTATATCGGCGACGATCCATTGGGCTTAGATGAAGCCAAAGGGTTCCTCCTCCGGCAAAATGATGGGGAAGGGGACAATCCGATTTTGACAGGTGCCGCCAACACTTTCCAACCACCGCGCCAGTGGATCAATGGGGAAGGGGTTTCTGGAGGCAATATGGTGCTCTGGTATGTCCCTTTGCTCAAAACGAAAAAAGGTGGCCCTTGGTACTGTATGCCGGAACCGGCCGATGCCTTCGTCCCATGTGAAGCGATTTTGCGCGCATCACCTGGCGGTCCGCTACCCAGCCCTGAAGAGATCGCCACCATGCTCCCCACCGCAACCCCCACACCGGAACCGGCCGACCCCAACGCCTCTCCCACCCCCACGC
>WTJY01000323.1 GCA_011524645.1 Anaerolineales bacterium | reverse complement strand
TATTTTTGAACGATTTACGCTTATCCCACCAAATTCGGCAGTATCAGGATTTTTGTTGTTGTGTGGGCGCGTATCGAATGGGATTCTCTCCCATCGGTTGGGGGAGATAGGAGAGAATCGTGCGGTTGTAGAGGCTCCGTTTTGGTTGTGGCTTTATGCTTTTAGCCGTTCCATTTTGGGATCGAAGACCGGTTCGGCCGTGACTGTGACGGGGAAACGGGTGCCAAGATAGTCGAGTTCGTAGTTGTTGCCCACGGCCGCATGTTCGATCGGCACATATGCGTAAGCGATGAACTTGCCCACGCTATAGCCGTAATTGGCTGTGGTGACATGGCCGATACAGGTATCACCGTCGAAAATCGGTTCGTAGCCAAAGGCGATCGCGCCGTCTGTGTCGCTGGTGAGGCAGACCAGTTTCTTTTTAAGCCCTTTTTTCTTGGCGGCGATACAGGCTTCACGGCCGATGAAATTCCCTTTCTTCGTTTTGACGGTCCAGCCCAGCCCCGCTTCGTAGGCGTTATATTCGGTGTATACGTCGCCACCCCATAAACGATACCCTTTTTCGATTCGGAGGGAGTCGAATGCCCCCATACCGGCCGCGATTATGTCAAATTCACGCCCCGCTTCCCAGAGCATGTCCCAAATACGGCCGCCTTGATCAAACGGAATGTGAAGTTCCCAGCCCAATTCACCCGCATAAGAGACGCGCAAGGCGAGCACTTTGGCATAGCCGATGTCGATCCATTGGTTGGCGAAGTAAGGAAACGCTTCATCGCTGACATCGTAGTGGGTGACTTTTTCAAGGACACGGCGGGCGTTTGGTCCCCACAAGCCGATACCGGTGTAGTTGTCGGAGAGATCGGTGATGGTGACACTGCCATCAGTTGGCGCGTGCTTTTCCATCCAGGCCAAATCTTGGCCGCGTGTGCCGTCACCGACAAAGATCCAGAATTTATCTTCGGCCAGCCGAGCTACGGCAAGGTCACGCTTGACACCGCCGCTTGGGGTGAGCCATGTGGTATAGATCGTCGATCCGGCCGGTTTGTCGATGCGGTTGGCACAAAGATATTCGATATAGGCCAAAGCCCCTGCCCCTTTCGCTTCGAGAATTGCCAGACCTGTCAGATCAAACATGCCGCCGGTTTCCCGTACAGCCAAATGTTCGGCGCCGATAATGGGGGACCAGTATTGGGCGGCCCAGCCGGTTCGTTTTGGGATTTGATCGGCGTACTTTTCGAGCAAGCGGCTGTTTTCGCCGACCCAGTTGGGGAGTTCGATACCGGCAAACGGGGTAAAGCGGGTGTCCATATCGGCGAGACGGCCGGTGAACGGGGTCAGGCGGACATTGCGGGGTTCGCTTAGCGGTTGGCGTGGATGCACGATGTCATAGATTTCGGCGTAATTTTTATTACAGATCGTATCGATAAAGGTCCGTGTGGTTTGGAAGGGCAAAAAGCGGTCGATTGAACATTGGCGCATATCCCATTCCGATTCGCCGGTCGCCATGAGTTCGGCGACCGATTTACCGACACCGCCACTGTGGGTGATCCATGAGGCGATGGCGGTCCAGACCCCTTTGATTTTGCTTTCACCGACAATCGGCATGCCATCAATCGAAAAGGCGAAGATCCCGTTTATGGCGCTTTCAAGTGCCACCCCTTCGAGCATCGGATAGAGTTTTGTGGCTTGAGCCCACGGTTTTACCATGTCTTCTGGGGTGTATGGGTTAATGGCGGTCCGGCCGAGGTCGCGGGCCCGAATCGGGTAGGGTTTGTGCCAATAGCTGCCCACACCGAGCTTGTCCCAGTGCTTGCGGTAATACATGGCGGAGTCGAGTTCGCGCATGGTGGGGTAGACCACTTCGTGATCTTTGTTACTGGGATCGAACTCGGCGAGTTCTGGAAGCGGCTTGGTGATGACATATTGGTGTTCGTAACCGAGTAGCGGAACCGGAATGTTATATTTTTCGGTGAGGATCGGCCCCCAGACGTTGGTGCAAAGTAGGAGTTGCTCACATTCGATGCGGGGCATTTCTGGGTTGTTGGTGTGGACAGCGATAATCCGGCCGTTGCTCACCTCAAGATCGGTGACTTCGGTATTGCCGACAAATTTCGCCCCATCAGTGGCCATCGCGTCACGGGCGAGTGCCCCAGAGACATGGGCTCCTGACACGATACAGCTTGAGGGGACAAATAGCCCGCCCGCGACCGCTTTGTCATTAAAGTAGGGGATTTTCTCTTTGATTTGTTGGGGTGTGACGATCTCTGATTCTGCGCCAAAGCTGGTCGCTTCGCCGTGTAGGCGGCGCAAATCTTGCATGCGCGCCTCGGTGAGGGCGACTTCGAAGCCGCCGACCGGATTGCTGGTGTTGCGATCTGGCTGATACGGATCGAGGCTACGCACCAGTGTTGAGGTGTATTGGGCCATTTGGGTCATCACTTTGGAATGGGCCAGCCCGACCACGCCGCCCGGTGCGTGTGAAGTTGAGCCGTCATTTTCATGGGGGTGACCTTTGTCTAACACAAGAATATCTTTCCAGCCGAAGCGGGTGGTAAGGTGGTATGCGGCCATAGAGCCAACAATACCGGAACCGACGATGATGAGTTTCGCTTTTTTTGTCATAAGAAGCTTGTTCTGGGTTTTAGATTTTAGATTGATGATCGATTTGATTTAGAATGCGATTGCCCTGGGAACTGTATTTAGGGTGGGGAATTTTGCGGGTGGTGTGGGACTGAATTTGTGCCGGAGACGCTGGAGAACTATTAGTTGATTCTGCTGTTTACCCGACGTAGCCCAAGGCTGTGGTCATGGCACGAATAGCGATGCCGAAAGTAAAAAGACAACAGAAGGCCATGACCCATTGGCCGCGATTGGTATCATCGCCACGTAGTACTGTGAAATAGATAAAAGGCAAGAAAACGATAGCGAATACGCCATAGAGTAGGTGGACACCCGGCCGGATCAGTGCACCGCTACCGCTATTAAGCCACATGACACCGCCTAAAATCGCTTGTGCAATAACCAATAACTCGCCTATCGCTAACGCCCCTAAGTAAGAGCCATCCATACCTTGCCCGCGTAGGGCGCGGTAAGTGCCCCAAATCCCAATCGCTAAAAAGAACATCCATGATGTGTTTGATAACCCTGCATGAATTACATTTAAATTTTCCATAAATAAAAAAACCTCGCTTATTTAACAATACCTTCGCCAATGTGGATCGTCTGATTGGATTTGCTCCCCTCCTATGAGGAGGGGCTGGGGGAGGTGGATTAACCCTCTCCCCCAGCCCCTCTCCCAACGGGAGAGGGGAGCTTTTGATCCGACGCGA
>WTJY01000366.1 GCA_011524645.1 Anaerolineales bacterium | reverse complement strand
GATTGAGCAAACATTCCCCATATTTGATAACTCTTGATTACAGTTGATAATAGTTAATAAATCTCCCCGTCGCTGTAATTCATTTCGTCATTCAGGGCAATCCCATTCTAAGTCAAATCGATAGTAAAGTGGACTATTTTCACCATGACATATCACAAATCCTTGTCAATGGAGTCGTGTAGGGTGCTTCGCGCCCCCCTCCTGAAGACAACATTTGAAGCAACTATGCGATCCACCACTCTTCCCAAAATTAGAATGAGATCGCCCTGTTTCGTCATTCACATTTCGGCCGTTATTCCTTACAATAGGCAATCGTGTGAAACAAACGTGAATCGTTTCCACAACAACAGCATTCCTGCCACAGTCAAAAACATTATGCCCATCATCCAAATTGGTGATCAATACATCCACGCCGTTAAATCCGGATCATCTAATCGCCAAGTCGCTATCTTAATACATGGCTGGTCCAGCTCGTGGTATGCGATGCTCCCCACCATCGAGCTCCTTCGTCAACAGTTTCACTGCATCGCCATCGACCTACCCGGCTTTGGGGACTCCCCACCACTCAAACGGCGCGTCACCATTCGAGAATATACAGATCTGGTAGCCAGACTTATTCGACAACAAACCAAACAACCGGTCGTACTCGTCGGCCACTCGATGGGCGGCATGATCGGCATCACCCTTGCGCGTTACTACCCAGATCTGGTTGATCGGCTCGTCTTACTTTGCCCGACCATCACAGGCAAGCTTTCACGACTCATCAATTTCGCCGCCTACCCCGTTTCTGTACTCGAACAAAACAACCTCGGCCGTATTCTCGTCGCCGGTGTCGAAAACCTATTCGCTGGAATCACCGACCGGATCATGCGACCGGCCTCCTTTGCAGAAAACACCAACCTCGGTCAACAAGAATACATGCGGCTCCGCGCCGACGCCCGTCGTCGGGGCCAAGGGCGTGTCCGCACCGCATGTTTCCGTGCCATGCGCGAAAACAACATGCGACACGAGCTCAAACACCTCAACACCCCTACCCTTGTCATCTGCGGTGCAGAAGACAACACCGTCCCATTACGTGACGCGAGCCTCATTGCGGAAGAATGGCCTGATGCAGATTTACGCATCCTCCCCAATGCCGGTCACTGGCCTCAATTCGAACGGCCGACCCGTACGTTCCAGCTCATTTCATCCTTTCTCGGCTTCGTTAAATACGACCTCTTTAATATTCCAGCCGATAACAGCTTAGTCGATCTCAATGAAATTATTGACTTTCTCCCCTATACCAGCCTCGGTGACAAGCTACAGTCCGCCCACTACACCCGCCTCGCTGCCCAACTCGATATACGCCGCTTCCCAGCCCGCACATTGATCGCCAAAGGGGGAGAAATGGGGCGTGAGCTATTCTTAGTCATGCGTGGCACCATCGAAATCTGGAAATTAGCATCAAACCCCAACCTGATCATCAAGCCGGCACATCACGAGGCGCAAGCAAAAAAAACGCAACTGCTTAGCGTCTTCCGGCCGGGCACCCTTACGGGCGAGCTATCCGTTATCGACCGCCAGCGCCGTAGCGCCGACATGCGCGCAGGCGAAGAGGGTGCGGTAGTCCTCGTCCTAACCAGACAAAAACTCCTCCACATCTGTGAGAGCGATCCCGAACTAGGCGCACGGGTCGTCTGGAACATCGCTTCGTTCTTGAGCAAACGACTACGCAACATTCTCTACCGCATCGATTTTGGTGAACTCAACACAATCGAAGATTTCGACTTTCAAAAAGAATTTCGAGAAAGTTGACTTGGTTTTCCCGCTTTGCTAAAATCCCTATCCGCCTTTAGCCCCGTTCGTCTAGAGGCCTAGGACGTAGCCCTCTCAAGGCTAAAACACGGGTTCGAACCCCGTACGGGGCACAAAAATGGCTAGCGGTGAATAGTCAATGAGGCTCAATATGCCACACAATTGACTATTTACCGACTACCACGCCAAATAATAGCCCACACAAACCTCGGCAACGCCAACATTCGTCGCCAGCGCCACGGCTCCAACACCAACCGATGCAACCACTCCAACCCCAAATTCTGAACCCAACGCGGCGCCCGAACCGATCTCCCCGTAATAAAATCAAGCGAGCCCCCCACACCCAACGCCACCCGCACCGATGTTAATTGCTCGAGATTCCGCGCAATCCATTTATCTTGTTTCGGCGCCCCATACGCGACATAAAGCATATCGGCCGCTGACCGATTGATTCGTGCCACAATCTCATCATTTTCCGCCAGCGCAGGGGAACCGGAATACGTGCCCGCAATTACCAGCTCAGGGTATTTCGCCGTCAACAGCTCCCCAGCCTCGGCCGCGACCCCCTCGGCCGCCCCCAGCAAAAAAAGCCGCCATCCATTCCGCGCACAAAGCTCCGCCAAGTGATAAACCAGCTCACTCCCCGGCACACGCTCCGGCAGCGGTGCATCCGGCCGTAAATGGCGCGAAGCCATCACCAAACCGATCCCATCCGCCAAACACAAGTCAGCCCCATACAACACACGCCGAAAATCGTCATCTTCCTGCGCGCGCATCACAAATTCCGGATTAACCGTACAAATTTGATGAACATGTGGCTCACTCATCATATCGGCCACGGCCGTACATGACCCATCCATCGTCACATAATGGATCGGGACACCTAAAATATCGATCGTTTCACTCACGGCCGTCCCTTTTTACTCTCTATCAGGCTATGGATCAACCGCCCCCGCGCCGAATCATCGGCTTCATCAAAAGTCAGATAGAGAATTAATGCCAAACGCTGATCATTAGGTCCGCCTCCCACATAGTAAGCAAGGCTATTATTAAGCAGAGAGGGAGACCAATCAGTTCGATACCGAATGCGAACCCCATTAAATCGATCCTGAGCAAACTTAAGCTGACCAGAATCAATGTTCTGAATATGCTCAGGCTGGATAAACTGATAGAGATATCGACCAGCAGGCAAATCAACCATCAACGCATATTCATGTAGTGCGGTGCGCCAAATCTTCCCTTTTCGCAACAAGACATCAAGCTCCCGCTCCGAGTCGCTCACACGGCCGGTGACCCGCACATCCACCTTTTCATCCGGCTTAAGGGGTAGCAAATCGGATGAAAACGGGGTGGTGTCCCGCGTAAACGTCGCATATCCTTGCTTTTTGGCGCGACGATACAAAAGCAACACGAGTAGCCAAGAAACGAACAGAACGACCGCCAATCTCCATCGCAAAAACAAAAGAGCCGCAATGATGAAGATAAACAACCCAACTCGCAAAATACGGCCGTAACTCACCCCGCCAACCGTGCGATGCGTGGTCACAAATGCAAATGCGAACAGTCGGGAACGTAGCGAGTCGATCATAAATTTATCAGCCTTATTTATCGAGGTTCAGTGCCGCTTCTTGCTCCGCAATCGAACGGCGAGCCACTTCAAGGACTTGCTCGATCGCTTCATCTAGCGGAATGTCTAACGCACATCCGGCCGCTAAACGATGCCCCCCGCCACCCAATTCTGAAGCGATAATCGAAACATCATACGGCGGCCGACTGCGAAAACCGACCCGAATCCGGCCGTCCTCCCGCTCCGAAATCACCGCACTCATCTTGACCACATCGATATCGGCCATCATATTGCCTAACCCATGACTGCTCACTTTTTCTTTTTTGCTCACATACATGTGATCTTTATTGTTCAGCACAGTCCAGGCAATCCCATCGATCATTTTCATTTTATTCAGCCCGATACGCCATAGCTTAACAGTGGCTTCTTCTTTAATGACCAACGAGTTCATGGTAATTTCGGCTAAATTCGCCCCTGCATCGACCAAATCGGCCGCAGTTCGCAATGTTTTCGCCGTCACCCCCACCACCCGAAACGCCAACGTATCGGTAACCAATCCGGTCAACAAACTGGTCGCAATCTCAGTCGTAATCGTCACTCCGATTTGGGGCAACATGTTGGTCAAAATTTCCGTTGTCGAACTCGCATCAGACTCAATGATGTTCACTTCCCCAAACATCGTGTTGCTCACATGATGATCGATATTCAAAATCGGGGGTTTGTGGCGCAACAAAGTGTAAGCTTTCCCCATACGTTGTTCATCACCGCAATCAACCGCGATCAACAAATCATATTCACGATTCCAAACCGGCTTCCGCTCAACAGAATCGGACAAAGGGAGGTATGCAAATTTCGGTTGTACCGCATCATCACAAACCAATGTCACACTTTTCTTCAGCTGCTTTAGCGCCAACCCCATCGCGGTCAACGAACCCAAGGCGTCTCCGTCTGGGGAGATATGGGTCACGACCAAAATATTTTGCGCTTTCGACAACACCTCTTCAACACGTGCGTATTGTGCGTCCGCCATGAAATACTCTAAAAGTTCTAACTGTTCCGTACTCATTCGCTATTATCGCTATCTATGTTCTCTTGCCCTGTAGCATCTTCCGCTACTTCATCAGGAATCTCCAGCCCATCAAGCAATTCATTGACCTTCATCACCTGTGCCAAGCTATAATCCCAGTGGAAATGAAGCTGAGGCATACGGCGTAAACGCAATCGCTTGCTCAATTCTCGGCGCAAATAGCTTGAAGCGCTTTGCAATCCGGCTAAAACTTCCGCCTCGCGCGATTCATCGCCCAACGCATTGACCTTGATATCGGCATGTTGTAACTCACGATCCAAATTCACGGCCGTAATCGTAATCCCTTGAACCCTTGGATCGTTCAAATCAAATAGCACAAATTGACTGAGCAATTCCCGTATTTGTTCTGCAATTCGTTGTTGCTTAATTTTTCCCATATTTTGTCATACTAAAAAGCTGAGTGACTATGCTATTCGCACAGAAACCCAGCTCTAAAAGATCTACGGATATATCTGCGTAAACAGATTCGTCACTCGTCACTTACGTGTCGCTTGTCGCTCTCTATGGGTCAACTCGGCGGGTCACATAAAATTCGATCACGTCGTTCTCACGATAATCGTTCCATGTCCCCACATTAACCCCGAACTCAAATCCTTCACGGACTTGGCGTACATCGTCTTGATGGTGCTTCAAGCTGGCGACTTTGTCTTCGTACATGATCCTCTTGCCACGAATCACACGAGCCATCGCATTACGGCGCGCTTCACCGGTCCGCATGAAACAACCAGCGATCAAACCGATTTTACGAATTTGGAAGACGGCGCGAACTTCGGCACGGCCGATAACCACCTGTTCAAAGACCGGTGCCATCATCCCTTTCACCATCTTTTCCACATCTTCAAGCAGATGATAAATAATGTCATAGGTATGTATGTCGATCAAATGGCTCGCGGCCGAGCGACGTGCGGCCGAATCGATCCCCACATTAAACCCGACAACCACCGCTTCAGAAGCGGA
Source organism: Anaerolineales bacterium (assembly GCA_011524645.1). GTDB lineage: Bacteria > Chloroflexota > Anaerolineae > Promineifilales > Promineifilaceae > WTJY01. The sequence goes on along the minus strand of WTJY01000366.1, from coordinate 25,057 downwards.
TGCCAACATAATGTCATTTTCACTGACTTCACCAATGCTAGCGTGCAAAATGTCGATCTTGACTTCATCATTTTCGATCTTATTCAAGGATGAAACCAATGGCTCCAATGACCCCTGAACGTCCGCTTTGACGATGAGATAAAGCGTTTTATCACCACCGCTACCGGTCAAACGGGCAAAAAATGCATCCATTGAAGAACGACGATCAAGCAGCTCTTCCTCTTCTTCTCGTTGCAGATCAGCCACAAGCTTACGGGCGGTTTTCTCGTTTTTAACCGTTGTAAACTGGTCCCCCGCTTCCGGCATTCCGTTCAAACCGGAAACTGAAACAGGCATCGAAGGAGGTGCTTTTTTGACTTTCTTACCCGATGCATCATACATCGCTTTGATCCGGCCGTAATTTTGGCCGATCAGCAATGTATCACCGATTTTAAGCGTCCCATTTTGGACCAAAATCGTCGTCATCACCCCACGGCCACGCTCCGTTTTCGCTTCGAGCACCGTCCCGATCGGAGACCCTTTCGGGTTCGCTTGCGGGTCAATTTCATCGGCCGTCAACAAAATCGCTTCAAGCAGGTCATCAATACCCAAGTTTTGCTTAGCAGATACCGGAATCACCAATGTATCCCCATCCCAATCATCGGGGGTCAAGCCAACTTCACTCAGCTGTTGTTTGGCATGTTCCGGCCGAGCTGTCGCTAAATCGATTTTGTTTAGAGCCACCACAATCGGCACGTTCGCCGCGCGTGCATGATCAATCGCTTCTCGCGTTTGGGGCATCAAACCGTCATCGGCCGCGACCACCAAAATAGCGATATCGGTCGCTTGGGCACCACGTGCCCGCATTGCGGTAAACGCGGCATGGCCCGGCGTATCTAAAAAGGTAATCAAGTTGTCTTCATGTCGTGCCTGATACGCTCCGATATGCTGGGTAATCCCCCCCGCTTCACCTTCTTGGATATTCGCTTTGCGAATCACATCCAACAATGATGTTTTACCATGGTCAACATGACCCAGCATTGTGATAACGGGCGGCCGCCTCTTTAGGTCGCTCGCATCTTCATCAGCAATAATCTGCTGCCACGCCGTTTCTGGCGCGTCATCTTCATCTGATTCTTCAACAAATTGGTGTGGGGCATATCCCATTTCTTCGGCCACAATTGCGGCCGTGTCAAAATCAATTTCCTGATTGATATTGACCATAATCCCATTCGACATCAACTCTTTGATGACATTAATGGGACTCACTTCCATAAGGGTTGCTAAGTCACGTACAGTGATAATATCCGGTATCTCGATTTCTTTTGCCATATCTTTTCCCTAACAAATCGAGCTGACCTAGCGCACCTGATGTGGGTGATTGTGTTATTCGCTAGGCACAGCTCGCTCCGGTAATCGTTTATAGACCTGCTCAAATTCCGCAAAGAGAGCGTCTTTCACCTCTTGCGGAATCGCGGTCTTGAGGGCTTGATCAAGTTTATTGGACCGTCTTACCCCATCCCAACAGGAGGGGTTACGGCCGACATAAGCCCCACGGCCGTTTTTCTTGCCCGTGGGGTCAATCACAATGCCTTCATCTGGGTTATTAACAATCCGCAGCAAATCTCGCTTATCCGTTTTTTCGCGACAAATGATGCACGTACGTTGCGGGATATGTTTGCGGCGGCGCGGTTGCTTGGTCTTTTTATTCATGATAGACCGTGCTTACGCCAACAGTTTATTGTGTTCATGGTTGTTATCCCGAGGATTTCCATAGACGGGTGATGCATACAAGGGTCATACACCAAAGCGATCAATGTACGACCCTGATCCGTATGATCGGTCTTAGAAATCATCATCGTCCCAATCATTACGGCGGCGGCTACCTTTACGTTTCCGCTTGGTCACTACGCGGCCTGCATTTTCGTCAAAGACTAACGTGCGACTTTTCTGTTTCTTTTTATCGTCATCATCATCCGCACTCGTCTCTTCTTGACGCGTCGGGCGAATGACCACAACTTTCTTTTCTTTCTTCTTCGGTTTCTTAGATTCAGCTGGAGAAACGAGAGGTTGTAACCCTTCGATCGGTTTAATAGCCCCTTCGTCATCCGCTTGGGCGACGGGAGCTTCTTTGTCTTCAGCTTCTTCGGCTTCAGCTTCTTCAACGGCTTCAGCTTCTTCGGCAACGGCTTCCGCTTCAGATTCTTCAGCAACTGCTTCAGCTTCTTCGGCTTCAGCAACTGCTTCAGCTTCTTCGGCTTCTTCCGCAACCGCTTCGCCATCTTCACCGGCCGTTTCGGCCGTTTCGGCCGCCAAACGGGCCGCTTCTTTTTCAGCTTTATGAACCTCAACCAAATATTCTTTGGCCGCTTTTTTCAATGATTCTAAAGCCTTGTCACCAAAACCATCGAGTGCCAGCAATTTATCATCGCCTAACTGCAATTGATAAAGTGCATCACCAACCGTATTAATATGGTTATCAATCAAAACTTGATGATAACGCATCAAAAGGTTGAACTCTTCTAAATCAGTTTCAAAGGCGACATCCGGAATCAATTTGCGGGCTTCAGCACGATCTTTGCGAATCTGTTCATATTCGGCCGCACGTTTGGCGATAATCGCCCCTTCCACTCCGTTGACCAACCGTTCCAATGACTTGTAATCTTCGGCCGTAATCGGGCGACCCATTCTCCGTTTTTCGATGATATTACGCGCTTGTTCATGCAACGCTTCATCTTCAACCACCGCTTGAACCGCATCTGGATGATCCAACAAATCGAGTGAATCGGTCGAAGCTTCGGTCAAGCTCTTAATGTCGATCCGCCAGCCGGTTAATTTGGCGGCCAAACGGGCATTTTGCCCTTCACGGCCGATCGCCAATGACAATTGATCATCGGGCACGATTACCACGGCCGTTTTGCCGTTATCTGGATGCTCTTCCAAATAAACACCGGACACCCGCGCGGGGCTTAACGCCTTGGCGATAAAGTTCATTTGATTGTTATCCCATTCGATAACATCGATTTTTTCGTCATTCAGTTCACGAACAATGCTCTGAATACGAACTCCACGCATACCGACACAGGCACCGACCGGATCAACACCCGGCTGCAACGCCACAACAGCGACTTTGGAACGCTGTCCCGCTTCACGCGCAATACTCTTGATATCAACTTGGCCGTTATAGATTTCTGGCACTTCAAGTTCGAGCAAGCGACGTAGCAAGTTGCGATGGTTCCGGCTCACATAAATTTGTGGGCCGCGATTGGTTCGGCGAACTTCGAGAACATAGACGCGAATTTTGTCATGCGGCCGATAGCGTTCGGTGTTAACTTGTTGGTTTCGAGGCAGTGTCGCTTCTGTCCGGCCGAGGCCGATCGTAATATTTTGACCACTAACACTCTGCACAGTCCCGTTGACGATTTCCCCTTCGCGTGAAGCGAATTCATCATACAATTGTTCCCGTTCCGCTTCGCGGACCCGTTGCAAAATCACTTGTTTGGCGGTTTGGGCGGCGATCCGGCCGAAGTTGCGTGGCGTACTATTCGCCATCACCATATCCCCATATTCCGCTTCTGGATAACCCGATTTACGAGCCACACTGCGCAATACTTCGGTACGGTTATCGATAATGCTATCGACTACTTCTTTTTCCGCATAAATCGTCGGTTCACCTGTCCGTGGATCAATCTCCACGCTAACCGCTTGTGAATTACTAACATTGGCATTCCGCCGATACGCCGAAACCAAAGCGTTTTTCAACGCTTCAATGACTGTATCCTGCGGCAAACCACGTTCTTGGCAAATTTCATTAAAGGCAAGCAAGAATTCGCTTTTCATGATGCTGAATGACCTTGTTGTTGTTCTGGCCTACACCCAGATTTAGAGGGTTATAGGCGACTATCTATATCTCATTCCCAAAAAAAGAGGGCAACTTCATTGCCCCGAAAACAAAAAAGTGGGGAACACCCACTTTCGCAAAGAAAATTTACGATTTGTCGAAAACATTATAGCATGATCACCAATCGGCTTCAATATTCAATTTCAAGCCGCGCATTCATGCGAAATGCGATGGTACCATGCAAGCCATAAGAAGACCGATTAGTTCATCCAAAATGTCAATACACTATGCATATCAGTATAACCTTTTTCAGGACTGGGAAGCTCTCTGGCTTTTCATGATCAGAGCTTTAGGAGACGATGATCTCCCGCCTCATCTTGAGGCTTTCATTTCAAATTGAGAATTGCTGGCATATCAGCAAACAAAACCGAAGATAAACCTTTTCTCATTGTGCTTAGGATCAAGGCAGAATTTTATCTAGTGGGAAAAACCTTGTTACAATTCAGAAGATCAATCTTTATTTTTGCACAACACAGTAGGTATTGTCTGATGCAACACTCTTTTCTTTCTCCCAAATTTGATGAGTTTAATGACTCCAACTCCCCCTTTCCCTTCGAGTCACTAGATGCCTTGCTTCACTATATGTACAGCATGACCGATGACCCGCTAGCCGATAGCGGGAGCAAGGTGGTTATTTGTCGTGGCAACCCTGAAGCGAAAGTGATGGTCGTCGGAGAAGCACCGGGAGTAAAGGAAAACCAACAGGGAAAGCCATTTGTCGGCCCCGCTGGGCAAATGCTCGACAAGGTATTGGGCGCAATTCAGCTCAATACAGAAACCGACATCTTTATCTCCAACTCCGTCTTTCGCATGCCCCCAGGAGAAGCGGGCAAAGCGTTTCGCAAACCGTTCCCAGATGAAGTCAAAGCGTATCGCAAATACATTCGTGAAATCATCCGTTTGGTTGATCCTAAAATTATTTTACTCACCGGCAATGTGGCGATTCAATCTGTTCTCGAAGTTCCAAATCCGCGAATCACCCGTTTGCGTGGTCAGTGGACAGAGCAAAACGGCCGTTGGCTCATGCCGATTTTCCACCCGTCTTACCTGCTCCGTAATCCGGAACGGAGCGCCACAGGCCCCAAGGCATTGACCTGGAAAGATGTGCAAGAAGTGCGTCGCAAATACGATGAATTAGGCTTAGGAGCATAGCATGAGTCAAAACCATTCACCTCTCGCCGCCCTACGGGGCGAACCCGGCTATGTTTGGCGTTCAGGCCAAGAACGTCGCTTGAACATGATTTTAGAATGGGCCGATTTATCCGGCCGTATTCTCGATAACGGCTGTGGTTTGGGGACCTACTTACGCGCATTTCAACCCCACAGTCGCGAACAATTCGGTTTAGAAATCGAGTTTGAACGTGGACTCAAAGCGATCCCATTTAGCCATGGCATCACGCAAGGTGTCGGCGAAACGCTCCCCTTTGCAAGCAATCAATTCGATTTTGTTTTTAGCAATGAAGTGATTGAACATGTCGCCAATGATCGGCTATACGCAGCCGAAATGGTGCGCGTCTTACGGCCGGGCGGCCGTCTCGTCATCTTCTGCCCCAACCGCTGGTATCCGGTTGAACAACACGGCATCTATTGGCGTGGCCAATACAAATTCGGCAATATCCCCCTCGTCAACTATCTCCCCGATGTCTGGCGGAACAAACTCGCCCCACACGTACGCACCTACACACGGCGCGGCCTAAATAGCCTTTTCAATGATTTACCGGTCCGCCAAGTACACCACACCCGCATTTTCGGCGGCTACGACAATATCGAACATCGTCGGCCTCAACTCGGGCGCGCCCTCAAACGAACACTCTACGCGCTAGAAAAAACCCCATTTCGCCTCTTCGGCCTCTCCCACTTATTGGTCATAGAGAAAAAAATATGAAATAAGAAGTAAGAAGTATGAAGTATGAAATGATCGCAGAATCCCTTTCATATTTCATACTTCATATTTCAGACTTCTATGGCAAGACTGTTGTCATATATGCCTAAAAATGGCGAAGGTATTGATATGTTGATTGCTAATGTAGTACGTCAAATGTTTCACGCGACCGAATAATATGCCATTCAGAACCGTTGACCAAGACCTCTGCGGGGCGCAAACGGCCGTTGTAATTGCTACTCATCGCAAAGCTATACGCCCCCGCATTCAACACAGCCAGCAAATCCCCCCGCTCCATTTGGGGCAATGAGCGATCTTTGGCCAAAAAGTCACTCGATTCACAGATCGGCCCCACAACATCAACGACCTGTTCCGGCGCAGTTGTATCGCAAACTAAAGGAACAATCGGGTGATACGCTTGATACAGGGTCGGCCGAATCAAATCACTCATCCCCGCATCGGTAATCAGAAAGTTTTTCACGGCCGATTGTTTGGTATACACCACCTGCGCCAGCAAACAGCCCGCGCTCCCCACAATCGAGCGGCCCGGCTCCGCCACAAATTTAAATCCAGCCTGATCGATCGGCTTCTTAACCTCATCTAACCAACGGCCGATTTCAGTGACCCCATCCCCCCCATTCATCGCTTCATAATCAAGCCCCCAGCCACCGCCGATATCGATATAGTTCAGCGAAATACCGGCCGTTTTCAACTCTTGCGCCACATCGCTCAGCAGTTGCGCCGCTTCCGCATAGGGGTTCAAGCTCCGGATTTGTGAACCGATATGGGAAGCGATACTCACCGGCCGTAAAAACGCATGTTCCTGCGCTTGTTGTAACAAAGCGATACCCTGATCAATTGGTACCCCAAATTTATGTTTATGTAAACCTGTACTAATATAAGGGTGGGTTTCCGCATCGATATTGGGATTCATGCGCACCCCAACAGGGGCCACAACCCCCATTTCGGCCGCAATCTCACCAACAACAGCCAGTTCCATCGCAGATTCAACATGCAAGGCGCGTAGCCCATAGCTCAACGCTTGCCGAATTTCGGCATCTGTTTTGCCGACACCGGAGAAAATCGTTTTTTCAGTCGGAAACCCCGCTTTTCGAGCCAAGTAAAGCTCCCCCCCGCTTGTCACATCCGCTCCCAAACCGATTTCAGCCAAGAGGCGCAAAATCTGCAAGTTGCTGTTCGCTTTAAGTGCGTAACAGGCCAAACCATCTGGCGGGAGATTGGTCAAATAGGCACGCGCTCTCGCCACAATGGCCGCCCGACTATACACATAGGTCGGAGTCCCCACGGCCGTGGCGATGTCACTCAGCGACACATCCTCACAGTAAAACGCTCGATCTTGGTAACCAAACATAACAAAAACCGTCCCGAAAAACCTGTCAACGTCACCGCGCTTGAAAGGGCAACCCGAGCGCTAAGAGTTCCCATTCAAGCGCTCTTCATAGTATCCCACACCCAAAACCCGAATCCCGAGCCAACTCAACGTCAATGTCGGAATGAGTTGGGTTCCCGGAATCAATGCTTCGATAGCTGACACTTCACGCAATGCTTTTAATCCCAACTTGTTCAACAACACCCAAACGACAGGCACCGCCAACACATCTAAACTTAGATCGAGCAAATCGATCGCTAACACAATAAGAAAAGGGGTCAGCCGCAAGGTTTCCGTAAATGACGCATCGGGTGGAATTTCCACGTTGCGTAATTGGCGTACGGCGAAGCCGATAATAATCAGGAAGAGAAGAAAGCTCACCCCCATAACGATGAGCATGATGTTGACAAAATTGTTTAAAGCTTCAGTGGTCATGATAGTTGTTTTAAATGTTTAAGAATTCGGCCCTAATCTAATTCTCACAGCATCATACCCGTCGCAATCGCAGCGCATTGGTCACCACACTAACACTTGAAAACGCCATCGCCCCAGCCGCCAAGATCGGATGGAGTTCACGTAACATATACGGCACACTTTCAAATGGGGCCAATACACCGGCCGCAATCGGGATCAGGGCCACGTTATAGCCGAACGCCCAGCCTAAATTTTGACGAATATTGGTCATTGTCGCCTGAGACAAACCGATCGCTTCTGGCACATGGCGCAAATCCCCCCGCATGAGGGTGATATCGGCCGTTTCCATCGCCACATCGGTCCCGGTCCCAATAGCCAACCCGACATCGGCTTGGGCCAACGCTGGGGCATCATTAATTCCGTCCCCAACCATCGCTACACTATATCCTTCTTGTTGGAGCTGGGCGACATAGTTCGCTTTATCGGCCGGTAACACCTCGGCAAAGACCCGCTCAATTCCGACAGCACCGCCGATCGCATCGGCGGTCGCTTGATTATCACCGGTCATCATAACAACCGTCAGCCCTAACCCCTGTAAATTCACAACCGCTTCGGCCGATCCCGCTTTAATCGTATCAGCCACAGCGATCAATGCAGCCGCACGGCCGTCTACAGCCAACCACATCACCGTTTTCGCTTCGTTTTGCAGTGCGGTCGCTTGAGCGAGCAAAAGATCGCACGCGATCTTTTCTCGGGCCATCAACCGTGCATTCCCCAATAAAATCTGGTGACCTTCGACTTCAGCTTGAATCCCATGTCCGGTAATCGCTTCAAAGTGGCTAGGAACCGCTAAATCAAGCCCAGATTCGGTGGCATGGTTCACAATCGCCTCGCCCAACGGGTGCTCAGATCCCCGCTCGGCCGAAGCGGCCAAACGTAGCAAGTTGGTTTCGGCCCAATCAGCTTCTCGGCTTAAAACGATGTCGGTCACGGCCGGTTCACCATTGGTAATCGTCCCTGTTTTATCCAGCACAATCGCCGTGAGTCGATGCGCTTGTTCTAGCGCCGCACTATTCTTAAACAGAATCCCTTGTTCCGCCCCTTTCCCAACCCCTACCATAATCGAAGTCGGTGTCGCTAAGCCCATCGCGCAAGGGCACGCGATAACCAGCACGGCGGTCAACCGCAAAACCGCAGGCACCAACCCCGCCCCACTCGCTAGCCAAATCAAAAACACAACGACTGCGATCACAATAATGGCGGGCACAAAATAGGCGGACACTTGATCTACAATTCGCTGAATCGGGGCACGACTCCCTTGGGCTTGCTCGACCAAGCGAATAATCTGGGCCAATGCGGTTTCTTGCCCCACTTTGGTCGCCTTAAACTTAAAGGAGCCTTGCTTGTTAAGTGTGGCTCCGATCACAGAATCTCCGGCCGCTTTGCTCACCGGCAAACTTTCACCGGTAATCATGCTTTCATCGATTGCCGAACGGCCGTCTACAACAATGCCGTCTACCGGAATCTTTTCCCCCGGCCGCACGATAATCATATCTCCTTGCACCACTTCAGCGACGGGAATATCAAGTTCGGCACCGTTACGTTCAACACGTGCGGTTTTCGACTGTAGCCCGATAAGCTTTTTAATCGCTTCGCTCGTGCGCCCTTTGGCCCGTGCTTCAAGCAGCTTACCCAAAACGATCAGGGTGATAATCACGGCCGATGTCTCAAAATAGACGTGGTGTCCGATCGTATAAATCCCCATCGTATGGGCGATTAAAACGACAATGCTATAGAAATAAGCGACTGAAGAACCCAAGGCGACCAATACATCCATATTGGCACTCCCATTACGAATGCTTTTATAGGCACCAACATAGTAATCCCAACCGACATAAAACTGCACGGGGGTCGCCAAAGCAAGAAAAAACCAACTGACCCAACTTGCATAAACCCACCAGCCAAGCAAATCAAAGTCACGTCCCATGCTCAAAACGAACAAGGGGACCGAAAAAACAAGCCCGACGACAAAACGGCGCATCTGATGATTTAGCTCCGCTTGGCGTGCGGCCGTTTCCGCATCTTCGGCCGTTTCATCGGCCGCAACTTCGACCACGTCAAAACCGGCACGGCGCACAGCCGCGACCAGTTCCGTACGGCTAACGGTGCTCGGAATATAGCGCACGGCCGCTTTTTCACTGGCGAAATTAACGGTCGCTTCTAAAACCCCATCCACTTTGTTTAGACGGCGCTGAATCGCTTTCGCACAGTTATCACAAGTCATGCCCAGCAAGGGCAAATCAAGGGTCACAACCGGAATCTCAAACCCGGCGCGAGCGATACGGCCGACTAAATCTTGACTCAGTGCGGTGTTCTTTTGCACGGCCGGATCATAGGTGACAGTCACTTTCTCGCTGGCATAATTCACCACCGCTTCAGTGACACCCGCTACTTTTTTAGAATTTCGTTCAACCGCCTTAACACAATTGGCACAAGTCATGCCGATAACGGGGAACGTCAGTTGTTTTACATCTGCCATTTGTTTCACTTGATTTGATACATGCGTAGGGGCTGGGTGGCTGGCCATGATTTTCACTTTTTTGCCAGAATCAACCCCAATTCCAGCCATCCTGCCCGTTGTTTCTCCAATTGGATAGCCTGCGGGCAGGACGGCTGGTTGTTACAGGGTTCTGCGATGCTGGAAAATTTTTCCCCAGCCGCCGCAGCCCCTACCCGATCACTCGCGATCCCGACCAGAACCTTGTTTATTGCGGTGGAAAGTCGATTTCAACCAACAACGCTTCAATCTCGGTCCATGACGCGGGGTCTTGCCATGAAATATTGACCTGTTTGGTGTCCGCACTGGCGACCACTTGGGTCACACCGGGCAAATCACCTAATTCAAGCTGGATCGTATTCACACAATGGCCGCAATTAATCGCGGGAACTGTTACTGTTTTCTGATTCATATCTCTATACCTCGTTATCTATATCTTTGGTCCCAAATGACGGAATCGCCTCTAAAATCGGACAATCGGCCGCCGAGCCATCCCCATGACATTGGGAAATAAGTTGATTCAGTGCGTGTTCCATCTCTTGGAGCGCACGAATTTTTTCTTGAATATGGTTCACTTTTTCTCGCGCGCGCTTCCGCACATCGGTCCGATTGGCATCGGTGTCCAAGCGCATATTCAGCAGATCGAGAATCTCTTCAAGCGTAAAGCCTAAAGCTTGTGCCCCTTTTATAAATTTTAACCGGTCAATCGAACTTTCTGGATAGATTCGATAGCCAGATGCTTGGCGCGGCGGTTCAGGTAGCAATCCGCGTCGTTCGTAGTAGCGCAAGGTTTCAACGTTTACATCGGCCGCTTTTGCCAATTGGCCAGCCCGCATTCCAATTATCTTAGACATCTAAAAATTACCCCATTCACGATTTCAAGATAGACAGAATCGGTATCACCTCAAAAGCACAGGATCACACCTTATCTCTATCCTATGGGGGCATTATAAACCTCGTAGTATAGTACGGAGTCAAGATAGTGGCCTAAAGATCAGGGCAATCGCATTCTAATTTTGAGAAGAGTGGTGGATAGCATAGTTGCTTCAAAGGTTGTCTTCTGGGGGTGTATGGGATGTCATGGTGAAAACTTTACTAAACGTATGGTCCGGCCGTTATCTGTGATTGGCAGCCGGAATGGAACCATTTAGAAGCAGCCGAACAGGCCGATATCAAAGCACGACAAGGGGTCAAATACCATGTGCTAGAAGATCTAATTGTCGCCGACCCAGAAACGCTCGAACCGGTCCCGGCCGATGGTCAAACGATGGGCGAGGTTCCCTTTCGAGGCAATGTGGTGATGAAAGGGTATCTACGCAACCCGGAAACGACAGCAAAAGCGTTTGCAGGTGGTTGGTTCCACAGCGGTGATCTGGCGGTCGTCTATCCGGACGGCTATATCGCGCTCAAAGATCGCTCGAAAGATATTATTATTTCGGGAGGAGAAAATATTTCCACGATAGAGGTAGAGAATGTACTATTTCGTCATCCGGCCGTGATAGATGCTGCCGTGGTCGCCAAACCGGACGAAAAATGGGGAGAAACCCCATGCGCCTTTATCACACTGCGAGAAGGTCAAAGCGTCACAGAAGGGGAAATCATCGCTTTCGCTCGTGACAACCTCGCCCGCTTCAAAGTCCCCAGCCAAGTCATTTTCGGGCCACTCCCTAAAACATCGACCGGCAAAACCCAAAAGAATGTTTTGCGCGGCCGCTTCAAATAAAGTTAAAAACAAAAACGAGTGACCGGTCGTCTTGGCAGACCGGTCACTCGTCACGCGGCATTCAAATCGTCGGCCGTGGAGCGAGCCAAACCAAGGTCACGGCCGTGAAATAGCTTATTGTTTTGTGTCATTCGTTTCGCTCATCTCAACCCCTGCACGGCGGAGCTGCCAGCGTTCCCAAGCGGATTCCGCCCAAGACGGTTTATCTGAATGATCTGGTTCTGGGTCTGGAAATGGTGGTTCGTCAAACATTTTACGCCAAGCGTAACTTCCCAGCAGTTTTAGCGTAGCGAGTACCGGAGCCGCCAAGATCGCCCCTAAAATCCCCCCCAAAGAGGTGCCCATCAGCGCCCCCACAAAGACGATCAGCGGATTAAGATCGAGCGCATCCCCCACGATGCGAGGGACAAGTACGTTGTTTTCGATTTGTTGAATAATCGACATGGCGATCAGGACCACAATGGCGAATTGAATGCTGGTTAGCCCCATATAGTTGCTGGTTTGGAACAAGGCGACCAACACGGCCGAGCCACCACCAACTAAAGGGCCAATAAAGGGGATAAACTCGAGTAATCCGGCCAACAAGCCGATCGCCAACGCATTTTCAACCCCCAACAAAGCCAATACCGTACTAACGGTGAAAAAGATCACCACGCCTAAAATCGCCTGACCGCGCAAATAAGCATCCCAAATCCGGCCGAAGGAGCGCCATAGCCGTTCCGCATCCGCCCGATAGCCGGAAGAAGCGGCCATATCACTAATTAATTGGCTCAAATAGGGCGCATCGCTAGAAATATAGATCGCAACAAACAAAATGAAGACGAGCCAGCCCAGACCGGCCGCAATCGAAATCGCAACTTGCCCCAATGAAGAGCCGATATTGCGTAGCGCCGGTTCAATGTAGCTACTTATTTGGCTAAAAATCGCTTGCCAATCGAAATTTTGATCCTGCGGGATCGGCAATGTAAAAGTAAACGAACCCACGGTAATCGGCTCAGACAGGGTTTGGGTCGCGTCTTCGATATAGGTCGGGATGTTTTCAATAATTTCTGGCGTACGCACCACCAAATCGGCAACTTGACTGTAAAGTGCAAAGCCAAGCACCGCAAAAACGCCGATAAAAATAACCGCTAAACTAAGAAAAACGGTTACGACGCTTGTTGAGTAGGATAATTTCGTATGCCGCTCTAAAAGGTTAATGATGGGATACATCAAGTACGCCAAAATCGCCGCAATAATCAATGGGCTGATAAGCGTTTGAAAACGCCAAAGAACAACAACGATAAAAAGAAGCGACACAACGGTAACAATAACTTTTGTCGGCCGATTCCAAAGAGGAGATTGATGAGTTTGATCTGTCATAGAGTTTTTAGATTTAATTAGGTTGGGCTAGACTCTGGCATTGTAGGGTAGCAATAAGCAATTAGCAAAAGAGTGATGAGTCGCCAAGCAAAGCTGTGATCTCCAGATTATAATAAGCTTTATCGGAAATAAAACGATAGGGCCAAATGATAGGGATAGAGAGAAGCGATTGCCAAGGTGACTTCTCGAATCTCCATCTTTTATCCGTTGTCGTAACTTGGACATAGTGCGATTTCCGATAAAGTGTAAGGCAACATCAACGAATGAATCACGACTTGTAAACCTGAAAATCACAAATGAGAGGTAATCATGGACGAAAAAATCGAAATCGGCGTCATCGGTGGCAGTGGCTTGTATAACATGCCCGGTATGAGCAATATCACAGAGCTGGAAATTGATACCCCTTTCGGCAAACCATCGGATGCCCTTATTGTGGGGGAATTACACGGCCGGAGAGTCGCCTTTTTGCCTCGCCACGGCCGTGGGCACAAGCTTTCCCCCAGCGAAGTCCCCTACCAAGCCAATATCTACGCCCTTAAATCGGTCGGCGTAAAATATATTATTGCGGTCAATGCCTGTGGCTCGCTCCAAGAACAATACGCCCCCGGCCATATCGTCGTGCCGGATCAAATCTTTGATCGGACTGAAGGACACCGGCCGCGCACATTTTTCGGCAATGGGCTTGTGGTCCATATTTCAGTCGCCGAACCCTTTTCTCCCCAAGTGGCTCAAGCGATCTATGATGCCAGTGTCGCGGTCGGTGGCACTGTCCACAAGGGGGGCACATTTCTTATCGTCGAAGGGCCACGGTTTAGCACCAAAGGGGAATCGATCGCATATCGCCACTGGGGGATGGATATCATCGGCATGACTTCGGCGCCGGAAGCGTTTTTAGCGGCCGAAGCGGAAATCGCCTATGCCTCGATGGCCCATATTACCGACTATGATGTCTGGCATGAAAGCGAAGAAGCGGTTACGGTCGAAATGGTCATCCAAACGATCAAGAAAAATACGACATTGGCCCAAGACGCTATCGCCCATATGGTCGCCAATATCGATAGCTGGGGGGGAGATTACCCGGTACATAGCGGTTTGCAATACGCACTCATCACCAATCCCGATATCATTCCCAGCGACACACGACAAAAGCTCGATCTACTTGTAGGCAAATATCTGGCATGACCCGCACCTCAACCGCCATCCATTCCAGTTTAGCCGATTTTGCAGACAGTCCTATCGCCCGCTGGGGGCAATGGGGCTGGCTGGTGCTCACGGCCGTTTTTCTCATCAGCAATGCGGTTTCGCTCAACATTTTGCGCGAAGGCTCATGGTTGGGTCCCGCATGGCTAAATGTGGCGGTCTGGGGTGGTTTGATGATCACGGCAGCCCTTCTTTTGCGGCGTTTCCGGCCGTGGCATGATCCACTGATTTTGCCAGCTTTGGCCATTTTGCTGGGGTGGGGGTTTTTACTGGTGGATCGCTTGGCACCTAATTTCTGGCTTCGCCAGCTGATTTGGGGCAGCATCGGTATCAGCGTCTTGTTGGGTGTGGCTATTTTGCCGCGCAATTTACGGCCGTTACGAGACTTTCCCTACACATGGTTAATCGGAGGGCTCACCCTATTGGGGGCAACTTTAGTCTTTGGGGTCAACCCGATCGGCTATGGGGCTCGCCTCTGGCTCGAAATCCCCTTCACAGGGGTTTATTTCCAACCGTCTGAACTGCTCAAACTACTTCTTATCATCTTTTTGGCAAGCTATTTCGCACAGCGAGAACAATTGCTCCGGTTCCGAGCGCCGAGAGGATGGCTCGCCCCATTACCCTACTTAGCTCCCCTTTTGTTTATGTGGGGATTTTGTATGGCACTCTTGGTTTGGCAACAAGACCTTGGGGCGGCCGTGCTTTTCTTTGCCGTCTTTTTGGGCATGCTTTATATCGCGGTCGGTGACTGGTGGTATTTGCTAGGCGGTGGTGTTCTCTTGCTCGGTGCGGCCGTGTTCGCATACTATGCGTTTGATCTTGTTGCACTTCGCGTTGATGCTTGGATTAATCCGTGGCCCGAAGCGGATGACCGAGCGTTTCAAATTGTGCAGTCTCTCTATGCGCTGGCCAACGGCCGTGTCTTGGGGCAAGGAATCAACCAAGGTTTCCCCCAATATATCCCTGTCATTCATTCCGATTTCGCCTTTGCTGCCATTGTCGAGGAATGGGGTCTAATCGGCGGAATCACAACAATCGCTTTGTTTCTATGGCTCACGTATCGTGGGTTACGAATCGCTATGTTGGCCAAACGGCCGTTTCACATCTACTTGGCAACCGGCATCACACTGATGATGACCGCCCAAACGATTCTCATCCTTGGTGGCGTAACAAAAGTGTTACCACTCACCGGAGTCACCCTCCCTTTTGTCAGCTATGGAGGCAGTTCACTACTGATGAGTTGTATCATGATCGGCATTTTGCTCTATTTGTCCGATGAGGTTGGACAATAACGTTATCCCAATCTTCTTATGAATTTTGATCCGAATCAAACACGCCGTCGTATCCAAAATCTATTTTTTGTTTTGACCTGTAGCTATGGTGTTATGACCTTAGGGTTGTTATGGTGGGGGGCTTGGCAAGGAGACACCTTGTTAGCACGGGAAGACAACCCCCGGCTAGTTGAAGCGGAATTGCGCATACAGCGCGGCCGTATTGTCGATACAAACAATATTGTGCTGGCCGAAAATGGCGGGACAGTCGCTCGACAGACAAGGCTATATCTAAACACAGATATAGAGCCGGTTGTTGGCTACTATAGCCTACGCTATGGCACAGCAGGTGTAGAAGAAAGTTTGGATACAATTTTGCGTGGTGATATCACCGATGAACAACAAGAGGTGCGACGCTCTCTGCTACACGAACCCCAAGTGGGGCAGGATGTTAGGCTAAGTTTAGACCTAGAATTACAAGCGGCCGTTGTCGATAGTATGGGGGACGAAACGGGTGCAGCGATTGTTCTCCTCTTGTCTCGCGGTGGAAATGAGCAAATCGCACTGGTCCGAGCAATGGTCAGTCTACCGACCTACGACCCGAACCAGCTCAATAGTAATTTCGAACAGCTTGTCGTCGATGAAAGTGCTCCTTTGCTAAACAGGGCAACACAAGCCCAATATCAACCCGGAGAGATCATTAGTCCATTCCTGTTCGCGTTAGAGCCGGAGCTACTCAATCGCTTATCACATGAAAATATCGATCTCACAAACACAGAACTCGCAACCCGATGGACACGAGAAGATCTTTTAGCAGCCTGGGAGATATGGGGATTTAATGAATCTCCCGCATTCTCGCTTCCTGTAGCCGATATTACGCCCCCTAGTGCCGCAGATATTAGCTCAATCGAGCGCGCAATATCGGGAGAATCGACCTTGCTCATGACCCCATTACAGCTTGCCCTAGCCACTTCAGCATTAGCCCGAGATGGAACACTGCCACAGCCTCGGCTCGTAACGGCCGTGCAAGATGAAGGGGAATGGGTCAATTATGGTGTAGCACTTACCCCCACAGCACCTATCATTGATTCGGCCGTAGCTGAAGCGGTCCAACAAACAATGTGGCAGGCCACATCAACCGGTGAAACAGAATATTTAGTTTACACGGCATCTGTTCAAGCTGGTACAAATCAATTCAATCATTGGCTTATAGGATTAGTCCCAGCTCAAGCCCCACGTTATGTTGTCATTTTTATTTATGAGAACAACAGTGCCACAGTGCAGTGGGATACCATCAACCAAACAATTGACCGGCTAGCAGACTCTTAACCAAACCACAAAGTAACCAACCGTTGCCAGTACAGTTGAATGACAACCATTTATCTATTCTTTAACCAGACAGTTCTTAGCTTGATCACCAAAGCTCAGGAAAGGCACACATCGTGACTATGCTACCAAAACAATTCATCATACACACTATATTAACTATATTAGGCACTGTATTTATTTTATTTGGTCGATTATATAGCACTGACCCAGCAATTTATACACTACTCATCTCCCTACTTACAGCAAGCATAGTAGGATGGCTATGGACCGTCCAAAAACGTGGTCTGGCGATCACCAACACCCCTGTAAACTCTGGCCTTATATTATTTACGATAGCGATGATCATCAGCTCGCTCTTTGCTGTTGACCCATCACGCAGTTGGCGGATGATGTATGGTTGGTCTGGGGCGTTGCTTACATTCATCATGCTTGTATGTCTTGTCCGCACGTTTTTAGATGGCTCTCAGCTATTAAGAGCACTTCTTAACCTGACCAGTCTCATTATGGTCTTTGCTATACTTGAAGTGATCACACTATGGTCAAGCTACCAACAATACATCGCTCTTACCAATCAATGGATAAGCGCATACCGCCCTCATGGTGGTACCGGGAGTGCGAACACATTAGGGATCATCTTAGTCCTCGGTATCGTCCTCATGCTACATCACCTCATAGAATCTCCGCGAAGTTGGGGTGCCTATTTATGGCTCATTTTCGGATTTATTATTCTACTGCCCACAAAATCGAGTGGTGCACTTTTAGCGCTGGTCATAGGCTGTGGCAGTGTTGGTTGCTTTTACTTACCGTGGGATACCATTAAGAAACACATTAACCCATATCAGCTGAAAACCCAGATAATTGGTGCAATAGGTTTATTAATTGGCGCAATTAGCGCCATTATTATTGTTAGACAGCTTATTCAAAATGATCCAAGTGCTAGCGCTAGAATTAAAATTTGGCAAGCAGCGATCCAAACATGGCAGGGTTCTCCATTTTTTGGTGTTGGTTTAGATCACTTCAGCACATTTTATACGATATACAAAGAAGCGGTTCCTGACGCAATTGTTCACACAAGTACTCATAATTTAGCACTCCAAATCTTAGCAGAAATGGGAATGTTCGGTCTTATGGCCGCCATCGTATTCCTATTACAATTCGTACATATGTTATGGAGAGCACGGCCGATTCAAAATTGGAGCACAACAACACGTGCGGCAATAACCGGATTAGTGCCACTCTGCGTACATGCACTCGTTGACACGCCAGAAATTTGGATTATGGGGATTGGCTCCGCATTGCTCGCCATCGTGGTCACAACACTGCCATTTACCACATCTCGAAAGCGACAGCACATAATTTCTTACACAACTATCTTATGGCCTATTTTAGGGTTATCACTTATTATCTTTGGCTTTAAGAACACACAAGTACGACAAACTTATCAAAAAGGGATTCAGGCAACAGAAGAAGGAAATTGGGACATCGCCAGCACCCATTTTGACAAAGCTTTAGCTCAATCATGGATATTAGATAGCGGATTGTTATATGCATCCGCATTCACACATGGTGTGTTAAGCCAAGACTCCGCTCATCATCGCCAA
This sequence comes from Anaerolineales bacterium, assembly GCA_011524645.1. Lineage (GTDB taxonomy): Bacteria > Chloroflexota > Anaerolineae > Promineifilales > Promineifilaceae > WTJY01. The sequence goes on along the minus strand of WTJY01000366.1, from coordinate 6,448 downwards.
TTAGCTATAGCACAGTATGAAGACCTGATTAAATTAGAACCGGCTTGGCCATCCAATTATGTCAACTTAGGCAAGTTATATGAGCTAAATGATCAGCCAGATCGCGCATTCGACCTATATCAAAAAGCATTAGAGCATGCACCAAACCAAGTCATCCCAATTCTAAATGTAGCCCTGCTTTCAGAAAAAACAGACTCTATTCCTGACACACAGAAACAGCAATTTTTTTATCAGGTCTATCTATCTGATTTCGCTTGGCACACCGCCCCTTTATGGGAAACAAACGAGCATCCCTATCAAGCAATTCAACAAGCGAAACTCAATGAATGTCAAGTAAACGGCCGGATCTACCCACAATGCGAGACAGCTCCAGAGTCAGATCCACGCTATGCCATGATAACTGTGTTGGCTCAAAACGAATTAGACAAAACTCTAGAAATAATAGACCAACTCCCTCCCAGCTACCCAGTTTTTCATTCTAAGTACATCCTAGAACAATCAGGTATAGACCCCCAATCTGCCGGTAAGCATCTCATACCATCCATCATTGCATCTTTATTCTATCCGCTGTGGCTTGACCTAGAAACGCTAGAACCGGCCGATGTTGATAAAACACTCGACTACATCGACGAAAATACAACATATGGCCCATTAGGTAAGGGATCCCAACTATATTCATCCACTTTCTTTAAAAGAACATCACTCCCTATTGATTTGTTACCGTATGTTTCCTGCTTCGCCATGAATGATTCGATAGCTTGGCAACTTATGCAACTTGAACAATGGTACCAAGCAAATAACCGACCAGACTTGGCGCAAATCGTATCAGGCTACTTGAATCCTGCGGATCAGGGTGTACGGCCGTGCACGACACCTTAAACACCCGCTTCATATCGCAATCGCTCATAGATCTTTTGTACAACTGAATAATGGAACGTCCGCTTTTTATCCCAAAACTCACGCAAGGCCTGTGTCCCATGTCGTTCATAGGCTAAAACTTGCAGATACATATCGATCTTATCGACATCGTGTACAAACTTGGCTTCGGCCGTTTCATTCTGATCCATCTCTTCCCACAAAGCCATTAACTGTTCCCCCTGAGCCCCCTCACCGACAATCTCTTCCATCGCTTTCCGCTCTACACCGCTTTTAATTCCTTGTGGCAAATATTTCCAAGCCGGTTTCGGAATATCGGTCGTTAACCCTTCCGCAAGATCATGAAGCAAGATCAAACTAAACAGTTTTGCCATGTTCAATTCGACATCCAAGTGAGGTGCTAAAATTAAGGCGGTGTAGGCCACTCCATATGTGTGTGCGGCAACATTTTCCGGGTTCGGTACCCCACGCATCACCCAGCCGGTTCGTGGGGTCCGTTTAAGTTGATTGCCATGTTGCAAAAGCTTCAGCAAAGCATCTAAATCAACTGACATCTCTGTTTTTCCTTTTGTTTATCTACCGTAAAGATAGACGACGTTGTACCACACCCGCCACAACAAACCCGAGTCCGGCAAGCAAGGCCACAATAAAGAGCAAGCCACCCGTTGCAGGCGCACCGGAATCTGGCAACACAGAACTTTGTAAAGCGGAAGCCGGCCGTAAACAGAAGTCGGTATTCAGCGCAAGATTTTCGTCATCCGACAAATACACATCGACTGTAGAAGCGGAAGACACAACCCAATCGGCACTCGGCCGGACACTCACCGTCCATGTGCCTAGTCCCGCATCAACCAAGCCAAATGTCCCATCGCTCCCAGATGCGAGATAAAGGGTTACTTCCCCATCTTGGCTCACAAATTCAATCGGCACATCAACCAAAGCGATTTCCCCATCAACTTCGGTACCCACACATTGGCCATCCCCATTGGCATCTTGATAAATCGCCCCACGAATTGACCCACGTGTTCCGGCCACGCTAGACGATGTATTCGGCACCGCTGTGGCGCTTGAACTCGGGTCAGTTGTCGCAGTCGGCCGTGGTGTTGCGGTGTTGTTAATCGCCGCCTGATTGGTCGGTGTCGGCCGTGGTGTTGATTGCGCGTACACGGCTGTGGCCCACGGCATACTCACCAAAACCAACCAACCGATAGCACCAACCAAAAGAGTAGAAAAAACAGTTTTTTTGTTGTAGATCATCATGTCACCTCATGCACAAAATAGGGAATGTTGTGTGTTGCATTGCCATACGCTTAAAAGTGTATGCAGATTCATTATGTAGAGTTTACAGGATTTTCTCACCTGATTCAATCACCACTGCAGGGCAATCACGGCTTTTCAATAAAATTCATTTTTAGAATTTAGCTTGGTTTTGCAGTTCCACCCCCACCCCGCCCCCCGAGGGGCGGGGCTATTAAGAAATACGCAGTTTTTGTCGGCATCGCCGACAAAAACTGCGTAAAAACAAAAAGCCCCCTTCCCGGGGGAAGGGGGTTGGGGGATGGGCGAAGGCGCGAAACAACAATAACAAAACAACGGCTTGACATTTGAGTTGCTCCCCGCTATTATACCAACTTGTTAATTAACCAATTGGTTAAATAAATTTCTAGAATCCCAATCGATATAAATCCTATCCTTATGAGGAGCGACGAAGACCAACTTAGCCAAATATTCTATGCCTTGGCCAACAACACACGGCGTGCGATTCTCACCCGCTTGGCCACAGGTGAAGCCACCGTCAACCAGCTCGCAGAGCCTTTCGACATGAGCTTGCCCGCTATTTCAAAACATATCAAAGTGCTAGAAAAAGCGGGATTAATCAAACAAGGGCAAAAAGCACAATATCGGCCGTGTACGATAGACGCAGCCCCCCTACAACAGATATACCATTGGACTGAGCAATATCGCCATATTTGGGAAGAGCGGTTCGATCAAATGGATATCTATCTTCAACAAATACAACAAACCAATCAGGAGAATAAACAAAACGATGAGTGATCAAACATGTGTTGTGGAGCAGATTTTAGATGCACCGGCCGACCTCGTCTGGCAAATGTGGACCAACTCTGACCACTTCAAACAGTGGTATGGCCCCAAAGGATTCAGCATACCGGTCGCCCATTTAGACGTCCGAGTCGGTGGCAAACGGCATGTTTGTATGGAAATGCCCTCCCCTAATGGCCCCAAACAGATGTGGTCTATCGGCGAACATCTAGAAATCATCCCCAATCAACGTCTGATCTATACCGAAAGCCCCTCCGATGCGGACGGGAATGTGATAGACCCCGCCGCAATGGGTATGCCGGGATTTCCGGCCGTCACCCAAGTCACCATTGTGCTAGAAGCGATCGGCAACCAAACAAAAATGACGTTGACTCACGTCGGTGTTCCCGCCCAAGCGAGCAACGGCTGGGGACAAGCGTTTAGCAAAATGGTTGACTATATCGCCACAATGTAAAGTGAAAACATAAAGAGCAAGCGGCGTGAAGCCTACACACTCACCCCGCATTCACGCAAGCGCTTCCCCCACTTCGAGTTGCAACAGCACCCCCAAACGGCCGGGGGCGATACGTCGCGATTCCCCTAAAATGCCAGCAATGTCTGATACCCTAGCCAGATAGTTCCGCTTTATGCGCTTCTACAAGAGCGGCCATACTCGTAAATTTAAAGTCGACTTCCGGCATATCCCCCGGATTCATCGTAGCACCAAACCCATCTTGATCATGTCGCCGATAAATCCAACAGTTGGCTAACCCATTGCGACGGCAGGGGACATGATCATGGAAAAGGCTTTCAGCCGTATGCAGCACATCACCCGCTTCAATCCCCATTGTTTTTAAGTGATGCAACATATAATCGAAATTGTTGTCCCGAGGTTTGTAACTACCAATATCTTGTGCGGTATAGATCGCATCAAATTCGACTTCTAATTTCGCATTGCTCGCTGCAAAGCTACCATTATCGACATTCGATAAAATCACAAGCTTGTAGTGTTGTTTTAGATAGTGTAGCGCTTCGGCCGAGTCGGGAAATGCGGGCCAATTTTTAACAGAATCCCCATATACTTGGCACTCTGCCCAAGAGGCAGGCACACCCCACTCTTCCGCAATCCGCTTATACACAATCGACAAAATCTCTGGATACAATTTCCACGGCGTTTGTGCTTGCTGTTCAGATTCATGCCGTGCATGTGTCTCTAAAATCTGATCACGCGTCAGCCCTGAAACTCGCGCCGTTAAGGGGCCCAATCCGGCAACCATTCCGCTCTCCCAATCAATCAACGTCCCATAACAATCAAAGGTCAGTGCCTTAAAGTCTGTTAATTTCATTGATATACCTCATCTATGACTATCAAGTTTTGTTAACTATTTTTCCGGTTAGTCTATAACGACCGAAATCCCAAAACAACCATCTCAAATCCGCGCCAATCACTTTCCAAAGCCAACACCCCCGACTCGTTTAGAATCTATGCTCACCACCCCATTCTCATTTAGATTATTCATTCCAATCCTCTTCCTAATTCATTACCATCTTTGTATCTTAACAAGGAGAACAAAAATGAAAAGATCAGACATAGAACACCTAATCACCAGCTTTCACGCTAAAACACTCCCAAAAGAAAAATGGACCCATCAAGCCCATCTCATTACCGGCCTGCACGCGATCCAAACAAATGGTCTGAGTGCCAGCATTCCCCTCATGCGCGAAGCGATAAAGAGCTATAACATCGCAGTGGGTGGGGAAAACACAGACACAGGGGGGTATCATGAATCGATTACCATCTTCTTTTTGTATGCGTTAGAGGCATTTGCGTCCCAACATAAGAACACGACATCACTACCAGATTTAGTCGTGTTGCTACTTGAGAGCAAAATGATGGAACGGCCGTTTATCTTGCAATTTTATCGTAAAGAAACTATCTTTTCGGTAAATGCACGCCGTTCTTGGGTTGAACCGGACAAGCAACCCTTACACATGCTCTCTCAACAAACCATCTAGTCGATCCTAAACGGAGAAAAAGCACATGCCGAAAACACTAACAACAGATCGTTTAATCCTAAGGGGGGTAACGGCCGCTGATGCCCCCGCCTATCAAAAATATTTCAACGACTATGAAGTCATTCGCCAATTAGGCCATCATGTCCCTTGGCCCTACCCAGAAAATGGTGCGGCCGACTTCATTCAAAATGTCATCCTGCCCGAACAAGACAATGATAAATGGGTCTGGGCCATTTTTCTTAAAACATACCCGACAGAGGCGATCGGTGCGGTCGATCTATGGCGCAAAGGCTCGCCCGAAAATCGAGGCTTCTGGCTCGGCCGTCCCTTCTGGGGCCAAGGACTCATGACCGAAGCGGTGACCATTGTCATGGACTACGCTTTCGATGAGCTAGGCTTTGAAACCTTAATCTTCTCCAACGCCAAAGGAAACATCGGCTCTCGTCGTGTCAAAGAAAAAACCGGTGCCAAATTAATTGATGTCCAACCGGGCAAAATGGTCGACCCCATCTATACCGAGGTCGAAATCTGGGAACTCCACAAATATGAGTGGCAAGCCTATCGGCAAAATAGTTAATCAAAGATCGGCGCATGATCCACATTTTCCCAAGGGGAAACCACAAACTCAATCGCATGATCAAAAATTAAGATATGGGCCGGATCAGGCTCTACAAATTCGGCCCATATTGATTGATCAGTAATCGTCGCGACCTCTCCACCATACCGGCGTTGCTTCGCATACGCCAAACTTCCCCCATAAAAAGTACGGTCACAAATCCCATTCCCCCAATAAATATAGTCATTCGCCGTTACCCATTCGGCTGCGGCCGGTGCCACCGAGGCAACCGAGTCAGGCACATCAATCTTACATACAAACGACGCACCTTCATCTCCCACCACCGTCTCGATCACTTGCCCTGTTCGCTCATGCGCCACCCGCGAAGCTGGCGTAATTACATCCACCGGGTCCATCGACATCTGTGACGAGCGCGCATCAACCACCATATAGCGCGATTCACCCGCTTCATCCTCAACATACACCGACCATTCCGCCCGTATCCCATTGGCCAACCCCGACACCCGATATACATTCAACGTTAGCCAATATTCCGGCTCATCTGTTGCCAAACAACGAATCGGTGTAAGCTTAAACTGCGGTGGGAGCTTTAGCTTTTGGCTAAACTCGGTCAATCCGGCCGGTTTCAAACGAAATACCCAGTAAATCGAGGGGGGATCATCTTCCACCCGAAAAGGGAGCAAGGGCATTTCACGGCCGATCAGGATTTTAACGGCCGTCCATACCGCCATCTGCGTATACAAAAACCGTTTCAACATCCGTCTACCCAGTTTTCCCGACCATGAAAGCGATTTGACTAAACCGAATCTCGACATATTTTTTCTCACATCTTAAGAGATTAATTGAACTAAGAGACACCAAGTCTAACCAACAAAAATCTATACCTTTAGTTTTCCCTATTTGCTTCAAAATTGGGGATGAAAAAACAGGTGTTTTGAG
>WTJY01000226.1 GCA_011524645.1 Anaerolineales bacterium | reverse complement strand
GCCCCCAGCCACCTAATAATTCTCAATAAAAGTTTCCACTTCGGCCAAAGCCGGTAACGCTTCAGCGCACCCATGCCGTGTGACCACTAGTGCACCACACGCATTGGCAAACCGGCCGCTGTCGTACCAATTTTTCCCTTGATGACGTGCAAAAATTAAGCCACTTGCAAAGGCATCACCCGCCCCTACCGTATTCAATATCTCGACCGGATAACCGGGGACTTTTAGCTCTTGCCCACCTTCAAAAATACTCACGCCCTCTTTACCACGCTTGAGTACAATAATCTGTTCACTCTTGGCGGTTGTGTCCGTCACCCATGCTTCGACTTGTGCCCTTTCTTCAGCGGTCACCGCTTGATTCCCATGCCACCCTGCCGGATCAAGATTAATCGTCGCCCACAGCTCTTCTTCAGTACCGATCACAATATCGATCAATGGCAACATACGACGCATCGTCGTGCCACAAGACATCGGATGATCCCATTGATCCGGCCGTAAATCGATATCCATCCAGACCAGATTACCGGCCGCACGCGCTTGCTCGGCCGCAAAAAAGGTCGCATTGGCACAACTCCCTCGCGCCAAAGCCGTTCCCGAAACCAAAAAGCTCTTGGTCCGGCTAAAATCGGGCAAATCATCAATCGTCAGCCAAATATCGGGCGGGTTTTCCCGATAAAACAGCAAGGGGAACTGATCCGGCGGCTTTACACCCAGCAAGGCCAAGCTACTCTTGCCATCTTTACGGGCGATCAAATCGGTTTGAACCCCTTTGTTGCCCAAATACTTAATGATGAAATCACCCACCAAATCATGCCCCACGGCCGTAATCACCGCCGAGTTCAACCCCAACCGCGCAGTGCCAATCGCAATATTGGTCGGACTTCCCCCCACTTGGGGCACAAATGCCGTCGCATCTACAAATTCAGCACCGATATCGGCCGAAAACAAATCCATATTCGCCCGGCCGATGGTAATTAGGTCATACATAGTCATAACACCGCTTAGCAAGACAGAGACAGAGACGCGTCGCTTAGAGAAGAGAAAAGGCATCTACTAATCACATCAGTATCGCAGAGCATTTCTCTTCTCTGTCTCTCTACTCTGTCTCTCTACTCTCTACTCAATCTCCCGAATCTCTTCCCACGCACCGCTCTCCCACGACCGCATAATCGCGTCATGGACTTGGGCAAATTCATAAGCGGACTTAAAGCTCGGTTCTAGCTGTTCCCCATCCGCAATCGATTTGAGGAAGTGGTACGCTTCGATAACTTTTAAGTCGTCATAGCTCATGTTATTGGCTGGGCCAGGTTGGAAACGGCTATAAAATGGCAACTCAGGTGAAGCAAAGATGCGTGTCCAGCCATCATGGGCGGTTGTCCCGTCCGGCATATAGATCTCTAATTCATCCATCGTTTCAAAATTCCAACGAATCGCCCCTTTGGTACCGTAGATTTCAAAACGATTTTCCACTTTCGGCCCAAAGACAGCCCGGCTAATTTCTAGTGTCCCGCGCGCACCGCTAGCAAACTCAAGCATCGCTCCGACATAATCTTCATTGGTTACTTCGCCGGTCGGATCACCTTCTTCGCCACGAGAAAAGTGGGTCCCACGGCCGGGTACCGGCAGCGGCCGATGCTTCACCACCGTTTGTTGTGTCGCGGTTACACGAGAAATCGGCCCCGCCAAAAATTGAGCCATATCGGCCGCATGGGGCATCAAGTCACCCAACGCGCCGGTCCCCGCTTGTTCTTTCAAAAAGCGCCAGCTCAACATTCCTAGCGGATCACTGGCATACATAGCGAAAAAGCGGCCGTAATAATTGGTAATCTCACCCAACGCACCACTATCAATCATATTTTTGGCATATTGCACCAAAGGGACCCAGCGATAATTCAAGCCGGTAAAGGTCATCAAACCAGCCTCTTGGGCTGCCCGATAACAAGCGGCCACATCATCTGGCAACACCCCGATCGGCTTTTCACACATCACATGTTTACCGGCAGCCACGGCCGCCAACACCATTTCCCGATGCAAAAAGTTAGGGGACGTAATATTCACCGCTTGAATTTCAGGATGATTAATGACATCCATCCAGTCGGTCGAACCCTCTTCAAAACCGAAGCGAGACTTCGCTTCATCGACACGCGCCTGTACATTATCAGCACACATCACCAAACGGGGCAATACCCCACCATCATAAAAACGATCCCGCATCGAGGCATAAGAACGAGAATGTACCGTTCCCATCCACCCCATACCGATTACACCTACGTTTATTGTTTTCATAGTGTTCCTAGACAAAAGACAGAGACAGAGACGCTTCGCTTAGAGAAGAGAAAGAACATCTGCAAATCATATTCCAATCGCAGAGCATTTCTCTTCTCTGTCTCTCTACTCTCTACTTTTTTACAATCCTATCGATCTAATATATTCCCGATTCCGTTTCGCACTTTCAAAAGGGGTGCCCATGCTCAGCAACATGTCTTGTTCAACCACAATCCAGCCGTCATAGCCGATCTCTTGTAACGCCGCATAAACACCAGGGAAATCAACCGAGCCTTGCCCCAACTCAGGGAAAATCGCATTGGAGACGAGCTGTTGATACCCCCACCCGTTCGCATCCGCTTGGGCCAACACGGCCGGATCAAAATCCTTAAAGTGAACATGCTTAATCCGATCCGCATGCTTTTTCAAAGTCGCAACCGGATCACCTTGCCCCAACTTACAGTGGCCGGTATCAAAGACCATGCCGATCAAATCCGAGTCGGTCAAGCTCAAAAACTTGTCGATCTCCGGCATCGTTTCCACATAGGTCGCCCCATGATGATGGATCAAAGAACGCAAGCCGGTCGCTTCTTTGACCGCTCGGGCCACTTTCATCGCGCCACCGGTATATTCTTCCCAACCGGCATCATCAAGCATCATATCTGGGGTAATCCGTCCCGATTTATCGTGTCGATCCGGCAACGTACTATGATCATCCCCGATAATAATAAAGCTATCAGGACCACCAACGGCCGCCAAAAGCTCGGCCGTTTGCACCGCACGCTTCACACCATCCGCATGGTAATCGGCATCATACAAACGAACAGACACCCATGAACCGAGCATCTTCAAATTGCGTGACGCCAATTCAGGAATCAGCGCCTTGGGATCGGTCGGCATAAAGCCCCAATCCCCCAATTCTGTCCCCGCATATCCTGCGGCCGACATTTCATTAATGACATCTAGATAGGTTTTTCGTTCACCTTCAGTATTTTCAATCACGCCCCAAGAGCAAGGGGCATTCGCGACTTGAATCATGGTTTTGCACTCCAAAAAGGAAAGTTAGGGTTTAGATCGGTTCACGCC
>WTJY01000105.1 GCA_011524645.1 Anaerolineales bacterium | reverse complement strand
ATCTGTCAAACTTTGGGAGTCTCCCCAGCATAGCTGGGGGTTTACTTTTTGGAATGACAACTAACCCGTCACCCAAACCCAATGCGCCACCGGCCGTTGCCGACCTCTACACCCACCCCCAACCCAATTGGGACGGCTGGCCCGATTACATCAGTGAATACAATCTCACGGCTGAGCATATCCCCGCTCTCATCGACATCATCACCGATGAAACACACCTCTTCTGTTTTGATGGGGAATTTGCGGCCGATGTCGTCATCCATGCCTACCGGGCATTGGGCCAGCTTAAGGCGGCCGAAGCGTTACCCGCAATGATCGGGCTATACAAATATGAGCCAGAGGATATTTTAGGCAACCACTTTACCGAAGACCTCCCCCAAGCGATTCAAATGATTGGCGCAAGTGGACTCCCCTACTTAAAAGACCTGCTTGTCAGCACAGACAATGGCTATTGGGGGCAAGCGATTGCCACCGATATGATTAGTCAAATCGGCCATGAACACCCCGACCTGCGAGCTGATTGTATTGAGATAATCGCTACCCAACTTCAGTTATACAGGCAACACGATTCGGATTTCAACAGCGACCTGATTTTGGCCTTGGTTCGTATGAAGGCGGTAGAAATGAGTGGCTTAGTTAAGTCAGTATATGCGGCCGATCGTGTAAACAGATTCGCCATTGGAGATTGGGAAGATCTACAGACTGAATTGACTTGGTCGTAAAAATCGATTTTACAACCAAGCGACTATTGCCTATATGCGCCACCCATGTTCACGGAATTCTTCAAATCGCTCACCAAATGTCGCACCATTCCTTTGCACTTCATCTTCTAAATCATCCCAAATCTCGTCTAAATAACGCCTATATTTATGGGTTGTGGGCAATAATTGCCGAAGTTCATTCAAAAAGAACGAAGAGACAATCATATTGCGATAGAGTATACGAGTAATCATCATCTCTTGATCGATGCGGTAGGTAATTTGCGGCCGGAGGAGGAAATCAATGCAAAAGAGGAAATTTTCTACCTGTGCGCTACTCATTTTTAAGTAAGTTTCTCGTTTTTCTCGGTCAACGACCAAGGAAAAGATGTCGTTTAAAGGTTGTTCTTCCTCAACCGCTGTTTGATCATCGTTTTCATTCTCCTCACAAGTCTCTTCATTTTCATCGACATCCGTGTCTTCCCATTCGTCTTCATTCGCCATGTTTAACACCTCATGCAACATGAAAAACACACTTGAGCTATGCCAAGTGTGCCAGATAATAAAAATCCTCCCTCTCGCTGTAAGCAAAAGGGAGGAACCGCAAATTTAAGAACCTTGAGGATAAACTAGATGGTTGGCAAGTCGGCCGCGCTTACCAGACAATCTAGGGAAGAGCCGATACTGTTTAACCAATCCTATTACAAAGACGCAACATGTTTTGGTAAACTAAAAAAAGCTCTGACCTGTAATGGCAGGTTCGAGTTAGGCAGTGTGTGGGTGTCGTTACCACCCCACACTGTCGCGATACGTATGCGGTCTATAAATTGGATTATAAGGGGGGGCATGAGAGGTTGTCAATTTTTGAAAAAGCTTTTTTGATGGCTCTTTCTCTGCAAAATTTAGCTCGAAACGTTGAATACTATCTCTGAAAAACGAAACGGCCGGAAATGCGATATCGCATTTCCGGCCGTTTTTTGTACAATTATATCGTAGCTATTCCCAAAAACCTCGGAACCATTCCCAAAAACCTTGGAACGGTTCCCAAAAACTACGGAATACTACACTCACACCTACACATCCAAATTCCGCACCTCATTCGCATGGGTCGTAATAAACCGACGACGAGGCGCAACCTCCATCCCCATCAACATATCAAACGTCCGATCCGCCACGGCCGCATCATCAATCGTCACCTGTAGCAACGTCCGCGTCGTCGGATCCATCGTTGTCTCCCACAGCTGATCCGGATTCATCTCACCCAACCCTTTATACCGTTGGATATTATTCTTCTTCCCATTCAGCTTACCCACAAACCGATCCTGCTCCGCATCGGTATACGTATACGTAATCTCCTTCCCGATCTTATTCCGGAACAGCGGCGGTTGCGCGATATACAAATGCCCCTTCTCAATCAAGTCAGGCAAATAGCGGAAAATAAAGGTCAACAACAGCGTACGGATATGACTTCCATCCACATCCGCGTCAGTCATGATAATCACACGGCCGTACCGCAAATTCTCAATATCAAACGATTCACCGATACCGGTCCCCAGCGCCGAAATCAACGCCTTCACCTCATTGTTCGCCAGAATCTTATCGAGACGCGCCCGCTCCGTATTCAAAATCTTACCGCGTAACGGAAGAATCGCTTGGAAATGACGATCACGCCCTTGCTTAGCCGAACCACCGGCCGAGTCCCCTTCCACAATATAAACTTCACACTTAAGCGGATCTTTTTCCGAACAGTCAGCCAATTTCCCCGGCAACGTCAAGCTTTCCAATGCGCTCTTCCGCATCACCAACTCACGCGCTTTCCGCGCGGCCGCACGTGCCCGAGAGCTCGTCAAACAGCGCTCAATAATCTTCTTCGCTTCACGCGGATTCTCTTCCAAGAACAGATTAATCGCATCATACGTCACCGAAGACACCGCGCCGGTCACATCATTGTTGACCAACTTCACCTTCGTTTGACTTTCAAACTGTGGTTCAGGATGGCGAATACTGACCACGGCCGTCAACCCTTCACGGGTATCATCACTAGAAAAGTTTTTATCCTTATCTTTCAGGATATTATTTTTACGCGCATAGCTATTAATCGCCCGAGTCAGCGCGGAACGCAAGCCAGATAAGTGAGTCCCCCCATCCGGATTGTAAATCGTATTGGCAAACGCATGTTCCGACGTCGCAATCCCATCTGTAAACTGCAAAGCCACTTCCACAAAAATATGCTCAACCTGCTTTTTACCATAAATAGGAGAGTGAACACTACGCCGATTCCGATTGAGATAACGCACAAAAGAGTTAAGCCCGCTATCAAAATAAAACGCCGTTTCTTTCGGGATTGCTGGCCGGTCATCGACCACCCCGATATGCACACTCGTCGTCACGAACGCCATTTGGCGAAACCGATTTACCAACGTCTCAAACCGATACCCATCCGGTTGATCTTCAAAAATCGTTTCATCAAACTTAAACGTCGTTTTTGTTCCGGTCGCTTCCCCCGCTTTCAGCTTCCGAACTTTCTTAACCTTATATTGAGGAATGCCACGCTCGTACCGTTGTTTCCATAAGTGACCATCCCGCTTAACTTCAACTTCCATCCATTCAGAAAGCGCATTCACGGCCGAAACGCCAACCCCATGCAGCCCACCAGAATATTGATAAGCATCATTATCAAACTTACCACCGGCATGCAATGTGGTATGAACCAACTCCAGAGCCGATACTTTTTCAACCGGATGCAAAGCGACAGGAATCCCCACACCATTGTCGGAAACCGACACGCTTTCATCTTTATTGATACTTACCAAAACACGATCACAACGGCCGGCTAAAGCTTCGTCTATCGAGTTGTCTACAATTTCATAAGCCAAATGATGCAAAGCGCGGTCATCCGTACCGCCGACATACATCCCCGGCCGATGACGAACCGCCTCCAAACCCTTGAGTACTGAGATACTTCCCGCATCGTAATTCGTGTTTTCTGACATTTACTGATCCTCTTGACTGGTCAAAAATTTCTTCAATTTGTTGCATAATTGCAACAGAGATTTTATCACATCTGTTCTATTTTTCCTAAAACAACACCGATTTATTAACCCCTTATAAAATCAGGCAAAACAAGAAGAAATAAGGAAATAAATAAAGCATTGTCAACACCTCAGACCAGCGACAAGCAAGGGTTTTTACGAACAAAACAGTTGCGCGACTATTCACATTGACCCAACCGATAATACAGGGCAAAAAACAACATTTGAAGCAACTATGCTATCCACCACTCTTCCCAAAATTAGAATGCGATTGCCCTGACCGAGAATATGCCATGTCAGATTTTTCCTATATAATCCTTAACTGCTATGGAATAAACCCATAGAACATCGGAAGAATGAGGATCTAGAGATGAAAAGTATAAATATTAAACTTTCACTATTGTGTGGGCTCGTGCTAGCCACTGTTTTGCTCATGACCCAAAGCCAACCGGCCGAAGCGGTTGCCGTTTGGGAAGCGAAATATTACAACAATATGGGCTTGTGGGGTGAACCTGTACTTGTTCGTAATGAATCGGGGATCAACAACGACTGGGGCTATAACTCCCCTAGCGATGAAATTCTCGCCAACTACTTTTCGGCCGAGTGGACCACCGTCGCCAGTTTTAATGCCGGTACATATCGCTTCTACGCCACCGCCGACGACGGCATGCGCGTTTATGTCAATGATGAGCTGATCATTGATGTCTGGTATGACAGCCAACAACACACAACCAGCGCAGACCTTGTTCTGACCGAAGGCACACACAGCCTCAAAGTTCAATATTACGACAATAGTGGTTTAGCAATGGCTAAAGTCAACTGGGAAGCGGTCACTTTGACAGGGGCCGGCGGAGCAGGCTGGACCGCCCAGTATTACAACAACACCACCCTCAGCGGCGATCCGGCCGTCACTCAAACCGAAAGCCAAATCAGCTATATTTGGTTGGCCGAACCGGTGAGTGGGGTCAGTGCGGATCGCTTCTCTGTCCGTTGGACGGCCGATGTGAATCTCGCGGCAGGCACCTACCGCTTCACCACCCGTACCGATGATGGGGTTCGTCTTTGGGTTGGTGGGCAACAAATTATCGACCAATGGGGCAACCAACCGGAAACAGCCCACACGGCCGATATCACGGTTAGCGGCGGCACCACTCAAATCGTCATGGAATATTTCGAGAATGATGGGGTCGCTAGTGCCAATCTATCATGGTCACAATTCAGCGCAACAACCGCAGTCGATGCGATCAACAACTCCTCTAGCCAAGTCATTACCGACTGGCGCGGTGAATATTTCGCCAACACCGAACTAAGTGGAACACCGGCCGTAACCCGCAATGACCCCGCCATCAACTGGAGCTGGGGTAGCAGTTCGCCGATTCCAAATATCTTGTCCCAAGACAACTTCTCTGTGCGCTGGACCCAAACGGTGTCAATGAGCCCCGGCTCCTATATCTTCCGTGCTTATGCCGATGATGGGGTCCGTGTCTATATCAATGACCAAGAAATCATCAACCATTGGGCTCACGCCTATGGAGATTGGCATACAGCGGTCTTTACCATTGAAACCGAAGGGGATGTCAATTTCCGCGTTGAGTACCTCGAGTTTAACAACATGGCTGAAATCATCGCTCTATGGGAACCGTTTAGTGGTTCGACAACCGATACCGCATCTGATACCGCATCTGACACAACAACCGAATCAACCCAACCCACCGCAAGCTTGATCCCTGATGCGTATGCTCTATCAATTCGGACCGGCCCCGGCCATGACTTCGATATCGCGGGCTATTTGATCAGCTTTCAAGAAGTGATCTTGCTCGGCCGTGATGCCGAAACATACTGGATCAAAATCCAACATCCAGATGGCACGATCGGTTGGTCAAGCGGCCGATTCCTATCGTCTACAACAGACTTTAGCACCCTGCCTCTTCTCGAAGAATAGATGGAAATTCACCTCTCTTAAATCGCCACAGAGGCACAGGAATAACATATTATTCCTGTGCCTCTGTTTTTATATAGACCCCCAAATCATAATCGCATAGGGGTGGGATTCTCCTTTACCCTGACACCGGCTAGCAATTAGCACCGCCCCTCACGATTCACTCCTCTATAGCGTCAAAAAGAATACGAATACACAACCAAATCGCGCCAAACGTCATTTTTTTACCATAGATCACATCACCCATCCCTAATCAATTCCCACAACCTCACTACGCCGCTCAACCAGCACCGTATCACGCCACACCCCGTCAAGCCGCGCCACCCGTTCTCGACGGCCGATCACACGAAATCCCATCTTCTTATGCAACGCAAAACTCCCCTCATTTTCCGGAAACAGCGTCCCTTGCAACATCCACACCCCAGCCGCTTCAGACTCAGCAATCAGTTGTCGCATCAAGGCGCTACCAACCCCCTGCCCACTCGCGGCCGGATCAACATAAACACTCAGTTCACACACACCCGCATAAACGGCTCGCTTCGATGTCGGGCTAATGGCCACCCAACCCAGCACCGTCCCTTCGGCCGTGCAAGCCACCAAACGGCAATCCGGCCGTTTGCCCGCCGACCATGTTTCCCACTCCGCAGGTGCCTGCGTTTCAAATGTCGCCATCCGGCCGTCAATCCCCTTCTGGTAGATTGTACGTACCTGTGACCAATGTTCAGCTAACATCGGCCGAATCGTATATCCTTTTTGTATCTCATTCATGGCGCAGAATGGTACAGAAAAAAAGAAAAAGGTGAAAGGCAAAAGGCCAAAAAAGAAAATTTAGGACACCAAGGCAAAGTGTTATGGTACGATTGTTAGACCCTGTTCGTCCGCCACATTTATCACACCTCTGCAAAAGTTCGTTATGCTTAATCACAGTGATCTCTTTCGAAAAACAGTCCACTTATTACGAACCACTCCCAGCTTATGGTTGCTCGCCCTGATCAGCATGTTCTCCATGGAGACGATCAATATCACGGCCGATTGGTGGTTATCTGACATCCCCATAAATATCACCTATCCGATAGAAAATATCGTCAACACCGTTTTGTCATGGGGTGCAGATCCGCTTGCGCTAACCGGTTGGGCGTTGGCGATCACGGCCGTTCTCATGGTCATTTGGTGTATCTCCGCTCTGTGTAGCGGTGGCATTATCGTCGGTACCCAAGCACGGCATGAAGGAAAATCGTTCCCCCTCGGCCGTGGCTTCAAATGCGGTGCCGATTTAATCTGGCCCATCTTGGTTCTAGACACCTTTCTCTTTTTCCCTCTATTCATCATCATCTTGCTAATAATCGGCATCCTCGCAGGTGGGTTAGCCTTAAGTGCGATGCAGGTGGGCGCAAGTCAAATGAGCAACAATGTCGCCTCGACTCTAATCGGCGCGCTCTTCTGTACCATCCCCTTTTTCTTACTTCTGATACCGGTCGGCTTCCTAACAACCATCTACCGCTACATTACCCTGCGCGATGTCGCCCTCAATCGCCCCCCCATCCGGCAATCAATTCGCGCCGTATGGCCTCTGTTCAAACAACGTTTTGGCGACATAATCGTATTGCTGGTGTTATCGATCCTCATTGGAGCCATCCCATCGTCTATCATCTCATTCGCAGAATCGATCTTACAAACGATCTCCAGTATCGGCCGTATTTTCATCGTCGCCTCAATTCGTTTAGGCATCAATACGGTGACCCATTTGATCATCTCGGTTCTATGGACGCTCGCGGTTTTGACTTGGCAAACGGCCGAGCTAGAGATACAACAAGCAACTTAATATTCGCGTTATCACAATATCTTCGCCATTTTTAGCCATATATGACAACAGTCTTCCCTTTGAGGTAAATTTGTACCTTGAATTAAAAATATCTCGAGCCGATCGCTCAATTATTTTTAATTGGTGCAGGATCAAAAGCTCCCCTCTCCTGTTGGGAGAGGGGCTAGGGGAGAGGGTTAACCCACCTCCCTCCCTCCTCACAGGAGGGGAGCAAATCCAATCAGACGTGTTGTATTGGCGAAGGTATTGTTATCATACACAGTTTAACTATGGGAAAATATGAATTTGCGGTAATCGGACTCGGCCGTTTCGGCCGAAATGTCGCCATTACCTTAGAACAACATGGACACAACGTTCTTGGCATTGATGAAAATGAAGAATTGGTCCAAGAAATCGCCCCGATTCTAAGCCAAGCGGTCATCATGGATGCCACCAATATCGAAGCGTTAAAAGCGGTCGATATTATGTCGTTTGACACCGTCATCGTTGCGATCGGGTCAAACTTTGAAGCCAATATCATGACCACCGTCTCACTTAAAGAGCTCGGCGTGCCGCGCGTCATTTGCAAAGCACCGACCGCCCGTCAAGAAGCGATTTTGCTACGGGTGGGCGCAGACAATGTGGTCCGGCCGGAACGTGAAGCGGGGGTCCGCTTAGCCGAAGCCCTGATCAACCCGACCATGTTAGAGCGTTTCGCCTTGGGCGCAGATACCGACTACAGCATCGCTGAATTTTCAGTCCCCAACTGCTTCGCCAACCAAACCTTGGCCCAAAGCGATATTCGTGGCCGTTTCGGCATCAGCATTCTCGTCATCAAACGGGGGGAAAATGTCATCGTCAACCCACCACCCGATGCGATTTTGCAAACAAATGATGCGGTCGTCATACTTGGGCATGACAAAGACATCAACGCATTCTCTGAGCTTAACTAAGCGGCAACCAATCACATGGCGAAGAAGAACAACCGCGTCTCCAACAAAATCCGCGCCCTGACACATGAAATCAAAGATGCCACGCAGGGTGACAACCGGCCACAACCACGTCTACCGATCTCGGCACGAATCGTGCTGGGGTTATTGGGACTCATCCTCATCGGCACCGCCCTATTTATGCTTCCTTGGGTATCAACCGGCGATCCTCTGACCTTTCGTGAAGCGATTTTCACCTCGGTTTCCGCCCTAACAGTGACCGGTCTCAGTATTATTTCGGCCGGTGCCGATCTTAATCTATTCGGCCAAATCATTCTTCTCATTCTCATCCAATTTGGAGGAATGGGATATATGTTTATCGCGACCCTGCTCATGGTTTTTATCGGCCGTCGCGTCAATATCCTCGACCGGCTCGCCGTCACCAATTCGATCGGGCTCGACAGCCCCGCCGAAATTTTGCATATCCTACGCCATGTCGTTTACGGCATTCTCGCCATCGAAGGGGCAGGGACCGTCGCCCTCTTTGTCCACTGGCGTATCAACGATATTGTCCCCGAGAGCGATGCCCTCTTTATGGCGATTTTTCATTCGATTTCCGCCTTTTGTAATGCGGGATTCGATCTCTTCGGCAATGATGCGCTTTACCCGACCGGCACCCCCAAAGACAATATTACGCTGATCATTTTAGGGACGATTATTTTTACTGGGGGGCTGGGCATTCCGGTGCTGTCCGAGCTTTTCGCCCGATCACATTATCGGCGCTGGTCACTCCATACGCGGGTCACGGCCGTCCTCATCGCTTTTCTCGTCCTCGTCGGTTGGCTCTTTACATTTATCGCTGAAACAACCGGCAACGGAGTTCTCATCAACGCCCCACTAGATCAACAACTGGTGCAAACATGGTTCCACTCCATCTCTTCGCGCACGGCCGGATTCGCCGCCTTTGATCAATTTGGCGACATCACACCAGCCACCCAAGTACTCACCATCGTCCTCATGTTTATCGGCTGTGCGCCCGCATCAATGGGGGGTGGCATCACCACCGGCACCTTCGCCGTCCTTTGGATCGCCATGTATAACTACACCCGTGGTCGATTTACCGTTCACGTCTGGCAGCGATCTCTCTCCCCATCCATTGTGCGTCGCGCCGGTGCGGTCTTAACCATTTCAATCGGTCTTGTCCTCGGGACAACCTTTATGATCTTGCTCACCCATCCCAACACCACCGTCGATCAGGTTCTCTTTGAAGTGGTTTCCGCCTTTGCGACCTGCGGTCTTTCATTAGATTTCACGAGCGAACTCAATAATTTCGGCCTCTTTATGATCGGTGTCATGATGGTTTGGGGGCGTTTAGGCGCACTCACAATCGTCACCGCCATCGTACAAAGCACCCATAAAAATAGCCCCATCAAATATCCTGAAGAAGCATTATTAATCGGGTAAAATTTTACAACACCTTGGCAATACCTTCGCCAATACAAAGCGTCTGATTGGATTTGCTCCCCTCTACAAGGGGTTGGGGGAGGTCGATTAACCCTCTCCCTATCTTTCAGACAACTTCTCATCCATGAATATCACGATTCAAAACAAAATTTACGACGTAGATTTATTGGCAGTCGATAAAGATGGCACGCTCATTAATTTCGAAGAAGCATGGACCGGGCTGATCAAAGATTGGATCGGCCGTATGATCACCGTCACAGAAAACGACGACATAATCAGGGATCGCATAGCACTCCATCATGATCTTTGCCGCACTTTGGGCTATGACCCTCAATTGGGCAAAATGAACCCCGATGGATTAGCGGCCGTCGCCTCGGTCAACAGCACCCAAACAGCCGCCTCCGTTGTGCTTCACCAGCACGGTTATCTATGGCCCACAGCCGAAGATATCGTGCGCCAAACACGACTAGACGGTTTTGAATTAACGGCCGAAACAATTCAACCTGTCGGCGATGTACGCGGTTCAATGGCTCGTTTGCATCAAGCAGGGATGCGGATCGCAGTGATTACCAATGATGATCGCCCCGCAACGCTCAAAACATTGGCCCAAATGGAGCTAAGTAACTATGTCGAACTCTTGGCTTGTGGGGATGATCCATGGCCCAGCAAACCGGACCCGGCCGGTCTTTTTCATATTGCCAAACAAACCGGTATTCCGGTCGAGCGTATTATGATGATCGGCGACACAATTAGCGATATGATGACCGGACAAAATGCGGGCACGGTCGCCAATGTGGCCGTTACCGGCGGGGGGGGGAATCCGGCCGTGCTCGGCCAATATGCCGACGCTGTAATCAATTCTCTCGACGACATTCTGATCTAACAATTTCAGATGCTTCGATCAATACCTTCGCCAATGTGGATCGTCTGATTGGATTTGCTCCCCTCCTATGAG
>WTJY01000345.1 GCA_011524645.1 Anaerolineales bacterium | reverse complement strand
TACCTTAATAGCAAATTCTTTGTCATAGAAATCTAAAAATGGCGAAGGTATTGACAACTGAAAGAAATATATGGCTTATGGATGGAATCATATACGATTCTGACGACTTGTCAAAAGATGCACAAAAAAAAACCGATTTAATTGTAAATCCTATACAATTTTATCGTTTTTCCTATACTAAATCGCGGATTAATTGATTTGCGGGACCGTTAAGAGAATCGCATAATCCAACTATGCAACGTTCATCAACTTCCGTTTGGAGATATTTCGATTATTGGTTGGCCACGGCCGTGCTTCTATTAAGTGCATTCGGAGTCCTCATGATTCGTAGCGCAATCACCGGAGAACCGAACTTCGTGGGATACGACACCCGCCAAACGATCTTTATCGTGCTCGGATTTGTCGTTATGTTGGCATTCGCCTCAATCGACTATCGTTACTTCACCTCCACTCATTGGGCGGTCTACGGCTTTTTTATCTTAATGTTGGTACTCGTTTTGCTACTGGGTGCGATTAACAACTCGGCACAGCGCTGGATTCCATTAGGAATCATCGACTTACAGCCTTCCGAACTCGGCCGGACGTTATTAAGTATCTCATTCGCCCAATTCTTGGCGGAACGCCAATCCCAGATCGATAAATTTCGCAACACCATCATCACCTTAGCCTACTTTGGCTTCCCGATCCTACTCATCTTTATTCAGCCCGATCTCGGGATGTCAATCTTGTATGTCGTCATGTGGTTTATGATTATCGCCATGGCGGGGTTACCTCTATCCCACTTTGTTATTTTGGGAGTGACAGGCCTCGTAAGCCTGGTGATCGTCTTTCCATTTTTGCAACCCTACCAGCTCAATCGCATCACCACCTTTATCGATCCCGCTTCCGACCCAGAACAGGCTTTTAATGTAGACCAAGCGGTTATCAGTGTTGGCTCAGGTGGCTGGTGGGGCAAAGGGTATATGCAGGGAACTCAAAGCCAGTTAGGCTTTTTGCGCGTGCAACATACCGACTTTATCTTTTCAATGATCGCTGAAGAAATGGGCTTTTTCTTTGGTGCTGTCGTCATCATCGGCCTCCTCACATTTATCCTCTTTCGCATTATGCGTATCGCAGCCATGACACCAGATCCAGCCGGCCGTTCAATCTGTATCGGTATCGCCGGATCACTATTTTTCCAAATTGTCGTCTCGGTTGGCATGAATATCCGCTTACTGCCGGTAACCGGATTAACCCTCCCCTTTGTCAGCTACGGCGGGAGTTCGCTCGTGACCCTCTATTTCGCTATGGGTGTGGTACAATCGGTGCTCATGCGACATCGCAAACAGGAATTTGGGTAGAGAGAAAAGAGTAGAGAGTAGAGAGAAAAGAACCATTAGGTAAACCTCTTCTCCACATACACAAACACACCACCCAACCTTTTAACACATTATCATCCTTGTTCAATCAACAAAGTGAATAGTGACACGTCATTTGTGATTAGCTCGGTACAACACCGTCTAATCACTAGCTGTTTGATTACACAAGGGTTTAGACAAAGAGCGAAGTAAAAATGACTGTTCGTACTCGATTTGCACCAAGTCCGACCGGGTATTTGCATATTGGCGGTGCCCGAACCGCACTATTTAGCTGGCTATTCGCCCGCCGTTTTGGTGGGGAATTTATTCTACGTATCGAAGATACCGATCAAAAACGGACCATCGAAGGTGCGGCCGATGCCCTCATGGATGCCATGCAATGGCTTGGTATTACTTGGGATGAAGGGCCAGACATCGGTGGCCCGCACGGCCCTTATGTCCAATCAGAACGCAAAGAGCTTTATCACAAGTGGGCACATTGGCTGGTTGATAACGGCCATGCCTATAAATGTTTTGCTACGGCCGAAGAATTAGAAGAAATGCGCCAAACCCAAATTGCGGCCGGTGTCCACCCACACTACGATCGTCGCTCGCGCAATTTATCGGCCGATCAAATCGCTACATTTGAAGCGGATGGTCGCCCCTATGTTATCCGCCATAAAATGCCACTTGATGGGCAAACCGTTGTTCCCGATTTGATTCGCGGTGATATTACCTTTGAAAACAGCCAGATTACCGACTATGTTCTATTTAAATCTACGGGACTCCCCACATATCACTTGGCAAATGTGGTAGATGACCATTTTATGGGTATCACCCATGTTACCAGAGGGGATGAGTGGGTCAATACAGCACCGGTTCATATTCAATTATGGAAAGCCTTTGGTTGGGATATGCCGGTATACGCCCATATGCCGGTCATCCTAAATCCAAGCGGTGGTGGAAAACTCAGTAAGCGTACTCAATCTTTCCAAGATCAAAATCTATTGGTTTTGGTTCGGGTCAACGAATTCCAAGAAAATGGCTATCTGCCCGATGCGGTGGTCAACTTCTTGACCAATGTCGGCTGGGCCTTTGGTGATGATCGTGAAATATTTACCGTGGCTGAAACACTTGAAAGATTTGCGCTGGAAGATGTCAATGCAGCGCCCACGAAGCTCCCTTATAGCAAGCTAGATTGGATCAATGGACAATATATTCAAAATCTGCCACCAGAAGAATTAGCGCAACTACTTATGCCATTTTTGCATAGCAGAGATATTGAAATTTCAGGTGAAATGGTTTTAGCACTGGCTCCGGTTATTAATATGCGCCTAAAGCGACTCACTGATGTCTTTGATCAGATTCTTTTCCTTGACGATGAAAAGATGATGGATGCGGCCGTTAATAATTTAACCCATAAAAAAATGGGGCAAGCGCAAGCGATCTCCGCCTTCACGGCCGCTCGTGACCTCATTGCGGGGCTATCACCGGCCGATTTCAACACTGAAAATCTAGGCAATCAACTCCGTGCTATTGGCGAAACCCATACCGACAACAACAAAGCTGGCCCATTCTTAGGCACCATGCGGTTTGCGGTCACTCGGCAAAAAGTTTCTCCCCCCCTGTTTGAATCGGTTTTAGCCCTAGGCCAAGATCGTGCAGTGTCACGTATCAACCTAGCATTAAATATCCTAAACGGCTAAGCCGTCTCTGTTTCAACCATATAATAACTTGGTAAAGAGGCTCGAAGGTCTTCTTTACCGAGCTTCTTTCTATTTGTTACGATGTAGGGGTAATACA
The DNA here is from genome assembly GCA_011524645.1 of Anaerolineales bacterium. Lineage (GTDB taxonomy): Bacteria > Chloroflexota > Anaerolineae > Promineifilales > Promineifilaceae > WTJY01. Next base: position 221 of record WTJY01000345.1, on the reverse strand, counting down.
TAGCTTGCACACAATCACATAGATCGCAAAACAGGTTTTGCGATCTACCCTCACCAACAACATAGCAAATCGATTTTCCTCATTACTAACTGATGTTACGCGACCATGGCGTATTTTAAGGGACGTCGCGTGCTACGTCCTCACCCTCGGTAGCGCGTAACATGAGTTACTAAAAACAAGTCGCTTATGTAGCCCACACTCCAAAATTGATAGTGAAATAA
>WTJY01000390.1 GCA_011524645.1 Anaerolineales bacterium | reverse complement strand
GTTAATCGAATTGGCAAAAACCATGTTTCCATAATTGGTGTACCCTTGCCCGCTACACCATGAGCAGTTGAGCGATCTCTCGAATATGTTTGCCCTCTTGTAAGTGGGCGATTGCGTCATTGTATAGAGTTTCAGTTAAGGTCATTGCTTATCTCCAGTGAAGATTTTTTAGGATTTTATTGACTGCAAACGGCCGTAATCGTCGCATCAATATCAGCGATGGTAACTAAAGGATAAATCATTGTTAACGTAGCGGTGGCATCTGACTGGCGATAGCCGGCCGCCTGCCAAGCGGTCGCCATATCGGCAAGTGTCAATGTGGGTCGGTGAAAACCAACCACTTCAGAGTGGCAGCCTGCACAAAATTTGGCAAAGCTAGCAACTTGCCGTTTAACAACCGATTTTTCTGGGATAGTTTTTACAGAAAGAACGTTGCATTATCTTCTTTTTCATCGTTTTACAAATAGTTTACACCTCCTTTGCATTTCCACAGCAACTCGGGCTTATCATACATACAAGTTAACAAACAAATTAACAAACACGGTGTGGCACTCAGGACAAACAGCCACACCATAAACCAAAACATAACACAGAAAACAAACCGATTTAGGAGATAATAAACATGTTAAATTTCATGAAAACAATGATGATTACCGGTCTTTTGGCCGTAGGCGGCGGGACAGTCGCAGTTGCTTCAGGTGTAGACATCGTTCCAGGTGCAGACATCATTCCAGACCAAGTTCAATCGATCGTCTTCCAACAACAGGAAGATGGCGAACGCCCAGAACGGCCGTCTGATGAAGAACGGGAAGCGGTTAAAGCGTTCATTAGCGACCAAGTAAAGCCAGCTGTTGCGGAACTCTTGGGTGTCACCGTCGAAGAAGTTGAAGCGGCAAAAGAAGATCGCACAATAAGTGAACTGGTTGAAGCGGCCGGATTGACGGACGAAGAGTTCCGCGAATCAATGCAAGCAATTAAAGCGGAAGCATTGGATGCGGCCGTAGCAGAAGGTCTCTTGACCGCAGAACAAGCGGAAGCATTGGCTAATCGCCAAGGGAAACGAGGCAACCGTAGTGGCAATAGCCTGCGTGGCATCATCGACCAAGAAGCAGCGATGGCAACAACGGCCGATATTCTTGGAATTAGCGTAGAAGAACTCGAGCAAGCCCGTGAAGATGGTGTTCGATTGCCAGAATTAGTCGAAGAGCTCGGCCTTGATATCGAAGAAGTCAAAGCGGAATTGCAAGTAGCTAAAGAAGCCGCGATTCAACAAGCGGTTGATGATGGAACCATTACCCAAGAAGAAGCAGATGCTTTGTTAAATGGTGAAGGGCGAGGCCGAAATGGGCGCAATGGACGGGGTGGCAATCGTGGCCCAGCTGGCACAGATGCACCAGAAGGTATCACCAACGATAACTTAGACGCATAAGACAATAGCTTCAAATCAAACTTGAACTTCAAAAATCAAGTTCATCCATTCAATAGAACGTAAGTAAGTAAGAAACGTCATAAAAGGTATTCACTCGAAAACTCGAGTGAGTACCTTTTTTTGCGTTATGTTAGCGAGTTGTCTTACAATTCGATTTAACTCAACACAACTTGAGATATAAACCATAGATAGCTTACTAGAAAATAAAGTTCTATAGCTGGTCACCTGAAATCAGTACTAATGTACTGATGGCAAATTGGTCACACATGACTCTTATTCTCGCAAAAATACCGTAAAATAATTCGGCAAAGCTTATGTTTATAGAGAGGTTCGGGGAACCCGACCTTAACCGATCAATAGGATAATCATGACAGATCAACAAGCAATCCAAAAAGGTCGAATACTGATTGTAGATGATACACCTGACAATTTACGTCTGCTTTCTCGTATGCTTAAACGCCGTGGCTATGAAGTCAACACAGCAAAAAGCGGTATAATCGCCCTCGAAATGGTTACCATACAACGGCCGGACATTATCCTTTTAGATGTCTACATGCCTCTCATGGATGGCTACCAAGTATGCCAAAACCTCAAAGCGGATGAATCGCTCGCCTCCATACCGGTCGTCTTCCTGAGCGCATTAAGTGAGCCGGTTGATAAACTACGTGGCTTTGAAGCGGGTGGGGTCGATTACATTACCAAGCCATTTCATTTCCATGAAGTCATCGCCCGTGTAGAAAACCATTTAGAACTTTATCGCAAACGAACAGAAAATGAACGTTTACGCCAACAAGAGAGAGCTTACTTCGATCAAATCCTCCATCTAAAAGATGAATTGATCTACACCGCCACGCATGACTTAAAAAACCCACTAACGAGTATAAAGCTATCGATCTCCATCCTGCGCCGCTTACTCTCTACAGAAGATGAACGTATCGTACGGCAACTAGACAAAATCACCTATGATTCTGAGCGCATGCTCACGCTTATCTCCGATGTTCTGGAATTAGCCCGTCTTGATACCCAAATCAATGTTGATCAGAACAGAATCTTGCTCCAACCGTTTTTTCAGAAACAGCTCTTACCGGTTGCGGAAGATGCACAAAAAGAGGGAATACAGGTCAACTTTACCAAAGGGCAAGGAGGAGAAGAAGCGGTTTTTGATGCCAATTCAATCGGACATGTCGTCCAAGCACTCTTGTATCAGCTCTTAAAAAGAATTTCTCCCGGCTCAAACATCTCTGTTTCCTACCAAATTCAAGAAGATCAGCTCCAAATCGATATCGGAGATATAGCGACTCTCAAGGAATTTGACACGGCCGTTAAGCGGGAAGGGGTCTGGTTCGCCTTTATGCAAGCGATTGTCGAGCATCACAATGGGCAACTAGAGACTGGGCAAACCCATGCATTTCATTTACTCTTGCCCTTTAAAAGCTCTACTTAATAGCATGGCTTAACCGGCCTACACAAAAACATTATTTCAACACAATCACATAGACCAATTTCATTGAATTGTTCCCTTCAAATCTCTAAAATTTGGCATATATTGTCGCGCAATGAGCGCACATTAAACAAATTAAATGGAGAAATTTAAATGAGTGATCAAAACGAAAATGGAACCGCTCGTGGTATCGGCGGATTTAAAGTAAAAGCGGGCTTAGCACAAATGCTTAAAGGTGGGGTCATTATGGACGTTGTAACCCCAGATGAAGCGAAAATCGCAGAAGAGGCTGGCGCATGTGCGGTCATGGCTTTGGAACGCGTACCTGCAGACATTCGTGCCCAAGGAGGCGTCGCTCGTATGTCTGATCCAGAAATGATCCGTGGCATTATGGAATCAGTTAGCATTCCAGTTATGGCCAAAGCACGTATCGGCCACTTTGTGGAAGCACAAATCTTGGAATCGATCGGTGTTGACTATGTCGATGAAAGCGAAGTTCTCACCCCAGCCGACGAAGAATATCATATCTACAAACATGACTTCAAAATCCCTTTTGTTTGCGGTTGCCGTAACTTAGGGGAAGCTTTGCGCCGTATCGGTGAAGGTGCCGCTATGATCCGTACAAAAGGTGAAGCGGGAACCGGCGACGTCGTCGAAGCGGTTCGCCACGCACGTACCGTCTTGGGTGAAATCCGTAAGCTCCAAAGCATGCCAGATGAAGAATTGATGACCTTTGCGAAAAACATCGGTGCGCCATTCGCCTTGGTTAAAGAAACGAAAGAACTCGGCCGTTTGCCGGTTGTTAACTTTGCCGCAGGCGGTATCGCTACCCCTGCTGACGCCGCACTCATGATGCAAATCGGTGTCGATGGGGTCTTCGTTGGGTCTGGTATTTTCAAAAGCGGTGATCCGGTCAAACGGGCCAAAGCGATTGTAGAAGCCACCACCCACTACAACAACCCAGACATCGTCGCCCGCGTTAGCGAAAACATCGGTGAAGCGATGGTCGGCATCAACATCAGTTCCTTGCCAGAAATGGAACAAATCGCTCGTCGCGGTTGGTAGTTTAGTAGAGAGAAAGAGTAAGAGTAAGAGATTGTCGGGTCTGCGGTTCTAAATTAATTGCGTAGGGCCTCTCTCTTACTCTAAGCGAAGCGTCTCTTTCTCTTTTCTCTATACTCTTTATCTTTATGAAAATCGGTGTACTCGCGCTCCAAGGCGCATTTATCGAGCATATTAAAATTCTACGCCAACTAGGTGTGGAAACGGCCGAAGTTCGCTTGCCGGCCGATTTAGCAGATTTAGATGGGCTCATCATCCCCGGTGGCGAAAGTACAACGATCGGCAAACTCGCGGTTATGTACAACCTTATGGAGCCATTACGTCAATTTGCCGCAGAAAAAGCGGTTTGGGGCACGTGTGCCGGCATGATTTTTATGGCCAAGGATATCGGGGTGGATCAACCACTACTCGGTATCATGGATATCGTGGTTGAGCGGAACGCATTCGGCCGTCAAGTCGATAGCTTTGAAGCTGATTTAAGGATTGAGGGGTGGCCCGCAGAAGCCAAGCCGTTTCCGGCCGTGTTTATTCGCGCTCCCAAGCTAATCGAAACCAAAGAAACAGCCCAGCCGATCGCCACCTTAGCCGATGGCTCATTGGTCGCAGCGCAACAAGGAAAATGGATGGTCACCTCATTCCATCCAGAGCTTACCCTTGATGATCGATTCCATCGTTACTTTTTAGACATTGTGGGGCGGTAGGTCCGTTAACACATAGACTATAGGTGATAAGAAAAATATCTGGACAGGTTGATAAAAATCTGTCCGGATATTTTTTAGTGGCCAACCTACGTTCGTGGGAGCATTACCGTAAACTGAACACCGTCGATTTCAGTCTCTTCATTCAACTGATTTTGTACCCGAATCCAGCCGTTATGCCGCTTAACAATCTCGGCCGCAATAAACAACCCCATGCCGGTTCCATCCACATGACGCTTGGTGGTGAAAAACGGTTCAAAAATCTCTTCGATCAATTCTTCCGGAATACCACGGCCGTTGTCACGCACCGAAATCGCCACAGAATCGAACTCGGGAACAGCCCATGTCTTAACCCACACCTGCCCATCAGTTGGATCAACCGCATCGCAAGCGTTGGTCAGCAAATTGACAATGATTTGAATCACTTGGGTTGTCACACACATCAGATCACCCACATCTTCAGCCAATTCTAAATTGAGGCTGACATTTTTCTGCCGTTCAAATTGAGGCTGAACCAAACTAATCGCATCGTTGACCAAACTGTTTAAGGGCACCATATGTCCATGCTGGTTTTTATGCATGTAAGAGCGTAATGTTTCGACCAAACGGGCGCAGTGCCAAGCATTCTTGCGAACCAAGGCGACATGTCGGATTAAGCTCAAACTGCTCTGTACCCCGTCCTCTTCCAAAGCCAAGCTCATGTTGTCGCATGTATTGGTAATCACATTAATCGGATTTTTTAATTCATGGGCAATACTCGCGGTTAACATGCCTAAACTGGCTAGCCGCTGATTCATATGCAAGGCATTTTCCATATCGGGGCTGTCATTTACTACAGCGAGAGACGCAATAATTAAAATTTTGCCGTCTACTTGGCTACTATTCAATGTAATCGAGGCTTTATTCGCCCGAGATCGATAAGACTTCAGTATCGTTGTATATCGATGAACTTGCCCCACGCTCAACTCAAGTGAGGCAAACGGTTCCTCACCGAGTAAATCCTGCCCTTTCTGTTGTAATAGCGCGTTCTGATTTTGGCCCAATAGCAACGCGGCCGCTTGATCCGCATAAATCACAAGACCAGAATCGTCCATAATAAATGTCCCGACAAAAAGCTGTTCGGTAACAAGCTCTGAAATATGAGGGGCTTGCCAATTCGTCGGTTCAGGAATGGCATCTAGTTGGGTAGAATCGATTGCGGAAATGTTTAGCATCAGTTTGATAAATCCTATAATTCAGGGCTTTTCGGTAATAGATAGAAAACAGATTACTACTGTGTAGAAATATATTCATGGGGAATAATAAGAAGATAAAGCACAGAAAAAGGATAAGGGCGTGTGGAAATTTACTCCATGTGTGGGTCGTAAATTCAACGTAAACAGGGCGTGAACAGGGGGGGGAGAACATGTGTAGGCCCCTTATCACTTAATGCTATTCGTCGCCAAGATCGTTCCCAACCCGAGTCGCTTCTACACGCAAAATCTGCTCGCTATTTGTAGCTGGGGTACACCGTGGGTGATAGGGATCATCAGGAAAATATCTTTGCCATTCATCATCCGTATTGGCCAAGGCTCGGCCGGCCGTCGCGCAAGCCACATACATCAATCGATCTAAGTTTAAATCCCAAGCTTTAACTGAAAAGTCCGCCCCAGAAGCGATAATCCAATCCCCACTATGGCTAAATTCAACATGATCGGCCGCCCCCGATCCAGAGCCCAAAATAGTTGATTCTGTCAGATTTGAACTGGTTGCCAAACTCAGGTCTCGCTGTACCGAAATCTCATCGAGATCTAAATCTCGCTCGGTGATATTCAATTCGAAGAGCGCATCAAGTTCCCAAAGCCGCACAGTCCCATCATGACTGGCACTCGCGAGCCATTCTCCATCGGGATCAATAGCGATTGAATTCACCCACTGGGTATGCCCGCGCAAAATATAGGGGGGGCGCGGCCGACGAATGTCTTCGACATCCCAAACATAAACATCTTTTGACCAGCCAGACACGGCCAATAATTCTCCATCATACGAAAATTCGACATCGCGAATCCCATCTGGGTAATCTGTAATAATCACAGGCGGGTCATCTAAGTTTTCGAGGTCCCAAATATAAAGAGCGTGATCCGCACTACCGGCAGCCAAGAAGAGATCGTTATCTGACATATCGATCGCCACAATGCTATCGCTCGGTCCGGTCAATTTGATCACCTCACCAAGCCAAGTCCCCTCTTGATACGAATACTCCCAAAGTAACACTTTGTTTTGGGTCGTCCGATCAAACGCATCAGGAGCCGGGCCACTTGTCGCCACCAACCACTCCGTATCTTCGGCCGGTTGCTCCTCAGAGATCGTAGTAAATTGCATCGTATGAATAAACCCTTTTTCCCATTCACCCAGCAAGCGGGGTGCGGGTGGATCAACTTGCAAATCCCACGCATAGACCGTTCCTTCATGCCCACCAGACACCAGCCAGCGACCATCGGGAGTAAACACCACTTCCATCACCGCCTCTTGATGGGCCTGCAAAACAATCGGTGTCGCCAAAGCCAATGTATCGCTTAGGGACCACAATTTAATCACCCCATCAGCCCCTCCAGAAGCCAAGTAACGCGCTTGAGCACGTGCAGGGGAAAACGCCAAGGTATGGATCGGCTTTTCATGTGGGTCTAAAAGCTGCACTCCGGTATCTTCATAGCTGAGCAAACGATGATAGTTGTATAGATAGACCGCCCCATCTTGGCCACCGGCTGCAATCCAAGAGTCGGTTTCATCTACGGTCATGGCGGTAATAAAGGTGTCGGGATCGGTTAGGGTCACCGGTGAAGCATAAATCCCACCAAAATAGGCGGTTAAATACCACTGACGAACGGTCCCATCCTCGCTAGCGGTGACAAAGCTCAAATTATCCGCCGCAAACTGCACATCGGTAATCGGCCCTTCATGCCCATGTAAAACCAACGGTTCGGCCGTATAGCCATCTGTCTCGTACAAATTCAAGGTACGATCATAGCTCGCCGTCACCAGCCACTGCCCATCAGGACTAAATTCCGCTTGGACCAAGAAGGAATTATGACCGCGTAAATCAGCGATCGGAGTCATCGTTTCGCTAAACCCCTGGCTGATATCCCACACATGGGTGATCGCATCTTGGCTGTTTAAAGCGATCCAAGGAGGGGTCCCTCCGGCCGTAACCATCTGATTCGTTTGTTGGTTAAAATCGATACTAAAAATCGGTTCATTGTGTGTATCTAGTTTAACCGGTGTTTTGGTCAGATCGGCCGTCTCATAAACGAGCAAATCTGTATCTTCACTGCCGGTCACCAGCCATACACCATCAGGTGAAAGTGCCACCGCATAAGCCTGATCTGTATGACCAGACAAGACGGTCGGGGCAGCCGTTATATCATTAATCGGCCACACAAAAACCAACCCATTATCATTCCCCACCACCAAAAATTGATCGCTGGCATCAATCGCAATCGGTGCCGCTGTCGAATTATTATCATTGATTTCAACAGGGGGCAACGTAAGATCAAACAGATCCCATTGCAAAAGAACGCCGCCCACATGACTCGAATAAAGATACTGATCATCAGCACCAAACGTCAACGCAACCACTTCAGCATTGGCGTAATTGGGATAGCTATCACTGAGCAAAAACGGGGCGGTCATAGCGGTTTGGTCATCCCAGATGATAATTCGGCCGTCAACAAGACCGGCCGCTTGCCACCGATCATTCAGAGAACGAGTCACCGCATTCACCACGGTGTCTTCTTCATACACACCGGGCACTGAAGTGAAGCCGAAACCACCGACGTTGGCTAACGCACTGCGAAAAGCGTTTACCGCATCAGGCACAAGCGGTTCAGTAACATGCAGCGGATTATCGAGAGGGGCGTCTCCATCTTCATAGACAGACATCGCTTCTATCGCTAAAAGAAGCGCGCGTTGTGGGAACTCAGCCAAATTATCTTGAGCATGCGAAGCCAATTCCCGTGCGCGCGTCACACGAGATTTTTCGGCGAGCTGTTGACGATTTTGCTGGGCGATATAAGTCGCGACCAATGCCACGATCGTCAATACAAGCGAAACGATCGCCGCCCACGTCATCCGGCGAGCGGAACGGCGCAAGGTGTTAGCCGTTTCTCGCTGTGCTTCAGCGCGCTCCTCTTGTTCGGCCGCTTTTTGTCGCTCTAGCCGTGCAATCTGCTCAGCATCGTCTAATTGCTTTTGCCGAATCGCTTCCCGCTCAGCCACTTCCCGATCCACCGCTTCTTTGGAGCGTGTTAAAAACTCGTCTTCTAGCGGATTCAACTGGAAATTAGCCTCGCTCACCATATCTAGGGCGCGGGCCAGCCGTACACCACGGTACAGCACATCTTGATGTCGGCTACTCGACTGCCACTGCTTGGCATCTCGTGACAATTGTCGCTGTACACGCAACTCTTCACGGTTCTCTTCGATCCAATGGTGTAAACGTGGCCACTGGCGAATCAAGCTTTCATGGCTCACATGAATCGTTTTATCGCTAACAGTAATCAAGGTAGCATCGGCCATCTTCTGCAAAAACTGTTTCATATCGCCCGTCATGCGATCTTCTTCGCTAGATTCAGACAGTTCGCTCAGGAGAATCGCCCGACGGCCGTCTTGGGTCCCCTCTCCCAGCTCGGTCAGTCGCATAAACAGGTTTTGAGCGATCGCTTGCTCCATCGTATTTAGCCCTTGATGATAAACCAGTTCCGCACGATCAATCAAAGAAAGATGAATGTTCCCCACTTCACCATAGCCCGAAAATGTCATCTTACGGCCGCGACGGCGTTGCCATGTCTTATGCAGGGCCATCTGCAACAAAGGCAAAGCCCCCGGTTCATCCCCCACTTCACGAAGCAAATAATCGACAAGCCCTTGCTCAAATTCCCAGCCTCCGGCTTCGGCCGGTTTTTCAATCACCTCACGCAATTGCGCTTGGGTCAAACGGGGCAGAACGACCTTGTTACGCTCAATCATCCCCCACAAATCTTCGTAATGGTTCAACTCATCATCGCGCAAGTAAATCGATTTGATACCCAAGATAACAGTCACCGCCCCGCTATGAGCAGGAGAGTTCACCGCAGTCATCAAGTTATCGATAAACGCGAGCCGTATTTCTTCATCCTTACAGATCGTAAATAGCTCTTCGAACTCATCGATAATCAACAATATCCGCTCTGCGCCCGCATCGTTGGCGATTTGGCGCGCCATCAAAGCGAAGCTGCGATTGTCTTGCATCATATCTTCGGCAACGGTGAACGCGGTCCGAATCGATGACGAATCCCGAGTTAAGCTAGCCCCTAATGACTGCAAGGGGTTGACCGCCGGGGTAATGACATAGACCGGCCAGCGCGAACTACCAGAAGGAGCCAACCCCCCGGTCGCGCGATGCTTGGGATCTTTTAAGGCGGGGGCAACACCACCGCGAATAAATGATGATTTACCGATTTTCGACTGCCCCGTAATCGCCAGCAGAGAACTGTTTTGCAACAAATTTAAACATTCGTTGATCAGCTCTTCACGGCCGGTGTAAATCTCCGCATCTAATCGCGTAAAATTCTGCTCCCCTTTGTATGGAGGCTCACCGGGGGCTGGCTCCTCTTCGTCCTCTTGCGGCACACCACCATAATAATTGTAAATAACTTGATCGCGACCGACATTGCTCTGACTACCAGCGATGTTGGTGGTCACTTGATCGCGACCGACCGTCGTAACATCCCCTTCATACCGATCTCGGCCGGTAATATCCCCTTCAATGTCACGGCCGATTTGAACGTTTAACGAGCCCGCAGAATCATGACGGGTCACGCCTCCTTCGGCTGTGCGTTGCGTATTATCTTCGGTTTTATCGGTTCGTTTTTCAGACATAAGCGGTTAAAGATCAGCGAATATACAGTCTAGAGGCTAAAACTTCTCATTACAAACCCTGCAAAGCACGGTGGCATTATTTTGACAATACAAAAAGCGTGATGAAGATACCTCACATTCACGCCTTATTCACCTTGTAGTATAAAACACAACGCCGATTTGTAAATGCTGACAAAACGATCAACGAACGATCAGAGACGGCCTCTAAAACAAAAAACGCCCACGGCCGATCTAGCCGTGAGCGTTTTGCAAAGTTCAAATATAAAAAGTGAACTATAGCCGTTGTAAGAGATTTATCAAAATATGATATTTTGTACTCTTTTACTGCTTCACA